>JAXDHJ010000068.1:0-47160 GCA_034664565.1 Solirubrobacteraceae bacterium
TGCAACCACCCGGCATGATCGTCGAGGGGTGCGTGTGACGACCGCCGAACAGGCAGTACATCTCGCGGGTGTAGCGGGCGACCTGCAGCGTCTCGAGGTAGAAGCTCCCCGTGAACGGGTTCAACGCCCGCATGATGTCGGCGATCGTCTTGTACCCGTGGATGTCGCTGTGGGGCGACGGGGTGTTCTCCGCCTGGGCGAGGACGCTCGGGTTCGTGTCCTTGACCATCTGCTCGCAGAAGTCGACGTTCGCCATGCAGTCGTTGAAGATCGCGTGGTCGAACATGTAGTCCGCGGACTCGGCCAGGTTGAACGCGTAGTCGCCGAGCTTCGGCGGCTTCACGCCGTACGCCATGTTCTGGTTGAGGCACGACACCGTGCAGTGGTTGTCACCGCAGATGCCGCAGATCCGGCTGGTGATGAAGTGCGTGTCGCGCGGATCGATGCCCTTCATGAAGATGTCGAATCCACGGAAGATCATCGAGGTGCTGTAGCACTTCAGCACCTGACGGTTCGTGAAGTCGATCTCCGTGTGGATACCGAGGCTGCCGACGATCCGAGTGATCGGATCCCACGACATCTCCTTGACAACCACACCTGCTGACGTGGGGCTCTGAACTGTTGCCATCTATTTCTCCTCAATCTCTTTCGATTGCGCTCGATCGTGGGACGGTGAGACCGACTACCAGCGCTTCTGGTAGCCGGAGTCGTTGGTCGGACCGGGCTTGCGCCAGGCCGGCTCTTTGTCGCCCTTGGTCTTGATCGAGTTCTGACGTCCCCACCGCAGCAGCGGGCCATAGGTGAACTTGGCCAGTGCCGTGGACGCCTTCGCGTTCTTGTCCTCGTCCATGAACGGCATGTACTTGTCGGGGAATCCGGGCATCGTGCAGGCCATGCAGATGCCGCCGACGTTCGGGCAGCCGCCGATACCGCTCTGCCATCCGCGGATCGGAACGTTGCACTTGACGACCGGGCCCTTGCAGCCCAGCTTCACCATGCAACGGTGATCGGAGCCGTACTCGGTGGCGAAGTCGCCATGCTCGTAGAAAGCAGCACGGTTGCAGCCCTCGTGCACGGTCCGGCCGAACAGCCACTTCGGACGCAGCTGCTCGTCGAGCTCCGGCACCGGCGCCATTCCGGCGAGGTGGAGAGCCAGGTAGAGCAGCGCCTCGGTCATGTTGTCCGGCTGCGCCGGGCAACCCGGGATGCAGACGACCGGCAGGCCGGCCTTCGACTTCCAGTTCCAACCGAGGTAGTCCGGCACGCCCATGGCGCCGGTCGGGTTGTTCTTCATGGCGGGAATCCCGCCGTACGTCGCGCAGGTGCCGATGGCGACAACGGCAGCCGCCTTCGGCGCCAGGCGATCGACCCACTCGTTGGTGGTGATCGGCTGACCCGTCGACGCATTGATGCCGAACCCGGTCCAGAATCCGTCGCCGCTGGTCTGCTCGTTGCCGAGCGAACCCTCGATGATCAGCACGAACGGGTCGAGCTTGCCAGCCTCGGCGTCATACCACGCCTGGATGTACTCGTCACCGACCTCGAAGGCCACGACCTGGTTGTGGATAACCAGCTGAGGCATACCGGGGATGATTCCCTGGATGAGGTCCTCCAGGCTGGGGTTCGTCGCCGACGTCATGGCCACGGTGTCGCCCTCGCAGGAGAGCCCCACCGTCATCCACAGAATGTGAGCAGTGATCTGCTCTGTGGCGTGCTGGCCGGGTGCAAATTCAACTGCCATCTAACACTCCTCTTCTCCAGGTCAACAGATCCGCGGCAGCGGATCTCCAACGAGCTGGTCCATCACCCGTCTGCCGCCGAAACTAGTCTCAACCAACACCATCCCCGGCGGCTCGCGCCGGACCTCGCCAATCTCGGCTGCCGCTTCGCAACCGGGGACCGAGCGCAGAGCCGCCAGCGCGGCGTCGACCCCTTCCGGGGCGACGAACGCGACGAACTTTCCCTCGTTTGCTACGTACATCGGGTCGATCCCGAGCAACTCTGCGGCTGCCGCGACCGTGGGATTGATGGGCACATCGCGCTCGCGCACGACGATGGCCACGCCAGAGGCACGGGCCAACTCGTTGAGCACCGAGGCCACGCCGCCGCGGGTTGCGTCCCGCATGCAGCGCAGTTCGGGCCCGGCCGCCGCCAACAGGCTCTCGGCGGCCGGCCACAGTGAGCAGGTGTCGGACTCGATGTGGGCATCGAGTTCGAACTCACCGCGGGAAAGCATGATCGCCGTGCCGTGATCGGCAATCGTCCCGGACACGAGGATCCGGTCGCCCGGCTTGAGGCCGGCGGGGGAAAGGGTGGCGCGGGAGTCGACGTGGCCGATCCCGGTGGTGCAGATGAACATCCCGTCGGCGTGGCCGCGCTCGACCACCTTGGTGTCGCCGCCGAGGATCTCGACGCCGGCCTCCCGGGCGGCCGCGGCGATGGCCTCGACCTCCTCGCGCAGCACCTCGGAATCGAGGCCCTCCTCGAGGATCAGGGAGAGGGTCAGCCCGACCGGCCTGGCCCCGCTCATGGCCAGGTCGTTGACCGTCCCGTTCACCGCGAGCTCACCGATCGAGCCGCCGGGGAAACGGAGTGGCTTGATGACGAAGCTGTCGGTGGTCATCGACAGCTTGACCCCGCCGATCTCCACCGAGCCGGCATCGGCCATCTGCTCGAGGGTGCCGGTGCCCATGACGGGGACGAACAGGCCCTCGATCAGGGTCTGGGTCGCCTTGCCACCGGCGCCGTGGGCCATGGTGATCTGCTTGTCGCGGAAGCGGGCCCGCTTGGCCCGCGCCGTCTCGATGATGTTGAGGACCTTGGCCTCGCGCTCGGAGATCGCTCCTGACAAAGTCAGACCACCTCGCGCTCTCGGGCGAAGCGCCCGAAGTTGTAGTAGGCGGCGCAGGCCCCCTCCGGCGAGACCATGCAGGTCCCGATGGCGTGCTCCGGCGTGCAGGCGCTTCCGAACACCTTGCACTCCCATGGCTTGATGACGCCCTTGAGCACCTCGCCGCACTGGCAGGCCTTGGGGTCGGCGACCCGGACGCCGGGCACGCTGTAGCGGAGCTCGGCGTCGAAGTCGGCGTAGGCGTCCGAGAGCTTCAGGGCGCTCTGCGAGATGAAGCCGAGACCGCGCCACTCGAAGTGGGGTCGCAGGGCGAACACCTCGGACATGACCTCCAGGGCCCGGAGGTTCCCGTCGTTGGGCACCACGCGAGCGTATTGGTTCTCCACCTCGCACCGGCCCTCCTTGAGCTGGAGGAGGATCATCTGGATGGCCTGGAGCAGGTCGAGCGGCTCGAAGCCGGCGATGACGATCGGCTTGTTGTAGTCGACCGGGATGAACTCGAACGGCCGGGCCCCGACCACGGTGCAGACGTGACCCGGCCCGATGAAGCCGTCCAGGCGCAGATCCGGAGACTCCAGGAGCGCCCGCAGCGGCGGGAGGATCATCACGTGGTTGCACATGCAGAAGAAGTTCTTGATCCCGTCGGCCCGCGCCCGCTTGAGGGTCAGGGCCGTCGACGGCGCCGTGGTCTCGAAGCCGATGGCGAAGAAGATGACGTCGCGGTCGGGGTTCTCCCGCGCCATGCGCAGGGCGTCGAGCGGCGAGTAGACCATCCGCACGTCGGCCCCTTCGGCCTTGGCGTCGAGCAGGGTGCCGTGCGAGCCGGGCACCCGGAGCATGTCGCCGAAGCAGGTGAAGATGACGTTCGGCTGATGGGCCAGCGAGATCGCGTCGTCGAGGCGGCCCATGGGGATGACGCAGACCGGACAGCCCGGTCCGTGGACGAGCTCGACGTTCTCCGGCAGGAGGTCGTCGACCCCGTAGCGGTAGATCGAGTGGGTGTGCCCGCCGCAGACCTCCATCAGCTTGTAATGGCGGCCCGCCTCGACGGTGGCGAGAATCTCGCCGGCGACGGCGCGGCCCAGCTCGGCGTCCCGATACTCGTCAACGAATTTCATACGCGGCACCTTCCCATATGCGCGATGGCGACCCCGGCGTGCACCAGGATGTCGTCGCCGATCGCGACCGATTCAAGTAGATCGACGGCGACGGACTGGTCGGCGCCCGACTCGTCGACGCAGACCGCCTGCCCGGTTTCATCGGCGAGGGAGACCACCCGCATCGGGAGTCCCTCGTCGCTGCAGGTGATGCACCGCTCGAGCGGTGCCTCGAGCTCCATCAGTCGATCACGCTCGCCTTGAGGGCCTCGAGCTCTTCCTCGTAGCTCTCGCCCATGGCCATGAGCTGGCGGAGCGTGGACTGCGCCTCTTCCTCGTCGATGTGGGAGAGGGCGAAGCCGACGTGGATGAGGACCCAGTCCCCTGGGCCCACGCCCGTGCCGTCGGCATCGAGCAGGCCGATGTTGACCCGTCGCTGGACGCCGGCCACGTCGACCATGGCCAGGCGATTGTCGACATCGACGACTTCGACGATCAGGCCAGGTATTGCTAGGCACATGGGTGGGCACCTCTGCCGTTGGAGACGGGAACGCCCGACTGGTGGGCAAGACTTTGACGGCTGGTCATGCAGGTAACTCTCCTCGCTGCAGTTGCCTGCGTGGTCTACCACCAACCACTGGCGACCGCAACCCCGCAATACCTGATCCGGATACAGGAGATTCAGACGAAATTCCCCGCCGTTGCTGGTCCTTGATGCAAGCTTGTCGCGGGAGCGGCGCCAGGTGGGCCCGCCGGAGCCCTGCCGGGGGCTCTGCTGGCGGATGTCCCCATCAGCCCCCGAGGACGCCTCGGCGACCCGGTCGAGGAGGTCGTCCGACGGGGGCCCGCGGCCCTCCCCCCGGGCCCCGCCCCCCGCGTGGACCGCCGGTCGAGGCCCGCGCGCCACAAGTGGCCGCGGTGCCCGCCGCCGCCGGGCGCCGGACCGGCTCAGGGCTCCTCCCCCGCCGGGGCGCCGGAGCCGACCGGGGCGCACGCCGCGAGGCCGGTTGACCTCGGCCCCGGCTGCAACGGCACCTGCAGCCTCCACGCCCCGACGGTCGTACCATCGGCCGGTGCGATGGATCGCGATCGCGCTCGCCGCCGTCGGCAGCGGCGGCCTCGCCGCCGCCCCCGCGGTGGACGCGCGACCCACCCACCCGGCCGACCAGGTCGTGCTCGTCCTCGACCACGGCGTCGTCGAGCGCCACCGCGATCCCCGCGATCCCGCCCTCGAGCTGCCCTCCCGTCCGGGCGGATCCCGCGCCCCGGGCGGCCGAGCGCGGGCCGCCCGGTCCACCGCCTCGCCGCCGCCCAGCTTCGCCGCCCAGCTCGACCGGCTCCTCGCCTCCGGTGCCATCGACCGGCCCACACGTGACCGCTACCGCCAGAGCCTGCTCGCCGCTCGGCGCTCCCTCGGGCGCCTGAGCGGGACCCGGCGGGTCGAGCTCGGCGCCGTTCTCACCAACCTCGAGCGGATCGCCGCCGCCGGCATGCTCACCCCGTCGCGCCTGCCGGCGCTCGTCCTCACCCTCGAGCGCAACCGCCAGTGGTGGACGACCGGTCCGCTCCTCGGCGACGGCCAGCGCGTCGGCTTCGCCGGGAGCGGCCTCGTCTGGGAGTACTACGCCGGCCAGGGCATCGAGATCCAGTGGCTCGGCACCTTCGGCAAGGCCAACGGGTACTTCCTCGGCGGCCGCGGCAACGACGGCGAGCTCCGCGCCCTGCTCGACGAGGCGCTCGGCCTGGCCACCCAGCGCGCCGGCGGCATCGCCTGGGAATACGACTTTCGCTTCGACGGCGGCGCGCCCCCCTGGGTCAGCGGCCTCGCCCAGGGGACGGCGGTCCAGGTCCTCGCCCGGGCGGCCGTCCGCTTCACCCGGGCCGACTACTTCAACGCCGCCCACGCCGGGCTCGGCGTGTTCGAAGCGGCGCCTCCCGAGGGGGTCCGGGTGGCCACCGCGGCCGGCGCCCACTACCTGATCTACAGCTTCGCCCCCCGCGAGCGGGTGCTCAACGCGTTCATCCAAGCCCTGGTCGGGCTCCACGACTACGCCGGCCTCGCCAACAGCGACGACGGCCGGGCGCTCTTCGCCGCCGGCGAGGCCGAGGCCCGGCTCGAGGTCCCCCAGTACGACACCGGGGCCTGGTCGCTCTACGACCAGTCGACCGAGTCCGACCTCGGCTACCACACCCTCCTGCGCGACTTCCTCGCCCACCTCTGCCAGCGCCTGCGCTTCCCCGGGTCGACCGTCCAGGCCTCCGCCGCCTCCGCCGGGCCGCCCCCCGGCACAGCCGCCGGGCCCTCGGGCGGGACCCCGCCCACGCCGCCGGCCACCGGGCCGACCCCGCCGGCCACCGCTCCCAGTCCGGATGTCTACTGCACCACGGCGGATCACTTCACCGCCTACGTCCACCAGCCGCCGACCATCGCCATCGCCGCCGCCGGACCCGACCGAGCCGGGCGTCCGGTGCGCCTGCGCCTCGCCCTCTCGAAGATCTCCGAGGTCACCCTCACCGCCAGCCGCGCCGGGCAGACGGTCTACCGGATGACCGAGCAGCTCGGCCACGGCACCCGGATGGTGGTCTGGCATCCGGCCCAGCCCGGCAGGTACGGGCTGAGCGCGTCCGCCACCGATCTCGCCGGCAACTCGGCGGCAGCGGGCGCCGCCGTCACCGTCGCCCCCGCCGCCAAGCACCGCTGACGCCGCTCGGCCCAGCACCGCCACCCCGCGCCTCGGCGGACCCGGCGCCGCGCCGGGGGAGGGCTAGACTCGCCCGGGTCCATGCCTGCGCGCACCATCCTCTACACCGGCAAGGGCGGGGTCGGCAAGACCTCGGTGGCCGCCGCCACCGCCCGGCGATGCGCCGCCCAGGGCCTGCGCACCATCGTCCTCTCCACCGATCCCGCCCACAGCCTCTCCGACTCCCTCGGCGTCCGCCTCGGGCCCCAGCCGACCCAGATCGGCGCGTGCCTCTGGGGTCAGGAGGTCGCCGCCCAGGAGGAGCTCGAGCGCAACTGGTCAGCGGTCCAGGGATGGCTCGGCGACATCCTCATCGAGCGCGGGGTCGACCGCATCTCCGCCGAGGAGCTCACCGTCCCCCCCGGCCTCGACGAGCTGTTCAGCCTGCTCGCCCTCCGCCGCCATCACGAATCCGACGCCTACCAGGTGATCGTCGTCGACTGCGCACCCACCGGCGAGACCCTCCGCCTGCTCTCCTTCCCCGACGTCGCCCGCTGGTGGCTCGAGAAGATCTTTCCGGCCCAGAACCAGCTCCTCGCCGCCGCCCGACCCATCGCCCGGGCGATGCTCGACATCTCCCTCCCCGGCGAGGCCGTCCTCGAGGACGTCAACCGCCTGGTCGCCAACCTGATCGCCATGAACGCCATCCTTCGCGACCACCGGCGGGTCTCCATCCGCCTGGTCACCAACCCCGACCGGATGGTCACCGATGAGTCCCGGCGGACCTTCACCTACCTGAATCTCTACGGGTTCCTCACCGACGCGGTGATCGTCAACCGCGTCTTCCCGCCCACCGTCGGCCCCTACTTCGCCGCCTGGCGCGAGCGCCAGCAGGAGCAGCTCGCCGGGGTCGAGGCCGCGTTCGCCCCCGTGCCCGTCCTCCAGGCCCCCTACTTCGAGACCGAGGTCCAGGGGCCGGCCATGCTCGACCGCCTCGGGGACGCGGTGTTCGCCGGCTGCGACCCCGCGGCCGTGCTTCACCAGCGCCTGGCCCATGAGCTCCAGGTCGACGAGCACGCCGCCACCCTGCGCCTCGACCTGCCCCTCGCCGAGAAGGGGCAGATCTCCCTGAAGAAGATCGGCCTCGAGGTCGTGGTGCGAGTCGACGGCCACAAGCGGACGATCATGCTCCCCCCCGGGCTGCGCGACTTCCGCCCCACCGGCGCCGCCTTCGAGGACGGGGCCCTCGAGGTCAGCTTCGTCGACGGGCGGGTCCGGTGACCCAGGCCGATCCCCTGGCCGGCCTGCGCGACCACATCCGCTCAGCCACCGAAGCGGCCGAGCGCCTCGTCCGCGACACCCGCTCAGGCTCTGCCCCCGCCCCCCCGGCCCCCGCCCCGCCCCCCGGCACGTCCCGGCCGGACATCCCCGCCGCCGGCTGGCAGCAGGCCGACGACGCCGGCGCGCCCGCCGACCTCGCCGCCCTCGCCCGCCTGCTCGAGCTGCTCCGCGAAGCCCTTCCCCCCGAGCTCCACCAGCAGGTCACCGACCTCATCCGCCAGGTCCTCCTCGTCCTCGGGGCCTTGATCGACTGGGCGGTGGTCCGCCTCGAGCAGGACTGCCGCGGCCGCGAGGTCGCCGTCGAGGACATACCGATCTCCTGAGTTTCCGGCGGCCGCGGCTTGGGCGCCGGACGAGGGGCTGCCCCGGCGTATCATCGCGGTGATGGCCACCAAGACGTGGATCCTGACCGGGTCGCCGGAGAACTTCGCCGTCACCCGCGAGCACGACTTCCGCCTCATCGGGTGCAAGGAGCGCCGCCGCCGCCAGGCGCTCGAGATGGAGCCCGGCGACCGGATCGTCTTCTACCTCACCCGCGTCATGGCCTTCGCCGCCAGCGCCCAGGTGACCGGCGAGCTCTTCGAGGACCGGACCCCCCTGTGGCCAGGCAAGCCCGGCGCCGCCGACCTCTACCCCTGGCGGCTTCCCACCGTCCCCGAGATCGTGCTCGACGAGGGCGGCTGGGTCCCCGCCGAGTCGCTCGTCGACGAGCTCGAGCACATCGGCAAGTGGCCGCGCGAGCACTGGAAGCTCGCCTTCCAGGGACAGCTGCGCACGGTCTCGACGGCCGACGCCGCGCTGCTCGTCGACCGCATGCGCGCCGCCGGCGCCGTGCGCACCTGAGCGATCGCAGCGATGGCGACGAGCCAGACGCGCCCCGGCGCACCGTCCGGGCCGGGTCGCCGCCTGCGCCGCGCCTGGGACGCCCTCGCCTCCGAGCAGCGCCTCGCCGCCCTTGCCGGGCTCGCCCTCTGGGCGTCGATGTTCCTCCCCTGGTACAGCAAGAGCGTCGTCGAGTCGGTCGGCGGGTCACCCCGCGCCGCCGGCTACAGCCTCAGCGCCTTCGGCGCATTCTCCTTCGTCGAGGCCGCCGTCCTCCTCGTGGCCAGCAGCGTGCTCGTGCTCCTCTTCGCCCGCGCCGAGCGCCGCGCCTTCCATCTCCCCGGCGGCGATGGATCGGTGATCCTCGTGGCCGGGGTCTGGACCGGCCTGCTCGTCTTCTACCGCATGCTCGACAAGCCCGCCACCACCGGCAACGCCCAGCTGACCACGGTGATCGGGCTCCAGTGGGGCATCTTCGTGGCCATGGCCGGCGCCGTCGGCCTCGCCTACGCCGGTTCCCGGCTGCGGGGCGCCCACCGCCCCGAGCCCGCCCGCAGCGAGGACCCGACGATCAGGCGCCCCCACCCGGCGCCTGCGCCGCCGCCGCCCGGCCCGCCCCCCGCCGACGAGGACGCGACCCGGGTCGTCCCCGGCGGCGATGCCGACCCCGTCGACGGTCGCCCCCCCCGTGCCGGGCCGCCCGCCGCCGAGGAGACCGAGCAACTGGCCTTCGACCCCGATCCCCCCGTCGAGCCCCGCACCCGCAGGGCCCCGCCCCCCGCCCCCGGAGCCCGGCGCCCGCCCGGCGGCGCGCGCCGGCCCGACCCGTTCGACCAGTCCCGGCTCGACCCCTTCGGCGAGCCTGGGCCCGACCCCTTCGGTGAGCGTGAGCCCGACCCGTTCGGCGAGCGCCGACCCGACCGCCCAGGCGAGCGCCGACCCGAGCGCCCCGGCGAGCACTGAGCCCGGCGACCGGCGGCGCCCGCCAGGCTGGGCGCTTCAGGCGCCGCCGGCTTCGTCGATCGCCCGCTTGATGTGATCCTCCGGGCTCTCGTCGGCCGGCGGAGCCTCTTCCTCTCCATCCGGCGGGGCGTCCGCCTCCTCCTGCGGCGGGCCACCAGCCGGAGCGGCGGCCTCCTGCGGCGGTGGAGTCACCTCGTCCTCGACGTCGTCAGCCATCGGTCATCCTCCTCTTGCTCGTAGTTGCATCGCTTCTGCCCATCCTCGGCCCCGGCCTAACCGCCGAGCGACGGATCGGTGGTGGCCACGAACACCGCCGTGGTCAGGGCGATCACCACGATGCCGACGACGATCGCCGCCCGCGACCGGTAGAGGTGCCCGACGGCCCCGATGAGGAAGCCGCCCAGCATGCACAGGGCGAGCGGCCCCGCCGCCGGGACGCCTCCCAACACCACCCAGCCCATCAGCCGCAGACCCGCATGCCCCACTTCCTATCATTCGCCCGATGGTCAACGGGATGCCCGAGTCGGTCGCCGAGGTCGCCGACGGCCTGCGCTCGGTCGGCTACCTCCCCGCCGAGTCGACCGCCCTCGTCGCCTTCCTCGCCGCCCGACTCGGCAAGCCGGTGCTCGTCGAGGGCCCGGCCGGCGTCGGCAAGACCGAGCTCGCCAAGTCGATGGCCCGCTACCTCGACCGGGAGCTCGTCCGCCTCCAGTGCTACGAGGGGCTCGACGAGGCCAAGGCCCTCTACGAGTGGAACTACCGCAAGCAGTTGCTGCGCATCCAGGCCGACAGCGCCGGCTGGAGCGAGGTCCACGACGACATCTTCGGCCCGGAGTTCCTCCTCGCCCGGCCCCTGCTCACCGCGATCTCCTCGCCCCAGCCGGTGGTCCTCCTCATCGACGAGATCGACAAGACCGACCAGGAGTTCGAGGCCATGCTCCTCGAGCTCCTCTCCGACTTCCAGATCACCATCCCCGAGCTCGGCCGCATCGAGGCCACCTCCCACCCCGTGGTCCTGCTCACCTCCAACAACTCCCGCGAGCTGACCGAGGCCCTCAAGCGGCGCTGCCTCTACCTCTGGCTCGATTATCCCGCCCTCGAGCACGAACTCGCCATCGTCCGCCTCCACGCCCCCGACCTGCCCCTCACCGTCGCCCGCAAGCTCGTCGAGCTGGTCGGCGTGGTTCGCCAGCTCGACCTCAAGAAGCCGCCCTCGATCGCCGAGTCGATCGACTGGGCCCGCGCCCTCCTGCTCCTCGGCGCCCAGGACATCGACCACGCCACCTTCACCGACACGATCTCGGTGATCGTCAAGCACCGCACCGACCTCGACGTCGTCGCCGAGCGCGTCGGGCTCAAGCTCGCCGCGGGCGACCAGGTCGATGCCGCTGCCGTCTAGGGAGACCGCCCCCCGCTCGGCCCGCGGCGAGCCCGCCCCACCGGGAATCGCCGCCCGCCTGCTCGAGTTCGGGGAGGAGCTCCGCCGCGAAGGGGTCGCCCTCGGCACCTCGGAGCTGCTCGATGCCTTCGCCGTCCTGCGCGAGGTCGACTGGCACGATCAGCACGAGTTCCGCGAGAGCCTCGCCGCCACCCTCGCCAAGTCCCAGGAGGACCGCCGGATCTTCGAGCTCACCTTCGAGCGCTTCTTCTTTCGCGCCGCCGAGGCCGCCGCCCTGCGTGAGGGGGTCCGCGAACACGACGCCGACGCCCAGGCGCCACCCGACGGCCCGACCCGGCCCGACCCGACGGCCCAGCTCGACCTCGACGCCCTCCGCGCCCAGATCGCCGACGCCCTGCGCAGCGGCGAGGACGGCCTCCTGCGCGACCTCGCCCGCCTGGCCATCGCCGCCTTCGCCCGCGCGGCCGACGGCTCAGGGGTGATCGGGGTCGACGTCCAGCGGATCAGGCGGGCTCTCGGCCTTCGCCACGAGCCCCAACCCGACCTCCCCCTCACCGACCCCCGCCACCGCGGCGTTCCCCGCGAGGAGCTCCGCCGCTTCGAGGCCATGCTCCGCCGCGAGCTCGAGCGCACCCAGATCGAGCGCACCCGCACCCTCCCGCCCTCCCGGCCCCTCCACGAGCTCGACCGTGCCCTGCCGACCGGCCCCCTCCAGGACCTCGCCGCCGTCCACCGGGTCGTCGCCCAGCTCAAGCGGCGCCTCGCCACCCACGGCACCCAGGCCCGCGGGCAGCGCCGCCGCCAGCACGTCGACGTCCGCCGCACCATGCGCGCGTCGCTGGAGACCGGCGGCGTCCCCGTGGTCATCAAGTACCGCCCCCGCCGTCCCCGGCGCCCCGAGATCTACGTCCTCTGCGACGTCTCCACCAGCGTGACCTCGGCCTCGGTGTTCTTCCTCTCCGTCCTGCACGCCCTCCACGACTCCTTCCGGCGCATGCGCTCCTTCGTCTTCATCGAGCGGATCTCCGAGGTGACCGACGTCTTCGCCCGCGAGCGGAGCTTCACCGCCGTCAGCGAGGCGATCGCCCGCAACGCCGGCGTGGCCGACGTCTCCGGCTACACCGACTACGGCCGGGTCTGGGCCGAGTTCGACGCCCTGGTCGACGACGACCTCGATCCCCGGGCCACGATCATCGTCCTCGGCGACGCCCGCACCAACGGCCGCGACCCCGGCGAGGAGATCTTCGCCCGGGTGGCCGCCCGGGCCGGACGCACCTACTGGCTGAACCCCGAGCCCCACCTCTACTGGAACTACGGCGACTCGGTCATCGCCACCTACGCCCGCCACTGCACCGCCTTCGAGTGCTGGACCACCCGCCAGCTCGAGGACTTCGTCAAGGCCCTCACCGCACCCCACCACCACTGAGCCGCCGCCGCGGCCCGGATCAGCGCGGGCGCATTCCCCACCGGCCGGGGTGTGACTACGATAGCCGCCTGATGCAGACGCGACTCGAGCCGCGCGAGCGCAGCCCGCTCGCCGCGGGCCGCCGCGCCAGCCGATCGGCAGTGCGCCTGCACGGCGTCACCCGGTGCTATCCCCGCCGCGGGGCCCCGCCCCTCCTCGCCCTCGACTCCCTCTCCCTCGACGTCGCCCCCGGCGAGATCGTCGCCGTGGTCGGGCCCAGCGGCGCCGGCAAGACCACCCTGCTCGAGCTGGTCTGCGGCCTCCAGCAGCCCGACGCCGGCGAGGTCCGGGCCGAGCCGGCCGCGCTCATGCCCCAGCGCGACCTCCTCCTCCCCTGGCTCGACGCCCTCGACAACGCCGCGCTCGCCCTCCGCCTCGCCGGCCGCTCCCGCGCCGATGCCCGCCGCCTGGCCGCCTCCACCCTGGTCGCCCTCGGCCTCGCCGGCTTCGAGGAGCGCCGTCCCCGCGAGCTCTCCGGCGGCATGCGCCAGCGGGTCGCCTTCGCCCGCACCCTCCTCTCCGGGCGCCCCGTCCTCTGCCTCGACGAGCCCTTCGGGGCCCTCGACGCCATCACCCGCAGCGAGCTCCGCGGCTGGCTGGACGGGGTCCTCCAGGTCGAGCCGCGGACCGTGCTCCTGGTCACCCACGACGTCGAGGAGGCCGTCGTCCTCGCCGATCGCCTCCTCGTCCTCAGCGCCCGTCCCGGCCGGGTCCTCGCCGAGCTCCCGGTCGCCCTTCCCCGTCCCCGCTCCCCCACCGACCCCCGGCTGATCGTCCTGCGCGAGCAGGCCCTCGACTCCCTCCGATGAGCTCCGGCTCCACCGCCCGCCGCGCCTACGCCGGCCCCCTGCGCGGTCGCGGCCCCGGCGCCCTGCCCGCCCTCGTCCTCGCCGCCCTCCTCCTCGGCGCCTGGGAGCTCTACGTCCGCCTCGGGCCCATCGATCCCCTCATCCTCCCCGCCCCCAGCGCCATCGCCGGGTCGCTGGTCTCCGACCGGTCCCTGCTCTGGTCGAACTTCACCGTCACCGCCGGCGAGGTCCTCCCCGGGATGGCGCTCGCCCTCATCCTCGCCGCCGCCCTCGCCGCCGCCATCCACTTCTGCCCCCTGCTGCGCCGAGCCGCCTACCCCCTCCTCGTCGCCTCGCAGGCCGTCCCCCTCGTTCTCCTGACGCCGCTCCTCGTCGCCTGGCTCGGCTTCGGGCTCCTCCCCAAGCTGGCCATCATCGTCCTCGTCTCCTTCTTCCCCATCCTCGTCGCCACCCTCGACGGCCTGGCTGCCGTCGAGCCCGACCTGCTCAAGCTCATGTCCACCCTCGGCGCCTCGCGCTGGCAGACCTTCGTCCGGGTCGAGGCCCCCAGCGCCCTCCCCGCCCTGTTCAGCGGCGCCCGCGTCGGCGTCGTCTTCTCGCTCATCGGCGCCTTCTTCGCCGAGTACGCAGGCGGAGCCAGCGACGGCCTCGGCCTCCTCGTCGAGCAGGCCATCCCCCAGCTCGAGACCGCCCGCGCCGCCGCCGCCGTCACCCTCCTCGCCGCCCTCGCCGTCGCCCTCTTCGCCGCCCTCACCGCCGCCGAGCGCCGACTGGCCCCGTGGGGAGCCGGGACATGAGGCCGGTCGGGAGCCGGCTGCGCCTCCTCGGGCCCATCCTCGCCGTGCTCGGCCTGGCCGGCCTCCTCGGCGGCTGCGGCGAGCGCAAGGAGACGCTCGCCGTCCCCGCCACCCCGGCCACCCTCTCGATCGCCCTCGACGGCCCCCCCGGCGCCCCGCTGGTCCCCCTCTACGACGCGATCACCGGCGGTGACTTCACCCGGGCCGGCCTCAACCTCACCATCATGTCCTCGCCCTCCCCCCCGCTCGATCGGCTCGCCTCCGGCGCCGTCGACATGGCCGTCGCCTCCGAGCCCGACCTCCTCGCCGCCCGCGACCACGGCGCTCAGCTCCTCGCCATCGGCGCCCTCGTCCAAGGACCCCTCACCGCGATCATCTCCCTCCCCGGTCGGTCCACCACCAAGGTCACCCAGCTCGAGGGCAAGACGGTGGCCACCGACGGGACCCCGCTCGCCGCCGCCGAGCTCGACGCCGTCCTGCGCCGGGCCGGCGTCGCCCCCGCCAGCGTCCGCCGCCGCCCCGTCCCCGGCGACCTCGCCCGGCCCCTGCTCGGCAAGGGCGTCCAGGCCAGCCTCGGCTCCCTGGCCACCGACGCCGTGCGCCTGCGCCTCGCCCACCACCCGCCGAGCCTGATCAAGATCGACGATGCCGGGGTGCCCACCTACAACCGTCTCGTCCTCGTCGTGCGCCAGAGCGAGGCCCGCAACCGCGGTCCCATCCTCCGCGCCTTCCTCCAGGCCCTGACCATCGGGGTCCGCAACACCCTCGCCTCCCCGGCCGCCGCCGCCCGTCAGCTGGTGGCCGCCAACCCCGGTCTGAGCGGGCGCTTCGAGCTCGCCTCCCTGCGCGCCGCCATCCCCCTCATCGACCCCGCCCCCACCGGCAGCCCCTACGGCTTCGTCGACCCCCGCGCCTGGCGGACGTTCGGCCAGTGGATGCTCGCCCAGGGGCTGCTCACCCGTCCCGACGACGCGGCCCGAGCGGTGACCGACGAGTTCCTCCCCGGGCAGGGGGAGTAGCCGGGCCCCACCCCGACCCCGACCCCGGCCCCGGCCCCGACGCCGACGCCGGGCCGCCGTGGCGCAGGGCGTAGGTGGCGGCCAGGCCGCCATAGGGGGCGTAGGGGGCGAAGAACTCCCGCACCGCCTCCGTCGGCGCGCACGCCCGCGGGTCCCCGGTCACGATCCGCCCGACCGCCTTGCGCAGCCCCAGGTCCCCGGCCGGGACCTGGTCCCAGCGCCCCTGACCGTGCAGAGCCAGCACCTCCACCGTCCACGCCCCGATCCCCGGCGTTGCCCGCAGGCGCCGCCAACCGTCCTGCGGCCGCGGCGAATGGAGGTCGACCCGGCCGCTGGCCACCTCCCGGGACACCGCCACCAGGGCCAGCGCCCGCCCCGCCGAGAGATCGAACGACTCGAGCAGGGCCGGTGCCGCCGCCGCCAGCGCCGCCGGAGCCGGGACGTCGGTCAGGCCGCTGACCGGGCAGCGCCGGCCCAGGCGCCGCACGATCCGCCGCTGGATGGCCGCCGCCCGGGCGTACTCGATCAGCTGCTCGCACACCGCCCAGGCCAGCGCCTCGAACGGCTCGGGCCGGCGCATCGGGCGCAGCCACGGCGCCGCCCGAATCAGCCGGCCGATCACCGGGTCATCGCGGAAGCGACGGTGGAACGGCGCCAGGTCGTCGTCCACCCCGAGGGCGAAGCACATCCGCTCGAGGCCCCGCTCGCACGCCTCCCGGCTCGGTCCCCGCGCCGCGAGCACCAGCCGATCCGGCGCCGGCTGCGCCGCCCGCACCACCACCGGCTCGCCCCCCGGGTGGAGCAGGCGCTCGAGCACCCCTCCCCGCCGGCGGGCCACCCCGTCCATCCCGGCGCCGGGAAGCCGCACCGGCGAGCGCGGCCGAACCTCGAGGCGCCGCTCGCAGTCCCCGCCCGCCCGGCTCACACCCGACACCGCTCCCCACCCCCGCGGTGGTCGTGCGCCACCGTCCCGGCCCCCGCCGGCACCCGGCGCACCGGCGTCCGTCGCTTCAGCCCCGGCGTTCGAGCACGTGCACGTCGACCAGGTAGGAACGGCTCGAGACCACCTCGAGCCGCCCGGCCGGCGGCCGCGCCGGCCCCGGTCCCGGCCCCGGCCCGCCCAGGCGACGCTGGCGCCGGCGGCCGAGCACCGCCGCCGTCGCCACCCCGGCCACGAAGCCGGTCGCCGCCACCGCCGCCGCCTGGACCAGCGCCACCGCCGCCGGCGGGGGGATCGGCTCGACGCGGCGAACCTCGGCCACCACCGGCAGGGCGTCGACGACCTCGAAGTCCTCGTCCTCCCAGTGGTCGGCGCCCTCCGATGGAGGAGGCTGCGGCGAGCGGGCGTCGGCCATGACCGCAAAGTCTAGTACCGCCGCCGGTCAGCCGAACACCCGCTCGTAGATCCGGAAGCGGCGGACGATCGCTCCGCCCATTCCCTCCATGGCCCGGTTCATCGGCTTGTTGACCTCGAGGATCCAGCCCATCTCCCCGTGCTTCTGCGGCGTTCGCTCGGCCGCCTCGAAGTGCATCTGGTAGAAGCGAGCCGCCACCCCTGTGTGCTGGTACTCCGGTTTGACCCCCAGGGCGAACACCCGCACCGCGTCGATCTTCCGCTTCCAGTACAAGGCCTTGGCCCACCCGAAGGGAAGCAGGCGGCCATCGAGGTGGACGAGCACCTGATTGAAGTCGGGCAGGGTCAGCGCCGCCCCCACCACCTCGCCGGTGTCCGTCCGCTCGGCGATCATCGCCCAGTTCTCGTCGAGCACCGGCCGCAGGTCCTTGGCGTAGTGGAGCGCCTCCTCCGCGGTCAGCGGCACCGCTCCCCAGTTGTCCTCCCACGCCGCGTTGTACACCTCGAGGAAGCGGACGACCTCCGCCTCGAGGTCCCGCTTGCGCATCGGCCGGCAGACGATCCCGTGCTCGCTCTCCACCTTCCCCGCCGCCTCCCAGATCGCCGGGTGCACCCGCTCGCGGTCGCTGATATGGAGGCTCCACATCAGCAGGTCCATCGCCTTGACCAGCCCCGCCCCCTCGATCAGGCCCTGGTAGTACGGGTGCTGCCACGGCGCCAGGATGATCGCCGGCCGGTCGTGGCCCTCGATCAGCAGGCCCGACTCGTCGTTGGTGGTGAAGTCCATCGGCCCCACCATCCGGTCGCATCCCCGCGCCTCCAGCCAGCCCTCCGCCGCATCGAGCAGCGCCCCCGCCGTCGCCGGGTCCTCCTCGCACTCGAAGAACCCCCACAGGCCCCACGCGTTCTGCTGGAACTCGTTGAAGTGGCGATCGACGTGGGCGCTGATCCGGCCCACCGCCCGCCCGTCGCGCCAGGCCAGGAAGTACTGCGCCTCGGCGTGGGCGAAGAACGGGTTGGTCGCCCGGTCCAGCCGCTTGGCCACCTCGGAGCGCAGCGGGGGAACCCATCGCGGCTCGTTACGATAGAGCTCGAACGGCAGCCGGATGAAGCGCTTGAGATCGCGCTTGTCCTCGACGCGACGGACCTCCAGGCTCACCCGCCGCACCCTATATGGACGACACAACGACCGACGTCTTCGCCAAGGTCCGCGGCAACGAGCGCGTCCTGCTCATGCGCGCCACCCGTGACGCCGGCCTCCTCCCCTACTTCCGCGAGGTCTCCTCCCCGGCGATGCCCATCGTCGAGATGGAGGGCCGCCCCCGGATCATGCTCGGCTCCAACAACTACCTCGGCCTCACCGGCGACGAGCGGGTGATGAAGGGCGCCCACGACGCCCTCGCCCGCTACGGGACCGGCCTGACCGGCTCGCGCCTGCTCAACGGCACCACCGCCCTCCACCTCGACCTCGAGCGCGAGCTCGCCGACTGGATGGGTACCGAGGACGCCATCGTCTTCACCACCGGCCAGCAGACCAATCTCGGCGCCCTCGCCACCCTCCTCGGCCCCGGCGACACCGTCGTCGTCGACTCCGGCGACCACGCCTCGCTCCTCGACGGCGCCATCCTCTCCCGCGCCAAGCTCCGCGCCTACCGCCACAACCGAATGGACAAGCTCGAGCGCACCCTCGACCGCGCGTCCGGCGACGGCGGCGGCGTGATGGTCGTCGTCGACGGCGTCTTCTCCATGGAGGGCGACATCGCTCCCCTCCGGGAGATCGCCAGCCTCAGCCGCCGCTTCGGCGCCCGCCTCATGGTCGACGAGGCCCACGCCGTCGGCGTGCTCGGCCCCCGCGGCGCCGGCACCGCCGAGCTCCTCGGCGTCGAGGACCAGGTCGATCTGCGCATGGGCACCTTCTCCAAGTCGCTGGCCTCCTGCGGTGGCTTCCTCGCCGGCCCCGCCGACGTCATCGAGTACCTGCGCATCCAGAGCCGCTCCTTCCTCTTCACCGCCTCCGGCGTCCCCGCCGCCGTTGGCGCCGCCCTCGCCGCCCTGCGGGTGATCCGCTCCGACGACGGCCGCCGCCTCCTCGCCGCCGTCCTCGAGAACGCCCGCCACCTCAACCGCGGCCTCCACGACCTCGGCTTCAGCGTCGTCGAACCCTCGCCCGTCACCACCGCCCGCGGACCCGAGTCGATCATCACCCCCATCGTCCCCGTCCGCGTCGGCGACGACTGGAAGGCCGCCGTCCTCTGGCGCGCCCTCTACGACGAGGGAGTCTTCACCAACGTCGCCGTCCACCCCGCCGTTCCCCCCGGCGGCGCCCTCCTGCGCACCAGCGTCATGGCCACCCACGACGCCGCCGTCCTCGACCGCGCCCTCGCCTGCTTCGAGCACGTCAAGCTCAAGTTCGAAGCCGAACACGGGCCCCTCCCCGCCCCCGCCCCCGTCAAATCCTTGTGAATTTTGTCACAAGAAATTGTGGAGAGAAAAACCCCGCTCTGAGCGGGCACCGCGTTTGACCGCCGCGCCCCGCCGTTCTAGCTTCGGCAAGCGCTCCGCACACGGTTTCCGAGGGGGGCCTTCAGAGAAGCCGCCGATGCATGCAGGACGCGACCCGGTCAGGTCGTGGCTTCCCCCTGTCCGTGGCGAGCGCCGCGACAATTCACCACGATAAGAATGTCCGCCCCGGGGCGGGCACCCTTGGAGGACGGAATGGATGCAACTGCGACGGTGCTCCGCGGCCCCCAGTACATGCGCGCGCTCGAACGCGCCAACCAGGTTCGCCTCGCCAGGGCGGAGCTCAAGCGGCGGGTGGCCGACGGCGAGCTGTCCGTCGCCGAGGTGATCCTCCGCTCCCCCTGGGAGGCCCGCAGCATGGCGGTCGCCGATCTCCTCATGAGCCAGCGGCGCTGGGGGCGTACCCGCACCCGCCGCTGCCTCGCCGGCATGCCCATGTCCGAGACCAAGACCATCGGCTCGATGACCGATCGCCAGCGACTCCGCCTCGCCGAACAGCTCGCCGCCATGCTCGACGGCTGCGACCAGGCCGCCGACTCCGCCCCACTCGAGCTCAGCGGCGCCAGCCGCTGAGTCCCGTCCGGCCCGGTCCGGCCTGGGCGGCCGGACCCGCCCGGCGGGCCCGCGGGCACTCCGAGCCGGTCTGAGCGGTCCGCACCGGGTCTACCGCAGGCGCGCGCGCCGCCCACCCGGAACCGTCGGGCCCGGGGTCGGCTCGACCCCGGTGCTCGCGCAAGCCCGGCGGTAGGCGCCCCGCAGCAGCCGCCACAGCGTGCCGAAGACGGCCGCCGCGACCGCCAGCGGGACCGGCTGCGGCAGCTCGGTGAAGGCGTAGAGCACCACCGCCGACGCCACCGACCCCGCCCCGGCGAGCAGCGAGGCATGGGAGCGGTAGCCGGCGAAGTGCTCGCGGACCGTCAGCTCGAGCGTGGCCACGGTGACCAGGCCAAGGCCGCACGCGACCAGCACCCCTCCCCGCCCGCCGTGAGTGGCCAGGCCGACGCCGATCAGCACAAGGGCGACGAGGATCGCCAGCTCGATCAGCGGGAACGGCGACCACGGGGCCGCCGGCGCCGCTCCCCGCGGCGCGCGCCCCGGCCGCCCCTCGGCGGTCGGGCCCGCGCCCGCACCCGCACCCGCCGCCATGCCTCCTGCCGGCCGAGACCCGGCCTCGGCCTCGGCCACGCCTGGGGCGGCGCCATCCGCCGCGGTCCGCCCGCCCTGGCGCCGAGCCTGGTCCCCCGCGCCCGCCTCCAATCCCCGGTCGGCCGCCATGCGCTTGCGGCTACGCCGGCCCATGCCCCCGAGTCTGACCCCCCGGGCCCGCGCGGTCAAGCGCCCGGCGCGACCCGCTCGCCCCCGTCCCTCTGGGCGCGCCCTTGACCCCCGCCCGGCGCAGAGCCGGCCGGCCCTCGGCCAGGACGAGCACCGCCGGGAGGGCGACCAGCACCCCGACCAGCGCCACCGTCAGGTCGACCACCGTGACCAGGCCGAAGTCCCGCAGCATGCGGATGTCAGACAGGGCGAGGACCCCGAACCCGGCGATCGCCGTCGCCCCCGAGGCGAGCACCGCCGCCCCGGTCGACCGGTAGGTCCGCTCGAGCGCCGCGCTCGGATCCCGCCCCGCCGACCGCTCCTGGCGGTAGCGCTCGGCCAGGAGGACGCTGAACTCGGTGGCGATGGCCACCACCAGCGCCCCCAGGGTCACCGACATCGGGTTCAGGGGCACCCTGGTGGCGAACAGCACCAGGGCCGACCACCCGGTGGCCAGCACGATGGGGACGAGGGGGACCAGCGCCCGGCGCAGGCTCCGCAGCCCCGCGGCCAGCACCAACCCCACGGCCAGGAGCCCCGCCACCAGGGTGGCCAGGCGCCCCCACGGCGAGGCGATCCGGGCGTTGGCGTCGGCGGCCAGCACCGGCAGCCCGACCAGCTCGGCCCGCACCCCGGCCGGCGGGTCGAGGGCCGCCCGCATGGCGTCGATCACGCGCTTCTGCTCGGCCAGGGCCATCAGGCGGATGCCGAAGGCCAGGGTCGCCGACCGGCGGTCGGCGGTGATCACCTCGCGCGAGAAGTAGGCCGGAACCGCCCCCAGCAGCCCGCGGATGTCGGCCCCGGTCGGGCGGCTGCCCGCCGTCTGGAAGAGGTCGGGCAGGGAGAACGCCGGGCATAGCACCGCCCGCCCGCAGCCCCGCGTCCCCGAGTAGCCGAAGCGCTTCTCCATCCGCCCCTGGTAGCCGGTCATCCAGGCGACGACCGACGGCTCGGTCAGGTCGGCTCCCGAGACCAGCACGTCGATCTCGCCCCCGACGTGGGTCGAGGCCTGGAGCACGGCCAGGTCGCGCAGGGCCGGGAGGCTCTGGGGCACGAGCTTCTGGATGTCCGACTCGACCCTGGTCTGGGTCCCCACCCCCCATCCCACCACCGCCAGCGCCGCCGCCACCCCGAGCACCCGGCCCGGCCGCGCCATCGCCGCCCCGAGCGCTCCGGCCCCGGCCCGCCCGACCAGCCGCCGCCCCGCCCCGCCACGAGCGCCCGACCCGAGGAGTGCGCGCAGCGCCCGCACCGGCCGGTTCTCCGCCGCCAGCTCCCGCGCACCCCTCAGCGACGGTCCCAGCCGCGCCCCCACCGCCCGGACCGCCGCCCCTGCCCCCCGCCCGACTCCCCGCCCGCCCGGTAGCCGCCGGCCGCCCCCGGGCTCGGTGCCGGGCCGCGCCGGCGCCCGGCGCCGCCCGAGGAGGACCAGGGCGGCCGAGCCGGCGCTCAACGCGCACACGAAGGCCAGGCCCACCCCTACCACCAGGAGCAGGCCGAAGTCGCGGACCATGGGTACCGGCGAGCCGATCACCGGCAGCCCGAGCACCAGGAAGCCGCCGGCGGTGGCCGCCGCCGCCGCCGCGATGGTCGGCCCACCGAGCAGCACCGCCCGCTCGATCGCCGCCGCCGCCTCGAGCCCCTCGCCCCGTCGCACCTCGTCGTAGCGCGACTGAAACTGGATCGCATAGTCGACGGCCAGGCCGATGAGCACGGGCAGCACCCCGACCGAGGCCATGGTCAGCCGGGCCCCCGACACGGCCAGGGCGCCGAAGGTCAGGGCCGCCGCCGCCAGCGCCACGGCGAGCGGCAGGAGGCGCGGACGGCTCCTGAACACCAGCCCCAGGGTGGCGGCCATGACCATGAGCGACGCCGCCAGCAGCAGGCCCAGCGCCCGGCTCACCGAGCGCCCGAGGTCGGTGACGATGACCGGCACCCCGGTCACCGAGTAGCGCCCTCCGTGGCCCAGGCGCCAGTCGGCCATGGCCGTCGCCCGGCGGACGAGGTCGATGGCCCGGGCGCGGCGGGCCTCCGAGAGGCCGGCTCGCAGGCGGACCTGGACCACGGCCGCGTCGCGGGCCGGGAACAGCGATGAGAAGCGGGCCTTCGGCGTCCCCAGGGGCTGCGTCGGGTCGAAGACCAGCGTCCGCACGAAGTCCGGGTCGTTGAGGCTCGGCGGCCGCAGCAGGTTGTACTGCGCCGCCAGCGGCAGCAGCGTTCGGATGAACTCGAGGCGGACCAGCGAGACCGCCTGCGCCGCCAAGGCCCGCGCCTGCCCCGGTCCCGCCCGGCGAGCCCGAGCCAGCCGGTAGGCGGCGTTCGCCGCCTCCCGCTCCCGTGCCCGCTCCGCCGCCTGGCGTCCGGCCAGCTGATCGTCGAGCTCGCCCGCCGACTCGTTGACGAAGGTCGCCGGGCCGAACACCAGGAGCGTCGAGCCCTCACGGGCGATCTCCGCGCACGGACCCCGCGGGCCGCCGTGCGGAACCACCCCCGGCGGGAGGTTGCCCGACAGGCATCCTTCGAGGCCGAGCAGCCGCCCGATGTCCGCGCTCAGCACCAGGTCCTGCAGCTGCTCGCGTACGAGGACGACCACCGCGTCGTCGCCGAACAGCCGGTCGTAGCGCTCGGTCGCCCGGAAGCTCGGGCTCGAACGTCCGACCAGGGTGTCGGCCGCCGCGCTCGGCCGCAGACCGACGGCGAGCCCCGCTCCCAGCACCGCCAGCATCCCGACCACGCCGAGGACGGCGAGCGGCCGCCGGACGGCCAGGGCAGCGGCGCGCTTCATCGGGTGAGGGTAGAGCCCTACTCCATGCCCAGCGGACCCTGCGACTCCCCGGCCAGGAACTGGCGCACGAACTCGTTGGGCGAGTCGAAGAGCTCCTGCGCCGGACCCGACTCGACGATCCGCCCCCGCCACAGGACCGAGATGTGCTCGGCCACCCGGCGGGCGGTCATGATGTCGTGGGTGATCAGGCAGAAGGCCGGCAGGTGCGGCTTTCCCCGCCGGCGGAAGTCATCCATCATGTCGTGGTGGATCTCCTGGATCAGCTCGCCGAGCAGCGCTGTGCGCACCGGGTCAAGGCCCGAGTCCGGCTCGTCGAAGAGGACGATGTCCGGGTCGAGGACCAGCGCCCGGGCGAACCCCGCCCGCTTGCGCATCCCCCCGGAGAGCTCGTTGGGCATGCGCTCGCCGGCGTTGGTCAGGCCGACCTCGGCCAGCCGGCGGGCGACGATCTCCCGGATCTCCTCCTCGGCCTTGTCGGTGTGGTGGCGCAGCGGGAAGGCGGTGTTGTCGAAGACGTTCATCGAGCCGAACAGCGCCCCGTCCTGGAAGAGAACCCCGAACTTCTTGCGCATCTCGAACAGCTGGTCGTCGCTCATCGCCGGCACCGACTCACCGTGGACGACGACGTCGCCCTGATCCGGGAAGAGGAGGCCGACCATGTGCTTGATGCACACCGACTTCCCCGTCCCCGACGGCCCGAGGATCATCGAGATCTTGCCCTCGGGCAGGCCGAGGTTCAGGCCCCGGAGGATCTTGGCCCGCCCGAACGCCTTGTGCACGTCGCGGAACTCGACGGCGTCCGCCGCCCCGCTCGGCCGCTTGAGCCCCGTGTGCCAGCGATATTCGTCGCCTCCCGGCCCGGCCTCGACGGCCATCAGCCCACCACTCCCTTCATCCGCCGATCGGGGCCCGTGGATTGGCGCCCCAGAACACCTGCGTCCCCAGCATGCCGATCAGGTGAACGAGGACGAGGTTGACCACCATCGACTTGGCCGTCGCCCGGCCCACCCCCACCGGGCCGCCCTCGGCGTTGTAGCCGTAGTAGCAGCCCACGAGCACGATCACGGTGGCCATGGTCATCGCCTTGATGATGCTGAACACCAGGTCCGGCGGGTTCTGGAACATCCAGAATATGAGCAGATAGCCCCCCGAGGACACCTCGTGGACCTGCTGGACCACGGCCAGGTAGCTCGCCGCGAACCCCGCCCCCACCGCCGCCACGTAGACGAAGGGCAGCACGAGCCAGGCGGCCAGCATCCGCGTGGCGCAGAGGAAGGTGAGCGAGTCGATGCCCATCACCTCGAGGGCGTCGATCTCCTCAGAGATGCGCATCGACCCCAGCTCGGCCACGATCCCCGTCCCCACCTTGGCCGCCATCATGTAGCCGAAGGCGTACGGCACCAGCTCGCGCAGGTCGCACAGGGCGGCGAACGCCCCGGCGAATCCCGGAGCCCCGAGCGAGCGGTTGAAATAGGCGCCCTCGATGCCGCACTGGAGGCCGATGATGAACACCAGGCCCCAGATGACGATGGTCGAGGAGAGGATCAGCACCCCGGCCTGGCGCAGCGTCTCGCCGAAGAAGCGGAACACCCGCAGGCCGTAGATCTGGCCCACCACCCGCCCGGCGAACTTGCCGATCGTCCCGCCGGTCTCCACCCACGTCCGCGCCAGCCCCGGGCTCTCCTGGCTCATCGCAGGTTCGTCAGCTCCGGGTGGGTGGCCAGCAGGGTCTGGGTGAACACGTAGTTGAAGGCAAAGACCCCGAGGAAGGCGATCACCACCGCCTGGTTGACCGCCCGCCCCACTCCCTCCGCCCCGCCCGAGGCGGTCATCCCCTTGTAACAGCAGACGATGGCGATGATCGCCCCGAACAGCGTCGTCTTGGCCACCGAGCCCCACAGGTCCGGTATCGAGGCGTTGGTGAAGAAGGTGGCGAAGAACGGACCCAGCGGGGCCCCGTTGACCAGGGTGGCGAGGATCCCCCCGAACACCCCGAAGAGCAGGGCGTAGACGTCGAACAGGCCGGTGACCAGCATCAGGGCGAGAAAGCGCGGGACGACGAGGTTCTTGACCGGGTCGATCCCCAGCACCTCGAGGGCGTCGAGCTCCTCGCGGATCTTCCGGGCCCCGAGATCGGCGGTGATCGCCGTGCCGGCCACCCCGGCCAGCACCACCGCGTCCACGAAGGGCGCGAACTCCCGGATCGAGGCGAGCACGAAGAACCCGCCCAGCCGGTCGATGGCCCCGAAGAGGACGAGGAAGTTCGCCGCCTGGAGGCCCGCCCCGAAGCCGAAGGCGATGGTCGAGACCAGGAGCGGGAACCAGCACAGGCGCAGGGCGAAGAGGAACTGGGCCACGAACTCAGCCCCGTAGGGATACGGAGGCCGCACGGCCGAGACGATCGTCCGGGCGGTGAGGACCATCATGTCCCCGACCTCGCCGAGCACGTTCCTCGCCGGCTGAGTAGCCCGCTCCGCCACGCTGCGCACCATCCACGCCCTCCCTGGGTAACGACGATCGGCGCCCGCCAGCTCACCGGCCGCAACTACCCTACGCCTCCCCCCGGCGCCATGGCAACCGCCCGGACGAGCACCGCGCCGCCGACAACAGCTAGCCTCCGGCCACGTGAGCACGAGCGATCCGATGGGCGCCGGCCGAGCCGACCTCGACCGGGCGGCGCAGGCGCTGGCCAAGCCGCTGCCCGTCGCTCTCGCCGTCCTCGCCCGGCTCGCCTACAACTACCGCTGGTCCTGGCTCCCCGACGGTCCGGCCCTGTTCGAGGCCGTCGACCCCGTGCGCTGGGAGCTCTGTGGCCAGAACCCGGTCCGGCTCCTCCAGGAGGCCTCCTCCGGAGCCCTCGAGCTGGCCGCCCACGACGAGGCGCTCCTGGCGCGGGCCCGGGCCGCCGAGGAGACCGTCCTCGCCGAGCTCGCCGCCTCCCCCGCCCCCGGGACCCCGTCCTCCCAGCGGCCGGCCGCCTTCTTCTGCGCCGAGTACGGCGTCCACAAGTCGCTCCCCATCTACGCCGGCGGCCTCGGGGCCCTGGCCGGCGACCTCGTCAAGCAGGCCTCCGACGACGCCATGCCCCTCGTCGCCGTCGGGCTGCTCTACCGGCAGGGGTACTTCCGCCAGCGCCTCGACGCCTCCGGCTGGCAGCACGAATACTGGCTCCCCACCGATCCCGACCGCCTCCCCGCCGCGCTGGTCCGCGGGTCCGACGGCCAGCCGCTGACCATCACCCTGCCGATCGCCGGCCTCGCCGTCGTCGCCCAGATCTGGCGCGTCGACATCGGCCGCGTCCCCCTCTTCCTCCTCGACGCCGAGCGCCCCGAGAACCGCCCCGAGTCGCGCTGGATCACCTCGCGCCTCTACATCTCAGACCCCGAGATCCGGCTCGCCCAGTACGCCCTGCTCGGGGTCGGCGGCGTGCGCATGCTCCACGCCCTCGGCTTCGACCCCTCGGTCGTCCACCTCAACGAGGGCCACGCCGCCTTCGCCGCCCTCGAGCTCGCCGGGGTCGAGCTCGCCGCCGGACGCGGCCCAGATCTCGAGACGGCGCTCGCCGCCGGGCGCGAGCGCACCGTCTTCACCACCCACACCCCGGTCCCCGCCGGCAACGACACCTATCCGGTCGAGACCCTCATGCACGTCTTCGGCGGCGTGTTCCACCAGCACGGGATCGATGGCGACCACGTCGCCGCCCTCGGCCGCTCCCATCCCGACCAGCCGGCCGAGCCGTTCGGGGTCACCCAGTTCGCCCTGCGCACCAGCCGCGCCGCCAACGCCGTCAGTCGCCGCCACGGCGAGGTCGCCCGCGCCATGTGGCGGGAGCTCTGGCCCGGCTTGGCCGACGAGCACGTCCCCATCCGCCACGTGACCAACGGCGTCCACGTCCCCACCTGGATCGGCGCGCCGGTGCGCCGCCTCCTCGACCGCCACCTCGGTCCCACCTGGATGGCACGCGCCGCGGACCCCGAGACCTGGGCCCCGGTGGCGGGGATCCCCGACACGGAGCTCTGGGCGGTACGCCGCGAGCAGCGGGCCAAGCTCGTCGACTACATCCGCGAGCGCAGCCCGGCCGACCGGCTCGGCCGCGGCGAGTCCGCCGGCTACGCCCGGCTCATCGCCGACGGGTTCGACCCCGACGCCCTGACCATCGGCTTCGCCCGGCGCCTGGCCACCTACAAGCGGCTGCGGCTGCTCATCGAGGATCCCGAGAACCTCCGGCTCCTCGACGGCGACCGTCCCCTCCAGGTCATCATCGCCGGCAAGGCCCATCCCCGCGACGACGACGCCAAGCGGATCCTCCAGGCCCTGTTCTCCCACAAGGACATCCCGGCCGTCGGCCGCCGGGTCGTCTTCCTCGACGACTACGACCTCGACACCGGCGCCCGGCTCGTCCGCGGGTGCGACGTCTGGGTCAACCTCCCCCGCCCGCCCCTCGAGGCCAGCGGCACCAGCGGGATGAAGTCGGTGGTCAACGGCGGCCTCCACCTCAGCGTCCTCGACGGCTGGTGGGCCGAGGCCGCCAACGGCGCCAACGGCTGGTCGCTGACCGGCGACGTCGACCCCGACGAGCGCGCCCAGGACGCCCGCCACGGAGCCGAGCTCCACCGGGTCCTCGCCGACGAGCTCGTCCCCATGTTCGCCCACCGCGACGAGCACGGCATGCCCTCGGCCTGGCTCGACCGCGTGCGCACGTCGATGCGCCAGCTCGGCCCCGCGTTCAGCGCCGCCCGGATGCTGGCCGACTACCGCACCGACATCTACCGCTGGTAGACGACCGCCGCCGGCCGGGCCGGGCCGGGCCGGGCCGGGCCGGCCGCGACCGCTTCCCGCCCCTCGCCCCCGATGGTATGTTCGCGCCGTGGCCGGGGGCGGCGATGGCCGGGGCTAGGCCCGTCCGGGGGCGGGCGGCGCTCCTCGCCGCCGCGTCGGCCCTCACCGCCGCCTCGACGCTGGCGGCCTGCGGCGCCGGGGACGGCGCCCGGCGGGCGGCCTTCACCGTGGCCATCCCGGCGGCGAGCTTCCCCGCCCGCCAGCAGGTCGCCTCCCCCGCCGTCCTGCGCATCGCCGTGCGCAACGACGCCCGGCGCCGCCTCCCCGACGTCGCCGTCTCCGTCGACTCCTTCTCCGCCGCCGCGGCCGGCCTGGCCAGCGCCCGCCGCCCGATCTGGATCCTCGACCGCGAGCCCGGCGCCGGGGCGGCGGCCTCGACCTGGGCCCTCGGGTCCCTCGAGCCCGGGGCGACCCGGACCTTCCTCTGGCAGGTGACCCCGGTGCGTCCCGGCCGCTACACCGTGCGCTTCCGCGTCGCCGCCGGCCTCGGGGCCGACGCCCGCGTCGCCGGCGGGCAACCGGCGGGCGGCGCCTTCGCGGTGACGGTCACCGGCGCCGCCGCCGACGCTCGGGTGGACCCGGTCAGCGGCCGGGTGCTCAGGCGCCGGCGTGGCGGCGGTGACCCCCGGGGCGGCGTCCCCCGGGTCCTCAGCGCGGGAGGCGCGGCAGGATGATGCGGTAGGCCTTCATCCCCAGCCCCAGCCGCTCGCGGTCCTCGGAGATCAGCGGATCGAGCTCGGTCAGCTCGCGGACCCGGTCGAGGCGGTAGGCCACGGTATGGCGGTGGGCGTAGATCGCCGCCGCCGTCGCGTTCATGTTGCAGTTGTTCTGCAGGTAGGCCGCGAGGGTGCCGAGCAGCTCGGTCCGGTACTGCTCGTCGTAGCGGACGATCGGCGCCACCGTGTCCTCGTAGAAGGCCCGCACCTCCTCGGGATGGGAGGCGAGGACCCGGAAGAGCAGACGGTAGGTCCCGGAGCCGATGTCCTGGGCGATCGGCACGTCGGAGGTGCGCAGGACGTCGAGCACCAGCTCTGCCTCCTGGATGGCCCGATGCAGATCGGCGGGGTCGGCGTAGAACGACGACAGGCCGACCGTCCCCAGCCGCTGGAGGCGCCCGGCCAGCCGCCGGGCGGCGGCGATCGTCGCCTCCGGGGCGTCGTCGGCGCCCGAGGCCGGCAGCAGGGCGTACACCCGCCCCCCACCCGGCGACCCGTCGTGCTGGGCCAGCGCCCCCGACCAGTCGCCGCAGATGGTGGCCACCACGTGGGCCGGGCGGTCGGTGGCCAGCTCGGCGCAGAGCACCACCGCGCCGCGGACGAGGTCGCAGCCCAGGCGCGCCGCCCGGCGCGTCACCTCCTGGGCGTCGAGCTCGGTCCGGGTCCGCAGCTCCTCGATGAACGAGCCGCGAAGGTTCTGGGCCACCTCCTCCTTGGCCTCGGTGACCGCCACCTCGGTCAGCGAGGCGACCGCCGCCAGGTGCAGGTACTCGGCGGCGTCGGGCGGCGGCGGGGCGACGGCGCGGAGCAGCGCCACCATCCCGATCAGCTCCTCCCCCGCCCCGATCGGCGCGTGCTCGACCACCACGCGCGGCGGGCGCGCCGGCCGGCCGGCCACCCGGTCGGCGGCGTAGCGCTCGATCTCGCCGATGTCGATCAGGGTCGGCGCCACGCAGGCGATGCCCAGCCGGGGGATGACGATGGCCACCGGCGCCCCGACCGCGTCGGCGGCGATCCGGGCCACCCGGGCCAGGCCCTCGCCACCGAGCACGGCGTCGACCATCTCCAGATGCACCGACCGCAGCATCGTCGTCGGCGTGTTCATCTCGTCTCGTCCCAGGGCGGCCACATCACCCTCCCCGCACGGTGCTCGCCCGGTCGCGGATGCCGGCCACGGTCGGTGTCATCCCTTGGCCGCCGTGGCGGCCGCGTCCGGGTGGATCTGCAGGGTCTCCTCGCCGACCTCCCCGGTACGGATCCGGTAGGCCTGCTCCACCGGGATGACGAACACCTTGCCGTCGCCCACCGCCCCGGTGCGCGCGTGGCGTAGGACGGTGTCGATGATCGCCTGGACGTCCCCGTCGGAGACCACGCACTCGATCTTCACCTTCGGTCTCAGGTAGTTGGTCAGCGTGGCCCCGCGGTAGCTCTCGGTGATGCCCTTCTGGCGCCCCGACCCCTTCACCTCGGTGATCGAGAGCGAGGGGAAGCCGAGCTCGAGCAGGTCGTTGCGGATCGGCTCGAACGCCTCGTGCCGGATGTAGGCGACGACCATCTTCATGACGTGAACGCCTCCTTCGTGGTGGCGGCGGGATTGGAGCTCATCGCCGTCAGCGGCGCCGGCGTGTAGCCGATGAGCTCCGCCGGCGGGATGAACTGCTCGGGGTAGCCATACATGCCGTGCTCGGATATGTCGAGTCCGGCGTCCTCCTCCTCCGGGCTCACCCGCAGCCCGTAGGTCTTCTTGATCACCCAGAAGGTGGCGAAGCTCATGACGAAGACGAACGAGAAGGCGATGGCGAAGCCGACCGCCTGGGCGATCAGCTGCTTGAACTCGCCCGAGTACCACAGGCCGCCCTTCGGGTCCCCGAACCCGTTGTACTTGGCCAGCCGCGGCGCCGTGAAGATGCCGCAGGAGATCGTCCCCCAGATCCCGGCCATGCCGTGGGCCGAGAGCGCCCCCACCGGATCGTCTATGTACTTGTCGACGAAGTAGACCCCCCGCACGACGATGATCCCGGCGATCACGCCGACGATCGGCGCCGCCCAGATCTCGATGTAGCCCGACGGTGCGGTGATCGCCACCAGGGCGGCGATCGCCCCGTTGCCGGCCATGCCGATGTCGATCGTCCTCGTCGAGATGTAGGCGGTGGCGATGGCCCCGAGCACGCCCGACGCCCCGGCGAGGTTGGTGATGAAGAGGATCTCCGAGAAGCGCCCGTCGGAGGCCTGGAGGGCGGAGCCCGGGTTGAAGCCGAACCATCCGAGCCAGAGGATGAGGACGCCGAGACCGAAGAGCGGCATGTTGTGCCCGGGGATGGCCCGCGGCTTGCCGTCCTTGCCGTACTTGCCCCGGCGCGGCCCGAGGAGGAGCAATGCGGCCAGGGCACCGGTCGCTCCGATCAGGTGGACCGCGGTCGAGCCGGCGAAGTCCTGCATGCCCGAGATCCCGGTCCCCAGCCAGTCGCCCGCCTGGAGGAAGCCTCCCCCGAAGACCCAATGGGAGCCGATCGGGTAGATGACGGTCGAGAAGATGATGGCGTAGATGATGTAGACGCCGAACTTGATCCGCTCGAGCGTCGTCCCCCAGACGATGGCCAGCGAGACGGCGCAGAACACGAACTGGAAGAACCACTTCGACTCGATCGTCGCGTCCGAGAGGGCCATGACCGGGAAGTTGGGGTGGAACATGTTCGGCGTGCCCTTGACGAAGTTCGGCCCGAGGTGGCTGAAGAAGAAGCCGCCGTCATGGCCGATGAAGCTACCCAGCGGCCCGCCGAAGGCGAAGGCGAAGCCGATCGCCCAGTAGCCGATGGCGGCGATCGAGTAGTTGGTGAGGATCTTGGCGACGATCGTCCCGGCGTTCTTGGCCCGGGAGAAGCCGATCTCGAGGAAGGCGAAGCCGGCCTGCATGAACATGACCAGCGAGGCGGCGAGGATCACCCAGACGGTGTCGATGCCGACGGTCGGGGCATAGTTCGGCTTGCCGGCAATGGAGTTGTTCAGGTCGGTCGCGTCGGCGAATCCGGTCGCCGGCAGGACCAACAACACGAGCAGCCCGAGCCCGAGGGCCCGAACCAGCGTCGAACGGCGCATGCGTCCTCCTCGGTAGTTGTGCCCGGCCAGCATCGGTGATCGGCCGCTGCCGGTCTTTGGCCCCGTGTCGAAAGATCGCCGCCGCGATTTGGACGCCCTCCAGTGGGTCAGGCCTTGGCCGGCCGGTGCGCCACCGACCGCCGCCGCCCCGGCCGGGAGGGCAAACGGGCCTGATCGGCGCCGCGACGCCCGGGCGAACTCGGGCGCTCTCATGTTGGCCCTGCGTCCAAGGCGCCGGTCCCAGGGAGAAAATAGATTTCCTCGAGCGTGGGTTCGTTCTACGATCCGCCGCGGGGGCGCAGCCGGCCCTCGTACGACCATCTTTCCCAGGAGGCCCGCCCAACCCATGCCACGGACACGCCAGCACAACGTCACGGCCGCCCAGTGGAGCGCCAACGGCGCCGGCCTCGGCGCCCCTGACCTCACGCGGCCCTCCAACCAGGTCTTCGGCCACAACGTCTTCGGCCTGACCGAGCAGCGCCAGCGCCTGCCCAAGCACGTGTTCAAGCAGCTCCAGCGGACCCTCGACCGCGGCGAGGCCCTCGACACCACGCTGGCCGACTCGGTCGCCCAGGCGATGAAGGACTGGGCGCTGGAGAAGGGCGCCACCCACTTCACCCACTGGTTCCAGCCCCTGACCGGGATGACCGCCGAGAAGCACGACTCCTTCTACGGGCCGGCCGCCGACGGCAGCGCCCTCGCCGAGTTCTCGGGCAAGGAGCTGATCCAGGGGGAGCCCGACGCCTCGAGCTTCCCGACCGGCGGCATCCGCGCGACCTTCGAGGCGCGCGGATACACCGCCTGGGATCCGACCTCCCCGGCCTTCCTCCTCGAGAACCCCAACGGAGCCCTCCTCTGCATCCCGACCGCCTTCGCCTCGTGGACGGGCGAGGCCCTCGACCACAAGATCCCCCTGCTGCGCTCGATGGACACGCTCTCGACCGCGGCCCTCCGGGCCCTGCGCCTGCTCGGCGACGAGGACTCCGCCCGCGTCTTCACGACGATCGGACCCGAGCAGGAGTACTTCCTCATCGACGAGCAGTACTACTTCGAACGGCCGGACCTCCTCATCACCGGGCGCACCCTGTTCGGCGCCAAGCCGCCCAAGGGCCACGAGCTCGACGATCACTACTTCGGCTCCATCCCCGAGCGGATCCTCGCCTACATGATGGAGACCGAGCTCGAGCTGGCCAAGCTCGGCGTCCCGGTCAAGACGCGCCACAACGAGGTGGCGCCCAACCAGTACGAGATCGCCCCGGTCTATGAGAACTCGAACGTCGGCTCCGACCACCAGCAGCTGACCATGCAGGTGATGCAGAACGTCGCCCGCCGCTACGGCCTGGTCTGCCTCCTGCACGAGAAGCCCTACGCCGGGGTCAACGGCTCGGGCAAGCACAACAACTGGTCGATGGGCACCGACACCGGCAACAACCTGCTCGAGCCGGGAGCCACGCCCCACGAGAACTTCTCCTTCCTCTTCTTCTGCACCGCGGTGATCAAGGCCGTCAACAAGCACCAGGCCCTGCTGCGGGCGTCGATCGCCAGCCCCGGCCAGGACCACCGCCTCGGGGCCAACGAGGCGCCGCCGGCGATCCTCTCGATCTTCCTCGGCGCCGAGCTCGACAAGGCGTTCGAGGCGATCTCCTCCGGCGAGGGCGACGCCCGTACCGAGTCGCTGGTCCTCGCCTTCGGCACCCCGGTCCTCCCGCCGCTGCCGATGCACGGCGGCGACCGCAACCGGACGAGCCCGTTCGCCTTCACCGGCAACAAGTTCGAGTTCCGGGCGCTCGGCTCGAGCCAGTCGCCGTCGCTCCCGAACACCGTGCTCAACACGATCATCGCCGAGGCGATCGACGAGCTCGCCGACGATCTCGAGGCCAGGATCAAGGACGGCGCGGATTCGCCCGACGCGGTCCTGGCCGTGGTCGCCGCCGCCTACACCGCCAACCGGGACATCTGCTTCGGCGGGGACAACTACTCGCCCGACTGGCACGCCGAGGCCGAGCGGCGCGGGCTCCACAACCTGCGCTCGACCCCCGACGCCCTGCCCTGGCTGGTCGAGCGCCAGACAGTCGAGGTGTTCGAGAAGTACAAGGTGCTCACCGAGCGCGAGCTCGAGGCCCGCTACGAGGTCTTCACCGAGCAGTACTCGGTCAAGCTCAACATCGAGGCCGAGACCGCCGCCTCGATCGCCCGTACCCTGCTCCTCCCCGCCGCCACCCGGCACCTGGCCGAGCTGCGGGCCGCCGGCAACGAGGGGCTGGTGGCCGAGACCGACGGTCTGATCGAGGAGTTCGTCGAGGCCATCCACGAGCTCGAGCGGGCCAACCTCGAGCACCCCGAGGTCGAGGGGATCGAGCACGCCTGCTACATGCGCGACACCGTGTTCCCGGCCATGGAGGCGACCCGGGGGGTGGCCGATCGCCTCGAGCGGATCGTCGCCGACGACCTCTGGCCGCTTCCCAAGTACGCGGAGATGCTGTTCATCAAGTAGCCGGGCCCCAGGCCCCGTCAACCTTGCCACGCCTGTGTCAAGGTTGGCGGTCGCGCTGGTAGCATGAGTCCGATGCGCGACTTTCCCGCCGCCCTCGGCTCACGGGTCGTCATCTACGGCGGCGGCCTCGGGGCCGCCCTCGAGCAGATGCCGCTCGGCCCGGAAGACTACGGCGGCCTCGAGGGCAAGTGCCACGAGGCCCTGGTCCTCCACCGGCCTGAGGTGATCGAGTCCCTCCACGCCGCCCTCTTCGAGGCGGGGGCCGACGTGGTCGAGACCGACAGCTTCCAGGCCTCGCGGATCAAGCTCGGCGAGTGGGGCCTGGCCGAGCACACCCTGGAGATCAACATCAAGGCCGCCGAGATCGCCCGCCGGGCGGCCGGCGAGAAACGCTTCGTGGCCGGGGCGATCGGCCCGACCGGCCATCTGCCGTCCTCTGAGGACCCGACGCTCGGGGCGATCGAGTTCCCGGCCCTGGTCGAGGTGTTCACCGAGCAGGCCCGCGGCCTGATCGAGGGCGGCTGCGATCTGCTCATCATCGAGACCGCGCAGGACATCCTCGAGGTCAAGGCCGCCGTGTTCGGGGCCCGCGAGGCGTTCAAGCTGACCGGACGAACCCTGCCCCTGCACACCTCGGTCTCCCTGCTCCCCAACGGCGGGAAGATGCTCCTCGGCACCGACATCTCCGCCGTCCTCACCACCCTCGAAGCGCTGCGGGTCGACATCATCGGCCTCAACTGCTCGACCGGGCCCGAGGACATGCGGGATGCCGTGCGCTTCCTCGGCGAGCACTGCCCGCTCCCGGTGGCCTGCATCCCCAACGCCGGTCTGCCCCTCCAGGGCCCCGACGGCGAGACCATCTTCCCCGAGCAGCCCGGCCCCCTGGCGGCATCGCTCGGTGAGTTCGTCGACCGCTACGGGGTCAGCGTCGTCGGCGGCTGCTGCGGAACCACCCCGGCCCACATCAGGGCCCTCCACGAGCGGGTGGCCCGCTCCGGGGTCAGCCGCCGGCCGCCGCCCCGCCCGCCGCACCTCTCCTCGATGATCGGCGCCACCCTCCTCGCTCAGCAGCCGGCCCCGACCATCGTCGGCGAGCGGGTCAACTCGCAGGGCTCGCGCCGGGCCAAGGCCATGCTCCTGGCCGACGACTACGACGGCCTCCTGCGCATCGCCGAGGGCCAGGTCGAGGGCGGCGCCCACGTGCTCGACCTCTGCGTCGCCCTGACCGAGCGCCAGGACGAGGACGAGCAGATGCGCGTGCTGGCCAAACGGGTCTCCCTGGCCACGGCCGCCCCCCTCCAGGTCGACTCGACCGAGCCGGAGGTGATGCAGCGGGCGCTCGAGCAGATCCCCGGCCGGGCCATCGTCAACTCGGTCAACCTCGAGGCCGGCCGGGAGAAGCTCGACCGGGTGGTCCCCCTGTGCCTGGCCCACGGCGCCGCCCTCATCGCCCTGACCATCGACGAGGAGTCGATGGCCAAGACGGCGGCTCGCAAGGTCGACGTCGCCCGCCGGATCCACGGCTACGTGGTCGACGAGCACGGCATGGATCCCGAGCTCCTGATCTTCGACGCCCTGACCTTCACCCTGGCCACCGGCTCCGAGGAGTTCGCCGACTCGGCGGTGGAGACGATCGCCGGGATCCGCGAGATCAAGGCGGCCCTCCCGGGGGTCAAGACCTCGCTCGGGGTCTCCAACGTCTCCTTCGGCTTCGGCAAGGCCGCCCGGGAGGTGCTCAACTCGGCCTTCCTCCACCACTGCGTCCAGGCCGGCCTCGACCTGGCCATGGTCCACCCGGCCGACATCACCCCCTACGGGGAGATCCCCGACCTCGAGCGCGGCCTGGCCGACGACCTCGTGTTCAACCGCCGCCCCGACGCCACCCAGCGCTTCATCGAGCACTTCGAGGAGAAGGGCGAGTCGGAGGCCGAGGAGGCGGCCGATCCGACGGCGGGGATGGAGCCCGAGGAGGCGCTCCACTTCCACATCCTGCGGCGCAAGAAGGACGGAGTGGAGGACTGGATCGACCGCGCGGTCGAGAAGCTCGGGGCCGTGCCCACCCTCAACGACGTGCTGCTCCCGGCGATGAAGGAGGTCGGCGACAAATTCGGCGCTGGCGAGCTCATCCTCCCGTTCGTGCTCCAGTCGGCCGAGGTCATGAAGAAGGCGGTGGCCCGCCTGGAGAACTACCTCGACCGCCTCGAGGGCTACACCAAGGGCACGGTGGTCATCGCCACCGTGTTCGGCGACGTCCACGACATCGGCAAGTCGCTGGTCAACACCATCCTCTCCAACAACGGCTATACCGTGGTCGACCTCGGCAAGCAGGTCCCGATCAGCACCATCCTCGAGGCCGCCCAGAAGCACGACGCCACCGCCATCGGCCTCTCCGCCCTCCTGGTCTCGACCTCCAAGCAGATGCCGTTGGGGATCGCCGAGCTCCACCAGCGCGAGCTCCCCTTCCCGGTCCTCATCGGCGGGGCGGCGATCAACCGGGACTTCGGCCTGCGCATCCTCTACCCCGGGGGCAAGGACTCCGACGAGATCTACGAGCCCGGGGTCTTCTACTGCAAGGACGCCTTCGAGGGGCTGGCCAAGATGGACCAGCTGATCGACGCCGATGCCCGCCGGGCGCTGGTGGCCAAGACCCGGGAGGCGGCCCGGCGGCTGCGCGAGAAGGGCCCCGAACCGGTCGAGCTGCCGACCGACGACGACACCGTCCGCTCGGCCGCCGCCACCGAGCACCCGGTGCCAAGTCCCCCGTACTGGGGCGTCCACGAGCGCGACGTCGACCTCGCCGAGATCTTCCCCCACCTCGACGTCCACGTCCTCTTCAAGCTCCACTGGGGCGGGCGGGGGGTCAAGGGCGAGGCCTGGCGGCAGCTCGTCGAGGAGAACTTCCAGCCCCGCCTCGAACGGATGTGGCGCGAGCAGGACTACCTGCACCCCCGGGCCCGGCTCGGCTACTTCCCGTGCTACTCGGAGGGCAACGAGCTGGTGGTCCTCGACCCCGAGGATCGCCAGACGGTGCTCGAGCGGCTCGTCTTCCCCCGCCAGCCCAAGCACGATCGGATCTGCCTGGCCGACTTCTACCGGCCGCGGGAGATCGGGGAGCTCGACGTGGTGGCCATCCAGGCGGTCACCGTCGGCGACGCGGTGACCAAGCTCATGGCCGAGCTCGAGGCCGACGGCGAGTTCGCCGAGCAGCTGTTCACCCACGGGCTCGGCGTCCAGACCGCGGAGGGCATCGCCGAGTGGATGCACGCCCGCGCCCGCACCGAGCTCGGCATCGGCCCCACCCAGGGCCGGCGCTACTCCTGGGGCTACGGGGCGTGCCCCGACCAGGCCGAGCACGAGAAGGTCTTCCGCCTGCTCGACGCCCCGGCGATCGGGCTGCGGCTCTCCGGCGGGTATGCCCTCGAGCCCGAGCAGTCGACCATGGCCATCATCGCCCACCACCCCCAGGCCGTCTACTTCGCCATGAAGTCGGGCTTCCTCCCCGCCGGGGCACCGCCGCCCGACGAGGTGATCCGCGGCTCCGTGCGCGACCCGACCCGGGGCATCGCCCCGGACGCCCGGGCCTCGGAGGAGCCCCTCACCCAGCGCCTGGAGGAGCCGGTCTCCGTCGCTCCCGGGCGCTGAGCCGGCCCGCCCGCCCGGGCCGAGGCCGGCTGGTGGCTAGTGCGCGGCGGAGGCCTGGTGGTAGCCGCGTTCGTGCTTGGCGACCACGCCGCGCTGCTCGAGCTTGGGCAGGACCCGGTAGAGGTAGTTGCGGCTGATCCCCATCTCCTCGGCGAGCTCGGCGGCGGTGATGCCGGGACGGGCCTCGATCAGCCTGACCGCCTGCTCGGCCCGGCTCCCGCCGCCCGAGGTCCGCGGGGCCCCGGCGGAGGATGACACCTTGGCCTGCCGGGAGCGGTCAGAGAAATCGACGAATGACGGACCGGCGCCGTCCGCTGCCGGGCCGTCCTCGGCGAAGGTGGCGGCGACGCGCTGAAGCTGGTCGTACTCCGCCCGCAACGGGCTGAGCAGGCCCTCGAGCTCGGCGATGCGGGCCTCGACCTGCTGGCGAATCATCCCTGCGTCAGGCATCACATCCTCCTCCTTGGAGCGTCGTATTGGTTTTCTCACATCATACTCTCTCTTATTCGAAGTATTGACGTCCGGAGGGGAGACGGCGCCGCCGCCGGCGCCGGCGTCTAGGCTCGGTGCCCCGTCCGACCCCGAACCCCCGCCGGCAGGAGATCCACAACGCCCATGTCGCCGCGCGCCGCCCGGTGGGCCGGCTTGCTCATAACCGTCCTCCTGCTGGCCGCCGCCGCCCCGACCGCGGCCGGGGCGCCGTGCCCCGGAGCCGTCTCCTGCCCCTACCGCGCGGTCGAGACGATCGGCCAGCGGGCGGAGGGCACGCTGCGCTTCCCCCAGGCCATCGCCGTCGGGCCGGCCGGCGACGTCTACGTGGCCGACGCCCAGTCCCACGTCGTCCAGCGGTTCTCGCCGACCGGTGAGTTCCGCAGCGAGTGGGGCCAGGCCGGGACCGCCCCGAGTGAGTTCGGGGCGATCAGCGGCCTGGCCGCCGACCCGGCGGGAAACGTCTACGTGGTCGACGCCGGCAACGGGAGAATCCAGAAGTTCGACGCCGCCGGCGCCTTCCTCGGCCAGTGGGGATCGCGCGGGTCGGGCCTCGGCCAGTTCAGCTTCGGCTCGGGCGACGGCAACGACAAGGTGGCCGGCGGGGCGGTGGCGGTCGGCGGCTCCTACGTCTACGTGGCCGACTCCGGCAACGACCGGGTCGAGCGCTTCGGGCTCGACGGGAGCGGGGCCGTGGCCTTCGGCACCCTGGGCAGCGGCCCGGGTCAGTTCTCCCGGCCCCGGGGGATCGCCGCCACCCCGGCCGGGGTGATCGTGGCCGACGACGACAACCACCGCGTCCAGGTGTTCACCCCCGACGGAGGGTTCCTCGCCCAGGCGGGGACGTTCGGGACCGGGCCCGGCCAGTTCGAGTATCCCTACGGAGTCGGCATCGACGGGGCGGGAAACGTCCTCGTGCTCGACAACAACAACGGCCGGGTGGTCAAGCTCGGCCCGACCCTCTCCTTCGTCACCAGCTTCGGCGACGCTCCCGGCCCCAACCAGCTGCGCTATCCGCGGGCGCTGGCCCTCGACACCGCCGGCAACTCCTATGTGGCCGACACCGCCAACAACCGGGTCCAGGTCTACGATCCCGGCGGGCGTCTGCTGCGCGGGTGGGGGAGCTCGGGCCGGGGCGGGGGCAACTTCGCCGGGCCACGGGCGGTGGCCAGCGACTCGAGCGGGGAGCTGGCGGTGGCCGACACCGCCAACGAGCGCCTCGAGCTCTTCGACCCGGCCCATCTCTTCGTGGCCGTGCTCGGCCAGGCCGGACGCGACCCGGGCCAGCTCACCACGCCGACCGGGGTCGCCTTCGACTCGGCCGGAAACCTCCTGGTCGCCGACCGGGACAATCAGCGGGTCCAGCGGCTGACCCGGGGCGGGTTCCCCCTGGGTGAGCTCGGCGGGAACCTGCCCTCCGGCTCCCCGAGCGCGTTCTCGGCGCCGAGCGCCGTCGCCGTGGACCGCCAGGGGAACGCCGTCGTCGCCGACACCACCACCGACCACATCGAGAGCTTCACCCCCGACGGGACGCTGGCCATGACCACCGGCGGGCCGGGGAGCGGGGACGACCAGTTCGACCGGCCGGCGGCGGTGGCCACCGACGCCCAGGGCGACATCTACGTGGCCGACACCGGCAACGACCGGGTGGTCGAGCTCACCCCCGGCGGTCGACAGATCCGGGCCTGGGGGTCGACGGGCACCGAGACCGGCCGCTTGCGGGGTCCGGCCGGCGTCGCCGTCGACGCCGCCGGCGACGTCTACGTGTCCGACGCGCTGAACAACCGCATCCAGAAGTTCACCCCGGCAGGCGACTTCCTCACCGCCTGGGGCACCCGGGGCGCCGCCGACGGACAGCTGATCTCCCCGGCCGGGCTGACCATCGACTGCCGCGGTTCGGTGATCGTCGCCGACCGCGGCAGCAACCGGGTCGAGGCCTTCCTCGGAGCGGCGCCCGCGGTGGCATGCGCGCCGCCGAACGCCCCGCCCGTCCCACCCCCGCCGGTGGTGGTCAGCGTCAAGGTGCCCCGCCGGACCGGGCTCCTGACCCAGGGGTCGCTGGTCCTGGCCGTGCGCTGCAACCGGGCCTGCACCCTCGGCGCCCACCTCCGCCTGGCCGCCGCCCACGGCCGGACCCACACCGACGCCAGCGCCCCGACGCGCCGGCTCCGCGCCGGGGTGCGCACCACCGTGCGCCTGCGCCTGCGCCCCCGCGGCGTGGCCCTCCTGCGCAAGGCCCTCGGCAAGCACCACCGAGGGCTGGTGGCCCGGATCGCCATCCACGCCACCGCCCAGGTTCCGCCCGGCGGCCTGGCGGTGGCGCCGACCGACTACCGGGCCAGCGTCCGGGTCACCGGCTGAGCCCGTCGCCGTCCACCGCGGCTGCCAGGCTCCCGGTCATGCCTCGTGACGGCGAGCCCGCCGTGGCCTGGGTCTACCTCCTGCGCTGCCTGGCCGACGGCTCGCTCTACACCGGCTGGACGGTCGACCTCGACCGGCGCCTGGCGGCCCACCAGGCCGGCACCGCCAGCCGCTACACCCGCGCCCGGCTCCCGGTCGAGCTGGCCGTCGCCCTGCCCATGCCCGACGCCGGGGCCGCCCGGCGCGAGGAGGCGCGGGTCAAGCGCCTGAGCCGGGCCCAGAAGCTGGCCCTCATCGCCGAGGGGGCGCCGGGCCCCCGCGGCTAGGCGACCTCGGCCGCCTCGGCGCCGGCCGTCTCCCGCGGCGCCAGGCGCACCGGCCCGGCGTGGAGGGCGCGCCGGCGCACGTCGCGCCAGGACAGCCCCTCCTTGACCAGGGCGGGCATGCCGATCATCAAGGCGGTGGCGAGCTCCACCGCCTGGAGGATGATCCCGTAGGCCAGGGCGTCGGCGGCCGGGACGTGGTAGGCGCCGCTCAGCACGGCGACGCACGCGGCCTGGAAGACCCCGAGGTTGGACGGGGCGGCCGGGAGGACGGCGGTGACGTTGACGGCGAAGAGGACGGTCGCCGCCGCGCCCAGCCCGGCGCGGCCGTCGAGACCGAGGGCGAGGAGAAGGACGTAGCAGGCCAGCCACTGGAGGACCCAGGCCAGGAGCTGGGCGGCGGTGGCCGTCGCCGCCAGCCGCGGCCGGCGGAACACGCTGAGCCCGCCCCGGACCCGGGCCACGGCGAAGCGCAGGCGGGCAGCCAGGGCCTGGGTGCGGGTCGAGGCGCTCGCCGGCCCCCGGCGGAGGAGGCTCGGGGTGACGAGGACGACGACGAGCACCGCCAGCGGAGCCACCGAGGCGATCAGGAGGACGCCGTGGTGGCCGGCGAAGACCCCGACGCTCGAGAAGACGACGATCCCCAGGAGCAGGAGGGCGAGCAGGTTGAGCAGGGTCTGGGCGACGATCGTCCCCAGCACCGCCGGCAGCGTCTCCCGAGCCCGGCCGAGGCGTCGGGCCACGATCAAGGCCCGCGACGGCTCGCCGAGGCGGGCGGGCAGCGTCGCGCTCATGAGCACACCGACGAAGGTCCCCTGGAGGGCGTCGCGCAGGCGCACCGGCAGGTCGGGCAGGGCGGCCCGGAGAATGGCGTGCCAGGCCAGCGCCCGCAGGACCATCGAGGCGCCCATCAGCCCGAGGCCGACGATCACCCAGCCGGGGCTCGAGGTGACGAGGCTGGCGAGGATCCGATCGAGGCCGACCCGCTGGAGGGCGAGCACGGCGCCGACCAGGCCGGCCGCCGCCACCAGCCCGAGGCCCAGGCGCCGCGCCCCGGCCCGCGCCCGCTGGCCCCGGCTCGGGTGTCCGCGCTCGAGGCTGGCCAGCCGGCGGGGCGGGCGGCGCTCCCCGTCGGCCGGGAGAACCCCGATCCGAGCGGCGCACCGGCCCAGGCGGCTGGCCGGTGCCGGCATGGCGATCGCCTCGACGTAGGCCCCGAGGACCTCGGTCGAGACCCGCTCCCAGGCGTAGCGGGGGGCCTGGGCGGCGGCGGCTGCCGCCATGGCCGTCCGCCGCCGGGGATCGATGGCGATATCCCGGAGCGCGCTCGCCAGCGCGGCCGCGTCCCCCGGGGGTACGAGCAGACCCTCGACGCCGTGGCGCACCACTCCGGCGTAGCCGGGGATGTCGGAGGCGACGACCGGGGTGGCGGCGGCGAACGCCTCGGTCAGCACCATGCCGAAGCTCTCACCCCCGAGCGACGGGGCGACGAGGACGTCGGCCGCCGCCAGGCACGCCGCCCTCGTGGCGTCGTCGACCTTGCCCAGGGCCCGCACCCCCCGGCGCTCGAGCAGCAGCGGGGCGATCTCCTCCTCGGTGGCGCCGATCACCGTCAGCTCGACCGCCAGGTGCTCGCGCAGGGCCTCGAAGGCCCGCAGGAGCACGCCGAGGCCCTTGCGCTCGACGCAGGCCCCGACGAACACCAGGCGCACCGGGTGTTCGGCGCTCGGCACCCGGGCGGGAAGCGGCGACGCCGGCGGGCCGGACCCGAGCTCGACCCCGTTGGGGATCACCCGGTAATGGCCGCCGAAGAAGCGCTCCCCGGTCCAGGCGGCCGCCTCCGAGACGGCGATCCGCACGTTCAGGCGATTCAACCGCCGGCGGGCTCCCAGCATCCGGGCCAGGTCGTTGCCGAACGGGTTGGTCGAGTAGCAGTGGAAGGTGCCGACCAGGGGCAGGCCGCTCGAGCACAGGGGATCCCAGGCGACGACCGGGGTGACCGGCTCGTGGAGGTGGACGACGTCGTAGCCCCGGCGCAGCTCCCGCCGGAGGGTCTGGACGGCGTGGGGGGTGATGGCGATGTTGGAGACCGCGCCGTTGGACGGAAAGCCGATGGTCCGGCCGAGCGGGACCAGGTAGTCGGGGATCGGCCGCTGCTGCGGGCGGGCGCCCCGATGCAGACGGGCGGCGAGGGCGTCGTCGGGGTCGTAGGGGGCGAGCACCGACACGTCGTGGCCGGCGGCGAGGAAGCGGCCGGCCAGCGCCTCGATGTGGCGGGTGACGCCGCCGGGATAGGTCCACGAATAGGGCGAGACCAGAGCGATCCGCATCGCGTCCACTCTACCGGGGCCTTCGGCCACCCCCGGCCGGGCCAAACCGGCGCTCTAGACTTAGGGCCCATGCCCGAACGCCACTTCGTCAAGTACACCTTCCTGCGCATCGACCCGGCCTGGCGGCGCCTGGAGGCCGAGCAGCGGGCCACCGACAAGCGGGAGTTCATAGCCGCCTGCGAGGACTTCGCCGCCGACCACCTCCTGCGGGCGTTCTCGACCGTCGGCACCCGGGGCGACTGCGAGCTCATGCTCCTCTCCCAGTCGGTCAGCCTCGACACCCTGCACGAGTTCCACGTCGTCCTGGCCCAGACCGGCCTGATGAAGTGGGCCGAGACCCCCCACTCGTTCCTGGCCATGACCAAGGTCTCCGAGTACTCCGAGGAGTCGCGGCTCTCGGTCCGCCCGGCCCACGCCAAGTACCTCTTCGTCTACCCCTTCGTCAAGACCCGGGCCTGGTACACCCTCGAGGCGGCGGAGCGCTACCGGATCATGCAGGAGCACATCCGCATCGGGCGCGAGTACCCCCAGATCGAGCTCAACACCTCCTACTCCTTCGGACTCGACGACCAGGAGTTCGTCGTCGCCTTCGAGACCGACCGGCCGGCCGACTTCCTCGACCTCGTCCAGCGCCTGCGCACCACCGAATCCTCCCTCTACACCCGCCGCGACACCCCGGTGTTCACCTGCATCGCCGCCTCCGTCCCCCGTGCCCTGGCCGCGCTCGACGGCGAGCAGATCCTCGCCGCCGAGGTGCTCCGATGATCGACGACGAGATCCGCGACTTCACGGTGATCGGGGCCGGACCGGTCGGCCTGGCCACCGCCTTCTGGGCCGGGATGCGGGAGGCCAGCGCCCGGATCATCGACTCGCTCCCCGAGATCGGCGGCCAGCTCACCACCCTCTACCCGGAGAAGTGGATCTTCGACGTCCCCGGCCACCGCCGCGTCCTCGCCCGGGACCTCGTAGAGCAGCTGCGCCAGCAGGCCCTCGAGCAGTTCGACGTGCCGGTCCACCTCGAGACCACGGCTCAGGAGATCTCCTGGGAGCCCGACCCGGAGGATGACTCCAAGCAGGTGATCGTCCTCCACACCACCGCCGGCGAGCTCCGCTCCCGGGCGGTGATCATCGCCGGCGGCCACGGGGCCTTCGAGCCCAAGAAGCTCCCCGGGTTCGACATGACACCGTGGGAGGGCCGGGGTGCCCACTACCTCGTCGGCGAGAAGTCGGAGTTCGCCGGCAAGCGGGTGCTCATCGTCGGCGGCGGGGACTCGGCCTTCGACTGGGCGGTCAACCTCCGCGACACCGCCGAGCGGGTGGCCCTCGTCCACCGCCGCGACGGCTTCCGGGCCCACGAGGCGACGATCAAGGAGGTCATGGACGCCCACGCCGGCGGCGACCTCGACCTTCACGTGCCCTTCCAGATCCGCCAGATCGGCGAGAACGCCAGCGGCGCCATCGAGCGGGTCGTCCTCTTCCACAGCGAGGACGACACCCACGAGGTCGAGGTCGAGGTCGACGCCATCCTCCTCCAGCTCGGCTTCAAGACCGCCCTCGGGCCCCTGCGCGACTGGGGCCTCGAGATCGAGAAGGGGGCGATCGTCGTCGACCAGCTGATGAAGACAAACCTCCACAACGTCTGGGCCTGCGGGGACATCACCACCTTCCACGGCAAGCTCAAGCTCATCGCCACCGGCTTTGCCGAGTCGGCCATCGCCGTCGCCCAGGCCGTGCACCAGATCCGCCCCGAGGTCAAGCTCCAGCCCAAGTACTCGACCAACACCGGGGTCCCCGGCGCCGTCGCCGGTCAGGCCTGACCGAGGCGGCGGCGCGGTGACGGCGGCGATGGCGGCGCTCCGCGCCGCCGACCCGGTCCTCGCCGGGCTGATCGACGCCGTCGGCGAGGAGCCGCCCTCGCCCCGCCCCGATCGTCCGCCCCCCGGCGAGCACTACGCGGCCCTGGTGCGGACGATCGCCGGCCAGCAGCTCTCGGTCCGCGCGGCACGGGCGATCTGGAACAAGCTGCTCGTCGCCTTCGACGGGCGCCCGCCGACCCCGCAGGAGGTGCTCGACGCCGACCCCGAGGAGCTCCGGGCGGCGGCCGGCCTCTCCCGGGCCAAGGTGTCCTACCTCCGCTCGCTGGCCGAGCACGTCCTCACCGGCGAGCTCGAGCTCGACCGGCTCGAGGAGCTCTCCGACGAGGAGGTGATCGCCGAGCTCACCGCCGTGCGCGGACTCGGCGAGTGGAGCGCCCACATGTTCCTCATGTTCCAGCTCGAGCGGCCCGACGTACTCGCCACCGGCGACCTCGGCGTCCGCCGGGCCGTCCAGCTCGCCTACCACCTCCCTGCCCTTCCCACCCCAGCCGAGCTGGTCGGGCTGGCCGAGGCGTGGCGGCCGCATCGGACGACCGCCTGCCGCGTGCTCTGGGGCTCGCTGGAGAACACCCCGCAGTAGGTCCCGCCTCGGGTCGCCCGGCGGCGGCGGGCGCCGGGGCCGGGACCGGGGCGGGCCCGGGGCGGCGCCCTTGCGGGTCGGGGCTCAGCGGCAGCTCCCGCCGCCGGCGGGCGGCGGGCCGTCGGGGGCCCGCGCCCCCCAGGCGTGCCAGACGGCGTAGGCGGGGAAGGTCCGGGTCAGGCCGGTGTCGGCCAACCCGAGGGCGAAGAGCGGATCCTGACGGAAGGTGTACTGGAAGACGGCGTCGACCCGGGGGTCGGCGTTCCAATGGGCGAGGGCGGCCGCCAGCTCGCGGCACGAGGCTATGGCGTCGTCGGCCGCCCCGGGGGTGCCGGGCGGCGGGGTCGGCGCCCCGGCCTCGGTCACCCAGACGGGGACGGCGGCGGTGCAGCGGCGACGGGCCAGGGCGCGCTCGAGCTGGGTGACGGTGGCCTGCGCCCGGCGGGCCACCCGGGCCAGCCCGTAGTGGACGGCCCAGGCCCCGGCGGAGCAGACGACGTCGGCGGGGAGGGCGGCGAGGAACTCGGCGACTCCGACTGCCACCGGGGAGGGCCTGGTGAACCCGGCGAGGTCGCCGAGCACGAGGCGGTGGGGCCTTGGGTCGGCGGCGAGCTCGGCCCGCATGGCCCGGGTCAAGCCGGCGTAGAGGGCCGGGGAGAGCGCCGGGGCCCGGGCGTCGCAGCGGGCCCGCTGGGGGCTGATGAAGTAGGGGTGGTTCGGCTCGTTCCACGGGCTCCACCACGGGAGCTCGAGGCCGCTGGCGCGGCCGAGGGCGAGGAGGCCCCGGATGAGCGAGCGGTAGGCGGCGAGGCCGGCCGGGGTGAGGGCGCGGGAGCGGGGGAGCGTCCCCGGACGCTCGCATCCGGCGGGGGCCCGGGCCGCCCAGGCGGGAGCGCCGTAGACGACGACCACCGGGACGAGGCCCGGGTGGGAGGCGATGGCGGCGAAGAGGTCGCGCAGGCCGGCGTAGGCGGCGCACGGTCCGGCGCCGCGCTCACAGCCGTCCTCGGTGGCGGTGAGGGAGGCCGGGCGGCCCGGGGTCGGCTGAAGCTTGGCCCAGTCGACGACGACGCGCAGGTAGTCGGGATGGAGGGCGGCCAGGCGCTCGCGCATGGCCCCGAAGCCGGGCGGGGCCTGGGGGCGGGCGGCGGCGCTCCAGATCAGGTTGGGGTTGGGCTCGGTGAGCCCGATGGCCA
>JAXDHJ010000069.1:0-10016 GCA_034664565.1 Solirubrobacteraceae bacterium
GCAGCTCGTAGAGCATCACCCCGATCGAGTAGAGGTCGCTGCGCGGGCTCACCGCCTGGCCCTGGGCCTGCTCGGGGGAGAGATACTGGACGGTGCCCATGATCGACCCGGTCTCGGTGATCTCCGAGGCGCCGGCCCGGGCGATCCCGAAGTCGGTGACCTTGACCCGGCCCTCGCCGTCGATCATCACGTTGTGGGGCTTGATGTCCCGGTGGACGACCCCCCGCTGATGGGCGAAGCGGGCGGCGCTGAGGACCTGCATGGCGATGTCGATGGCCTGCCGCGGCTCGAGGGCGCCGGTCTCGCGGATCAACGCCTTGAGCTGACGGCCGGCGAGGAACTCCATGGCGATGTAGTAGGTCCCGTCCCATTCGCCCCGGTCGAAGACCCCGACGACGTTCGGGTGCGATAGCGACGCCGCGCTCGACGCCTCCCGCCGGAAGCGCTCGACGAACTCCTGGTCCTCGGCGAAGCGCCGGTGGAGGAGCTTGACCGCGACCTGGCGCCCGAGCTGGAGATCCTCGCAGCAGTAGACGTCGGCCATGCCGCCCGAGCCGATCCGCGAGACGACGCGATAGCGCTCGTCGATCATGGTGGCCTCCTCGAGCTCGCGCACGGCCGCCGCCTAGCCTCCGGCGCCCAGCAGCGACTGGAGGACGAGCTTGGCGATCGGGGCCGCCACCGTCCCGCCCATTCCCGTCGAGCGCTCCACCGTCACCGCGATGGCGATCCGCGGGTTGACCAGGGGGGCGAAGGCGATGAACCACACCTGGTTGATCGACTTGCTGTTGCCGACCTCGGCCGTCCCCGTCTTGCCGGCGACCTGGATCCCCTGGAGGGCGGCCGCCGTGCCCGTCCCCTCCTGGACGACGTGGCCCATCATCTGGCCGACGGCGTCGGCGGTGGACGGCTTCATGACCTGGCTGTAGGCCGTGGCCCCGATGTGCTCGACCACCCGGCCGTCGCGGTCGACCACCCGGTCGGCGAGGTGGGGCGTCATCAGGGTCCCGTGGTTGGCCACCGCCGCGGCGACCATGGCCATCTGGAGGGGGGTCACGTTGAGCTTGTCCTGGCCGATGCCCATCCGCCCGACGTCGACCAGGCTCGAGCGGGGGTCAAGGAGCCGGCGCCGGGCGCCGGCCCGCACCAGGTACTCCCCGCTCGGCTGGCGCTCGCCGGTCGGCAGGTCGATGGGCGGCGGCTTGCCGAAGCCGAGGCGGCCCATGTACTTGGCCATCGTCGGCTTGCCGAGGTCGACGGCGACCTGGGCCCAGACGGTGTTGATCGACTTGGTCAGAGCGGTCGTCAGGTCGACCGGGCCGAAGCTCTGGTTGAAGTCGTTCATCAGCGGCACCCCGGAGATCGCCTTGGGCGAGGTTCCGTCGACCGTCGACTGCGGCGTGTAGCGGCCGCTGTCGATCGCCGCGATGGCGGTGACCACCTTGAAGGTCGAGCCCGGAAGGTAGCCCGACTGGGTCACCCGATCAAAGCGCGAGGAGCTCGGATCGGCGGCCAGGGCCCTCGTCCCGGCGCTGGTGGCCAGGAGGTTGGGGTCGTAGCTCGGCAGGCCGGCGAACACCTTGATCGCCCCGTTGGACGGGTCGAGGGCGATCACCGCCCCCTTCTGGCCGGCGAGGGCCTGGAGGGCGACCTTCTGGGCCTTGGGGTCGAGGCTGGTGATCACCTGGTTCCCGGTCCGCTTGTGCCCGCTCAGCTGGTCGATGATCGAGTTCAGCTGGGTGGCCCCGGTCCGCCCGGTGAGCTCGTCGTTGCGCGCGGCCTCGAGGCCGGCCCGCCCGGCGGTGGTGAAGGCGTAGCCGATGGCCTGGGCGAAGGTCGGGCCGGTCGGGTAGGAGCGGACGAAGGTGCCGTCGGCGTGGCGGTTGGACCGGGCGAGGACCGTCCCGTCGGCGGCCCGGATCGAGCCTCGGGCGATGCGCTGCTCCTCGAGCAGGCTGCGGGCGTTGACCGGGTTGTCACGCAGCGACTGGGCCTCGAACACCGTCCACCGCGAGGTGAAGCCGATGAGGAGGGCGAAGAGGACGATCACCAGCCCGAACAGGCGCGCGATCGGTCCGTTCATCGTGCGGCGAGCTGGCCGAGCTCGAGCCTGCGCACGAGATCGGTGGCGTCGTCGTGGGAGCGCAGCTTGTGGTTGAGCAGGCGCCGCCGCTCCGCCGCCCCGAGCTCGGCCACCGTGACCCCGGAGATGAAGTTCGGGCGGTAGAGGGAGACCCCGCCCGGGAGGTCGTACGGCGCGCCGCGGAACACGGCGATCCGCCCGGCCGAGTCGGTCCCCACGAAGTAGACCGACTGGCTGGCCACCCACCCGGCCACCCCGACGAGGCCGAGGACCACGGCCAGGCCGAAGAGCACCCGCAGGAAGCCGAGCACCGGCCGGCGGCGGCGGCGGCCCGGGCCGGCCGGGGCCGGGCCCGGCTCACGCGGGACCCGGCGGTTGGCCGCTCCGGCCGCCGGGGGCGGGGCTGGCGCCCCGGGCGCCGGCGGGGCCAAGGTGGGCGGCGGGGACCCGGCCGGCGGCGACCCGGCGGGCGGGGACCCGGCGGGCGGGGATCCGGCGGGCGGGGATCCGGCCGGGGAGGCCGAGGGCGGCGGGCGGCTCGGCGGCACCACGGTGGGCGGGGGCTCCTCGGCCAGCGCCTGGCGCACCTGGGCCACGGTGGGGGCGGCGGCGCCCACGGTGGTCGGCTGCTCGCCGAGGCCGAGGGCCCGGTCGCCGTCGATCTCGCCGAGGCGGAAGAGGACGACGGTGATGTTGTCGCGGCCGCCGGCGGCGTTGGCCGCGTCGATCAGGGCCCGGCCGGCCGCCTCGAGGGTGGAGGTGGAGGAGAGGATCTCGTGGAGGCGGGACTCGGGGAGCATGGAGGTGAGGCCGTCGCTGCACAGGAGGTAGATGTCGCCGGCGTGGCCCCGGTGGGTGAGGGTGTCGACCTCGACCTCGGGCTCGGGTCCGAGGGCCCGGGTGATGATCGAGCGCTGGGGGTGCTCGTCGGCCTCGCGGGCGGTGAGCTTGCCCTGGCGGACGAGCTCGGCGACGAGGGAGTGGTCCTCGGTGAGGAGGACGAGCTCCCCGCCCCGGAGGCGGTAGGCGCGGCTGTCGCCGACGTGGGCCACGGCGACCTCGCCGGCCCCGACGTGGACGGCGGTCAGGGTGGTCCCCATCCCGGCGCGCTGGGAGTCGGCGCGGGAGAGCTCGTGGATGCGCTGGTTGGCCTCGCGAGCCCGGCGGGCGAGTCGCTGCTCAGGGCTGGCCAGGCTGTCGTCGAGGTCGGCGGCGAAGAGCTCGACCGCGGTCCGGGAGGCGACCTCCCCGGCCTGGGCGCCGCCCATCCCGTCGGCGACGACGAAGATCGGCGTCCGGGCCAGGTAGGAGTCCTCGTTGGCGCGGCGCTCGCGCCCGGTGTCGCTACCGGCGTGGTGTTCGACTACGCGCAGCATCATCCCTCCTCGTAGCTGAACTCACTGTCGCCGATCCGGACACGGTCGCCGTGGTGGAGCGGCGCGGGACCGTGGAGCAGCTCCTCGTTGAGGTAGGTGCCGTTGGTCGAGCCTAGATCCTCGAGCACGACGGTGCCGGCCTGACGGGATACCCGGGCGTGGCGGGCCGAGGCGAAGGGGTCCTCCAGGCGGATCTCAGCCGCCTCCCCCCGGCCGAGGACGGCGCCGTCTTCGATGTCGTAGATCATCCCCGACGAGTGCCCGGGAGCCCGCTCGACGACCAGGCGCGGGGCCACCGTCTCACGGGCCACGCCGATTCCGGTGGAGGCGGAGTGGAGGCCGGTGCCCAAGGCGTTCGAGGCCGCCGACTGCTCGAGGCGGGCGGCGCTGAGGTCGCGCAGGGCGCTGCGGGAGACCCAGAGCAGGAACAGGTAGAGCACGAGGATGAACCCGAACTTGAGGGCGACGGAGACCGGCTCGAGGGTGGTCATGGCCTCAGTCGACCTCGATGGTCAGGCGGGCGGCGCCGAGCTCGATGGTGTCGCCGGCGTGGATGGCCTCGGTCCCGCGGATGCGCTGGCCGTTGACCCGGACGCCGTTGGTCGACCCGAGGTCGTGGACCGCCCAGCCGTTGTCGGTGGCGAGGATCTCGGCGTGGCGGCGGGAGACATCGGTGCTGGTCATGACGATGTCGCAGTCGCGGCTGCGCCCGATCACGGCTCCGCTGGGCCCGATGGGCATGCGCTTGCCCTCGACGACGACGAGGACCCGGTTGCGCTGGATGCTGCGGGCGGCGGCCAGCGGCTCCTTGAGGCGCTCGGCGCTGCTGAACACCATGGTGTGACCGCTCTCCCGGGCGGCGGGTACCACCGCCGGCGGCGCCTCGGGGGCGTCGTGCTCCTCGAGGCGGACCCGGCGCGCCTGGATGCCGCAGTCGCCGAGGGCCAGCCGCTCGTCGGTGGCGAACTCGATCGCCGGGCGGGCGACCATGGTCAGGCCCTCGCTGCGGGCGTGTTCGAGCAGGGCGGCCCCGAGCTCGTCGATCACCGCCTGCTCGAGCCCGTCGAAGTTGGCGCGGTCGGCCGGGCTCAGCCAGACGGCGAACTCGTTGGGGACGTAGGTCCGGTTCAAGGTCACCGTACGGTGGTCGTCCATCTCGCGGATCAGCCGGCGGGCGAGCTCGAGGGGCTTGATCTCGGAGCGGAAGGCGCGGCCGAACGCACCCTCGACGAGGCCGGCGATCTTGGTCTCGAGGCTCCTGAGTACGCTCATTCGGGTTCTGCCTGCGCTTCCCGGGCCGGCCGCCGTGCCGCGGCAACGACCGCGGGCCCAGCGCCATGCTACGCAACGCCGGAGTGCGCGGCCCCGCCGGTGCGCCCGAGCGGGCCGACCAGCACGAGACCGACGGCCGCCGCGGCCCCGGCCAGGAGCGACGCGGTGGCGGGCGGGCCGGCCTGGGCGCCGAGCACGCCGGTGGCTGCGACCAGGGCGGTGGCCCAGGCGATGGCCCCGAGCGCCCGGGCGATCAGGCTCGGCCCGCGGGCCACCCAGGGCACCGCCGCCGCCGCCAGAGCCCAGACCCCGGCGAGGAGAAGGCCGCGGCCGCCGAGGAGGGGGAGCAGGGCGTGGGTGATGGCATCGGGCGGCGAGCCCTCCCAGCCGGCGCGCGGCCGCGTCCCGGCGGCGGGACCGAGGAGGAGCCGGGTGCCGTAGAGCGGCTCGGCCAGGGCCAGCCACCAGAGCCCGAGGGCCCCGAGGGCCGCCCGCTGCCAGGCGGTGGCGCAGCGGCCGGCCAGGGCGGGGAAGGCGACGGCGAGCCCGATGGCGCCGAGGACGGGGGCGAGCGCCGGTGCCGACCACAGCCACGGGGCTCGGCGCAGCAGCGAGGGGACCGGGGCAAGGGCCAGTGCGAGAAGGAGGGCGGCCCCCGACTGGCCGCTCACCACCAGCCAGCCGATTCCGACCAGTCCCAGTCCGAGCCAGCCCCCGCGGGGCAGGAGGGCGACCGTGGCTCCGGCGGCGGCCGCCGCCCAGAGGGCGGAGACCGGGGAGGCAGGGCCGAGGGGGGTGGCCAGGGCGGCGAGGACGAAGGCGACGGCGGCCAGGGCGGCCACCGCGCGGGGCTGGCGCGGACCGGCCAGCCGGACGGCGGCGGGGTGCGGGCGCCGGGCCGGATGGTGTGGACTCGGACCCGGACCCGGGCGCGGACTCGGACCCGGACCCGGACCCGGGCGCGGGCCGGGGGGCGGGTGCCGGCCCGACGGCGGGCGTGGGCGGGGGCGGACCGTCCGCCGGCGGCCGGGGAGCTCACCGGCGGTCAGGGCCGAGCTCAGGGCCAGGCGGAGATCGGCCAGGGTGCCGCGGCGGGCGGGGTCGAGGGAGAGGGCGCGGTCGACCGACCGGCAGAGGCTCCGCGGCAGGTCGCCGCGGGTCCGCTCGAGCGGCTTGACCGGATCGTGCTGGCGCAGGGCGGTCAGGGCGGGGGTGGAGCCGCGCATCGGGTTGAAGCCGGCCAGACCCTCGTAGATGGTCAGGGCCAGGGAGTAGAGGTCGGCGCGGGCGTCGACCACGCGGCCCTGGGCCTGTTCGGGGGCCATGTAGGCGAAGGTGCCGATCACCTCGCCGGCGCGGGTCAGCGGCTGGTCACCGGCGATGAGGGCGACGCCGAAGTCGGTCAGCTTGGCCGCCACCCCACCGGCCGGGGCCTCGTCGGGGACGATCACGTTCTGAGGCTTGACGTCGCGGTGGACGACGCCGCGGGTGTGGGCGTGGGCGAGGGCCTCGGCGAGGACCATGCCGATGCGCAGGAGCTCGCGGTCGCCGATCTCGCCGGTGGCGAAGAGCGCGTCGAGGCTCGACCCGCGGACCGGCTCGGACACCAGGTAGTAGGCGTCGGCGTCGGCGGCGGCCTCGTAGAGGGCGACGATCGCCGGGTGGCTCAGGCGGGCGGCGGCTAGCGCCTCGCGGGCCGCGCGCCGGCGCTCCTCGTCTCCCTCGCGAGCGGCGCGGGCGATCCGCTTGACGGCGACCTCGCGGTGGAGGCGCTCGTCGTGGGCCAGCCAGACGGTGCCGAAGGCTCCGGCGCCGAGGCGCTCGAGCAGGACGTAGCGGCCGAGCACGCGGTCGGTCCCGGCCGGCTCGTGGCCGGCGCCGCGGCGGGTGCCGGGGCCGGATGGCAAATCGGTCCTCACCGACCCGCGTTCGCCATTGTCAGCTCACCGCCCTGCCTGGTCGCTGCGGGTGACGGGAAACTTGCAGAGGGGCAGTATGCGCCCTTCTACGCAATAGTCCAGTCACCAAACGTCCCGCAAGGAGCGCAGTCTTTGTCGTTCGACGACGAGGGTGGCGAGCCCCGCACCCAGAGAGCACCGCGCCCGCGCCGCAGCACCACGGCCTCGCGCTCACCCGCCATCGACGACCAGACCCTCCTGGTCCGACGAGCCGTGGCCGGCGTGGGGGCACTGGTCCTGATCATCCTCATCGGAATCGCCGTGCGGAGCTTCCTCAACAGCCGGCGCGACGCGGCCCTGCGCTCCTACAACGACACGGTGACCTCGATCGCCAACGAGGCCTCCTCCCAGGTCTCGACCCCCCTGTTCCGCCTCCTGGCCAACCCGGGGACGACATCGGCCATCGACGCCAACACCACCGTCCAGTCCTACCGCGTCCAGGCCCAGCTCGAGGCGAGCCGGGCCAAGGGGCTCAAGGTGCCGGGGGAGATGGTCGGAGCCCAGCGCGACCTGCTGCTCGCCCTGAACTTCCGGGCCGAGGCCCTGAGGAAGATCGCCGACGCCCTGCCGGCGGCCCTCGGCACCCAGAGCGCCGACCAGGGGGCGGGGATGATCGCCGCCGAGATGGAGGTGCTGCTGAGCGCGGACGTGATCTACGCCGAGCGGGTGGCCCCGCTGATCGGCCAGGCGCTCGGCGATCACCACATCAGCCAACCGGTGGCCGCCAGTCAGTTCCTGCCCAGCCTGTCGTGGCTGAGCCCGCAGTACGTGACGGCGCGCCTGACCGGCAATGCCGGGGGGACGACGGCCACCGGGGCGCCGAAGGCGGGGACCCACGGGCACGCCCTCCTGGCGGTGTCGGTGGGCGGGACGACGCTCTCGGAGGGGACGACGGTCAACCAGATCAAGGTGAGCCCGAGCCTGACCTTCGACCTGAAGGTGGGTAACCAGGGCAGCAACGACGAGACCGGGGTGGTGGTGTCGCTGACCATCTCGGGGACGGCGACGCCGATCCCCCCGGCCACCAAGACCATCGACACCAAGGCCGGGGTGGTCCAGGACGTGCTCATCCCCCTGACGGTGACCCCGCCGGCCGGCAACGTGAAGCTGGTGGCCAGCGTGGCCAAGGTCCCGGGCGAGTCGACGCTGAGCAACAACAAGAAGACGTTCCTGGCCAGCTTCGTCCACTGACGGGCCCCGGCCGCTCGCCAGCGGGTACCGTGGGCGGGTGAGCTTGCTGGCATCGGCGCAGGGAATCGCCGCCGTGGTCGGGGCGGCGGGAGCGGCGGCGGCGCTGATCGCCTGCGGTGGGCTGGCGCTTGAGCTGCGGCGGGTGCGGGCCGCCCAGCGGGCGGTGGTCGGTGAGCACGGGGAGCGGGACCTGGCCGACTACTGCGTCGAGCTCGAGCAGGCCTTCGCCGTGCTCCGCGCCTACGTCGAGGATGTGGCCGAGACCCTGGACGGCCGCCTGGGCGACGCGGAGATCCGCCTCCAGGGGGCGATCGCCCACAAGGCGCTGGTTCGCTACGACGCCTACAACGAGATGTCGGGGCGCCAATCGCTGTCGATCGCCCTCCTCGACGACACCCGGTCGGGGATCGTCCTCTCCTCGATCCACCACCGCGACCAGGCGCGGATCTACGCCAAGCAGGTGCTCGAGGGGGAGAGCGAGCTCGAGCTCTCCCCCGAGGAGAAGGACGCGCTGCGCCTGGCCCTGGGCGAGGACGGGCGCTCGCGCCGATGAGCGGCCCCGGAGCCGGACCGGCGGCCGGGCCGGCGGGCGCCCGAGCGGGCGGGGGAGCCGGCGGGGCCGCGGTCGGCCGAGCCAGGGGGTGGGCGCCGGGACGGGCGGTGGCCACAGTCGGCTACCTCGGGCCGCAGGGCACCTGGTGCCACCAGGCGCTGCTCGAGGCCGGGGTCCCGGCCGGCGCCGGGATGACGCCGCTGGCCACGATTTACGACACGGTGATGGCCGTCCACGAGGGGACGGTCGAGCTGGCGCTGGTCCCCATCGAGAACTCGCTGGAGGGGTCGGTCGACGTGACCCTCGACGCCCTGGCCACCGACGCCGACGACGTGGCCATCGTCGGGGAGACGGTGCTGGCCATCCGCAACTGCCTGATCGCCCCGCCGGGGTTGGAGATCGAGGCCATCGAGACGGTGTACTCCCATCCCCAGGCCAACGCCCAGTGCGCCCGCTTCCTGCGCACCCGGCTGGGCCACGCCCGGGTGGTGGCCACGAGCTCGACGGCGGAGGCGGTGCGGAGCGTCGCCGCCGAGCCGCAGGCCCGGAACGCCGCCCTGGGCAATCACCTGGCGGCCGAGCTCTACGGCGGGCGGGTGCTCCTCGACGGGGTTGACGACGCCGAGGGCAACGAGACCCGCTTCGTCTGGCTGTCCCTGCGCGACGGGATGCCGCGGGGTCCGGCGGAGGGCCCGTCCAAGACGTCGCTCGTCTTCTGGGGGGCGGGGGACGAGTCGCCGGGTTGGCTGGTGGGCTGCCTGGCGGAGTTCTCCGAGCGCGACATCAACCTCACGCGAATCGAGTCTCGCCCCCACCGCGCCGGACTCGGCCATTACATGTTCTTCGCCGACCTCCACGGGGCAGCGGAGACGCCGGCGGTGGCGGCGGCGATCGCCGGCCTGGGCGAGCACTGCGAGACGGTGCGGGTGCTCGGCTCCTACGCGGTGGCGGGCTAGCCTCCGCGGGGCGCGTCGGCGGTGGACGGGCCGGCCGGGTCGGGCCGCGCCGCCATGACCGGGGCGGCCGGTTCGGCGTCGTTCTCGGTTGGCTCGCCAGCTAGACTCCGCGCCCAGAGCGATGGAAACCGCGGTTCCGCCAGCACCACTGGGGTCCGCGCCACCAGACGAGCACCAGTGGCGCGGATCGCCACCGCTGCCCAGAGCAGTGGTGGGTGGTCGGGTGCTCGTGCTGAACGCGACCTACGAGCCGATCAACGTCTGCACCGTCCGGCGCGCGGTGGTCCTCCTGCTCAAGGAGAAGGCCGAGGTCCTCGAGCACGCCCGCTGGGAGATCCACTCGGAGACGACGGCGATCGCCCGGCCGACGGTGATCCGGCTGATCACCTACGTGCGGGTGCCGCGCGACGCCCACCGGCGCAAGATCACCCGGCGGGCGGTGTTCGCCCGCGACGACTGGAGCTGCCAGTACTGCGGGGCCCGCTCGAATCTGACCGTCGACCACGTCATCCCCCGGTCGAAGGGCGGCCCGTCCGACTGGGAGAACATCGTCGCCTCGTGCGCCCCGTGCAACCGCCGCAAGGCGGACCGGACGCCGGCCCAGGCCAACATGCACCCCCGGCGGGC
>JAXDHJ010000070.1:0-23384 GCA_034664565.1 Solirubrobacteraceae bacterium
GTCCTGGTCATCGTCATGTTCGGGGCCGCCGCCGTCGTCGTCATCGGCGCCCTCGTCGACATCGTCTACGCCGCCCTCGACCCCCGGATCCGGCTCTGATGGCGGCGGACGCGGACGCCGGCGCGGACGAGCGCGCGGACGCCGGCGCCGGCGCGGGCGCGGAGGCCGGGTCGGGCCCGCTGCTCGAGGTCGAGGACCTCCACGTCTCCTTCCGCACCGAGGAAGGGTCGGTCCAGGCCGTCGACGGCGTCTCCTTCACCGTCGGCCGCGGCGAGGTGGTGGCGGTGGTCGGCGAGTCGGGGAGCGGTAAGTCGGTCACCGCCATGACGCTGATGGGGCTCACCCGAGGGCCCAACGCCAAGTTCACCGGCACCGCCCACCTCGGCGGCCGCGAGCTGATCCGCGCCACCGACGCCGAGCTGCGGCGGATCCGGGGGGCCGAGATCGCCATGGTCTTCCAGGACCCGATGACCTCGCTCGACCCGGTCTACCGGATCGGCGACCAGATCGTCGAGCAGATCCGCGCCCACGACGACGAGATCTCCAAGCACGCCGCCCTCGACCGGGCAGTCGAGCTCATGGAGCGGGTCGGCATCCCCCACGCCGGGGAGCGGGTCCGCTCCTTCCCCCACGAGTTCTCCGGGGGAATGCGCCAGCGGGTGATGATCGCCATGGCCCTCTCCTGCTCCCCCCGCCTGCTCATCGCCGACGAGCCGACCACGGCGCTCGACGTGACCATCCAGGCCCAGATCCTCGAGGAGTTGCGGCGGCTGCGGACCGAGACCGGGGCCGGGATCATCCTCGTCACCCACGACCTCGGCGTGGTCGCCGACATCGCCGATCGCATCCTCGTCATGTACGCCGGGCGGGTCGTCGAGCAGGGGACCCTCGACGAGCTCTTCTACGACCCCCAGCACCCCTACACCTGGGGCCTGCTCGGGTCGATCACCCGCATCGACGGCGACCGCCGGGCCCGCCTGCCCGCCATTCCCGGGATGCCCCCGTCGCTGATGCGCCCGCCCGACGGCTGCCACTTCCGCCCCCGCTGCCCCCACGAGTTCGACCGCTGCCACCAGGTACCGCCCCTGGTCTCTCGGGTGCCCGAGAGCCCGGAGCACTGCGACCGCTGCTGGCTCGAGCCCGCCCAGAAGCGGCGCCTGCGCCAGGTCGGCGCCGGGATCGGGCTCGCCGGCGAGAAGACGGTGATCGCGTGAGCGGCGAGCCCGCGGACGGCAGCCTGCTCGAGGTCGAGCACCTCGAGGTCCACTTCCCCGTCCGCTCCGGCGTGCTCTTCGACCGGGGCAGGAGCGGCAAGGTCCACGCCGTCGACGACGTCTCCTTCTCCCTGCTCCCAGGCGAGACCCTCGGCATCGTCGGCGAGTCCGGCTGCGGCAAGACCACCCTGATCCGGGCCCTCGTCCGCCTGCTCGACCCCACCGGCGGCCGCGTCCGCTTCCGCGGGAGCGACATCACCACCGCCGGGCGCCGCCAGCTCGGACCGGTCCGCCGGGAGATGCAGATGGTCTTCCAGGACCCCCAGGCCTCCCTGAACCCACGCAAGCGGGTCGGTCAGATCATCGCCACCCCCCTGCGCCTGCTCGGCGTCCCCGGCGAGACCGTGGAGCGCCGCTCCCGCGAGCTCCTGGCCCAGGTCGGCCTGAACCCCGAGCACCTCGGCCGCTTCCCCCACGAGTTCTCCGGCGGCCAGCGCCAGCGGATCGGCATCGCCCGGGCCCTGGCCATGGAGCCGCGGCTGATCGTCCTCGACGAGCCGGTCTCCGCCCTCGACGTCTCCATCCAGGCCCAGGTCATCAATCTGCTCGAAGAGCTCCAGGAGTCGCTCGGCCTCTCCTACGTCTTCGTCGCCCACGACCTGTCCATCGTCCGCCACATCGCGGACCGGATCGCCGTGATGTACGTCGGCAAGGTGATGGAGCTCGCCCCCGCCGGCGAGCTCTACGGCAAGCCGATCCACCCCTACACCGCCGCCCTGCTCAGCGCCATCCCCATCCCCGACCCGCGCGAGAACCGCGCCCGGGTCCGCCACGTGGTCGCCGGCGAGCCGCCGAACCCGATCTCCCCGCCCACCGGCTGCCGCTTCCACACCCGCTGTCCGCGGGTCACCGACCTCTGCCGGACGGTCGAGCCCCCGCTCGCCGTCTACCCCGGCGGCCACCTCGCCGCCTGCCACCATCCGCTGAACGTGAGCCCGGCCGAGATCGCCGCGGCCACCCGCTCCCCGGCCAGCCCCCTGGCCGCCGGATCAGAGCTCCCCCGGGCCGCCGCCGCGTAACCTTGGCAGCGATGAGCGAGGACCTCCAGGCGTCGGCCACCGACGTCCTCCAGCGCCTGATCCGCTTCGACACCGTCAACCCCCCCGGCAACGAGCGCGCCGCCCAGGAGTACCTGGCCGGGATGCTCACCGCAGCCGGGTTCACCTGCGAGCTCCTCGGGCGGACCGAGCCGCGGCCGAACCTGGTGGCCCGCCTCGACGGGGCGGCGCCCGGACCGACGCTGTGCCTCCTCTCCCACGTGGACACCGTCCTGGCCACGCCGAGCGAGTGGACCCACGACCCCTGGTCGGGCGATCTCGCCGACGGCTTCGTCTGGGGCCGCGGCGCCCTCGACATGAAGTCGCAGACCGCCGCCGAGGTCGCCGCGGCGATCTCCCTGGCCAGCGGCGGCTGGCGTCCGGCCCGAGGGACGCTGCTCGTCGTCTGCGTGGTCGACGAGGAGACCGGCGGGTCCGAGGGCGCCCAGTGGCTGACCGCCACCCACCCCGAGAAGGTCCGCTGCGACCTCCTGCTCAACGAGGGCGGCGGCGGCATCCTCGAGTACGGCGGCCGCCGCCTCTACTGCGTCGGCTGCGCCGAGAAGGGCGTCTTCCGCTTCACCCTCGAGACCGACGGCGTCGCCGCCCACGCCTCGATGCCCCGCCTCGGCGATAACGCCCTGCTCAAGATGGCCCCCCTGCTCGAGAAGCTCGGCGCCAGCCAGCCCGGCTACGACGTCGGCGCCGAGGGCCGCGCCTTCCTCGAGGCGATCGGCGAATTCGACGACGGCGACCCCGCCGCCGCCCTCGAGCGGGTTCGCGCCGCCGAGCCCCGCCTGGCCCCCCTCCTCGAGCCCATGCTCGGCGTCTCCATGGCGCCGACCCGGATCCAGGCCTCGGCCAAGATCAACGTCATCCCGTCGACCGCCGCCCTCCAGGTCGACTGCCGGGTGCCCCCCGGACTCGGCGAGGACGACGCCCTGCGCCGGATCCGGGAGATCCTCGGCGAGGACGGCTACCGGCTGCGCTTCACCGAGCAGGTGATCGGCAACCGCTCGCCCCTGCGCTCGCCGCTCAAGGACTTCATCGAGGCGTGGATCGCCCGGCACGAGCCGGACGCCCTGTGCGTCCCGGTGGTCCTGCCCGGCTTCACCGACTCGCGCACCTTTCGCGACGCCTTCCCCGAATGCGCCGCCTACGGCTTCTTCCCCCACCGCCACGCCGACCGCTACCAGACCGATCCCCTCATCCACGGCGCCGACGAGCGGATCGACGTCCGGGACCTCGCCTTCGCCGCCCGGTTCTTCCGGGACGTGGCGCTCGAGCTCCTCGCCTGACCGGCCGGGCCGGCGGCGGCCGGGCGGCCGGGCGGCCCGCCGATTGCCGCGAAGGCCCGGCGCGGTGGTCAGGAACCGCCGGCCGGACCGAGATCCACCCGGCGGTCGCGGGCCGCACTTGGGGCTCAAGCCTTCGGCCGAGACGCCGATGAAGGTCATCCGGTGATGATTTTCATCTCAGGCGCGCTGGTCGACGACATCCAGAACGGCGCCCAGAACTGGATCGGCGTCGCGACCATCATCTTCATGGTCGCCATGGTCGGGCTGATCTTCCGCACCATGCGGCTGATGCCCCAGAACAAGCCGCAGGAGATCAAGCCGGCGGCCGACGGCTCTGTCGGCTGGGACGACATCGCCGGGGTGGTCGAGGCCCGGGCCGAGCTCGAGGAGATCGTCGAGTTCCTGCGCGACCCCCGCCGCTTCGCCAAGCTCGGCGCCCGCGTGCCCCGCGGCGTGCTCCTCCACGGCCCGCCCGGCACCGGCAAGACGCTCCTGGCCAAGGCGGTCGCCCACGAGTCGGGCGCCCGCTTCTATTCCCAGTCGGCGGCCGGTTTCGTCGAGATGTTCGCCGGCCTCGGCGCCTCCCGGGTGCGGCGCCTCTTCCGGGTCGCCCGCAAGCACCAGCCGGCGATCATCTTCATCGACGAGCTCGACGCCGTCGGCGGCCGCCGAGGGTCGGACATCTCCGGCGAGAAGGACCAGACGCTCAACCAGCTCCTGATCGAGATGGACGGGTTCCACACCGACGGCCGGGTGGTGGTCATCGCCGCCTCCAACCTGCTCGAGAAGCTTGACCCCGCGCTCCTGCGCCCCGGCCGCTTCGACCGCCAGATCTACGTCTCGCCCCCCGACGTCCGCGACCGCGAGGCCATCCTCGGCGTCCACACCCGCGACAAGGATCTCGAAGGCGTCGACCTCGGACTGATCGCCCGCCAGACCAGCGGCCTGACCGGCGCCGACCTGGCCAACATCGCCAACGAGGCGGCGATCTTCGCCGCCCGCCGGGGGGCGGATCGGATCGCCGGCCTCGACTTCGACCACGCCCTCGAGCGGGTCATCGCCGGAGCCCAGTCGCGGCGGGTGCTCAGCGACCACGAGCGCCGGGTGGTGGCCTACCACGAGGCCGGCCACGCCCTGTGCGGGGAGCTCCTCCCGAGCGTCGACCCCGTGCACAAGATCTCCATCGTCCCCCGCGGCCGGGCCCTCGGCTACACCCTGAACCTCCCCGACGAGGACCGCTATTTGAAGACCCGCGACGAGCTCGTCGACTACATGACCATGCTCCTCGGCGGCCGGGCCGCCGAGCAGGCGGTGTTCGGCGACGTGACCACCGGGGCCTCCGACGATCTGCGCCGGGTGGCCGACATCGCCCACGCCATGATCTCCGACTACGCCATGGGCACCTCGGGCGCGGTCATCGGCACCGACGCCGCGGCGGTGGTCTCCGACCTCACCCTCCGCATCCGCGACGAGGAGCGCGCCCAGGTCATCCACGAGTCGCGCCGGGCCGCCCGCGAGCTGATCGAGACCCACCGCGGGAAGCTCGACGAGCTGGCCGCCGAGCTCCTGGCCAACGAGGTCCTCGAGCGCGCCACCCTCGACCGGATCATGGCCGGGGTCGCCCGCCGCCCGTCGATCGCCGCCTTCCGCCGCAGCGGCGGCACCCTCGGCGGCCCCCCGGACTGAGCCCGACCGGCGCCGGGCGGGCTCACCGCCACGGGGTGCTCCGGCTAGACTGCGGCGCAATGTTCGAGCGCATCGATCACATCGGCGTCGCCGTCGCCGACCTCGAGCCGGCGATCAGCCTGCTGTCGGGCACCTTCGGCATGCCCCTCGTCCACCGCGAGGTGGTCGAGGCCCAGGGCGTCGAGGCGGTGCTCCTGGACATTGGCGAGAGCCACGTCGAGCTGCTGGCCCCTCTGACCGACGATTCCCCGGTCGGGCGCTTCCTGGCCCGGAGCGGCCCCGGTCTCCACCACGTGGCCTACGAGGTGGCCGATGTCGACGCGGCGCTGGCCAAGCTCAGCGAGGACGGCGTGCGGCTGATCGACAAGACGGCGAGGATCGGCCTGCGCGGCTCGCGCGTCGCCTTCCTGCACCCCGGGTCCTGCGGCGGCGTGCTCACCGAGCTCGTCGAGCCGGCGGCGGCCCACTGATGGCGGACCGGGCCCAGCGCATCTCCATCGGCTTCCTCGGCGGCCAGGTGATCGCGGCTCGGGTGGCCGTCGATCAGCTCGAGGCCTTCCAGCGGGCGCTGGAGGTCCGCGAGGGCTGGTACGCGCTGGTCTGCGAGGACGCCACGATGCAGCTCGACCGCGGTCAGGTCTGCTTCGTCCGGATCGATTCGGACGAGCCGCGGGTCGGCTTCGGCGCCTGACCCCGGCCATGGCACCGCCCACCGGCCCGGCCGGCGGCCTCGAGGCGGCGCTGTCCCGCCGGCTGCGAGCCCGCGACCGATCTCCCCGGTTGGCCGCCTTCTCGAAGCTCGGCGAGCACGGAGCGGTGTGGTTGGTGCTCGGTGGGGCGATGTCGGCCTGCGCGGCCCCCGGGCGCCGCCGCGCCTGGCGCCGGGCCACCGGCCGGGTGGCCCTGGCCTACGGGCTGAACACCGCGCTCAAGCTGATCGTCCGCCGCCCCCGGCCGGCCGACGGGTTGAGCTCCACCCTGACCCGGCTGAGCTTTCCCAGCGCCCACGCCGCCACCTCGTTCGCCGGGGCCCGCGGCTTCGCCCGGGCCGGCGCGCCGGCCCCGGTGCTCTACGCCCTGGCCGCGAGCCTCGCCCTCTCCCGGCTGCGCCTCGGTGTCCATCACCCGAGCGACGTCCTCGCCGGCGCCCTGCTCGGCCACCTGGTGGCGGGGGGCGGGCGATGAAGATCGGCATCGTCGGCATGCCGAACGCCGGCAAGTCCTCGCTGTTCAACGCCCTGACCCAGGCCGGAGCCGAGGCGGCGAACTATCCGTTCACCACCATCGAGCCGAACGTCGCCGTCGTCCCCGTGGTCGACGACCGCCTGGCCCGGGTGGCCGAGACCCTCGGCGCCAGCGAGCTCGTCTACGACACCATCTACTTCCACGACATCGCCGGCCTCGTGGCCGGGGCCGCCTCGGGCGAGGGGCTCGGCAACAAGTTCCTGGCCAACATCCGCGAGACCGACGCCATCATCCACGTGGTCCGGGCCCACGCCGACGCCAACGTGATCCACCCCGAGGGGCGGGTCGATCCTCTGGCCGACATCGAGACGATCGAGACCGAGCTCATCCTCGCCGACCTCGAGCAGGCCGAGCGCCGGCTCGAGCGGGTGGTGCGCACCGCCCGCGGCGGCGACCGGGCCGCCATCGCCGAGCAGGGGTGGCTCGAGCGCCTGATCGATGCGCTCGGGTCCGGGCGCCCGGCCCGGACCGTCCCCGTCCCGGTCGAGGCCCCCGGCGCCCTGCGCCTGCTCGGCCCGCTCACCGCCAAGCCCGTCCTCTTCGTGGCCAACGTCGACGAGGGAGCCGACGTGGTGCCCCCGGCCATCGCCGCCCACGCGGCGGCCCAGGGAGCCGGCGCGGTGGCCGTCTCGGCCCGGATCGAGGCCGAGCTCGGCGAGCTCGACGACGACGAGGCCGAGGCGATGCGCGGGGAGCTCGGGGTCGGCGAGTCCGGCCTCCAGCGCGTCGTCCACGGCGCCTTCGAGCTGCTCGAGCTGATCGCCTTCTTCACCGCCGGCGAGGCCAAGCCGGCCCAGTCGTGGCACCTGCGCCGGGGGCTGAGCGCCTGGCACGCGGCCGGGCAGATCCACTCCGACATCCAGCGCGGGTTCGTTCGCGCCGAGGTCATCAACTGGGCGGCGCTGGTCGAGGCCGGCGGCTACGCCGGTGCCCGGGATCGCGGGACGCTGCGACTCGAGGGCCGCGACTACCCGATCGCCGACGGCGACGTGATCACCGTCAAGTTCACACCTTGACCGCCGCTCCCCGCCGGGCCGGTGGCGGCGCACCGGCTGCGGGCCGCGAGGACGCCGCCGCGCGGGCGCGGCGGTGGCGCGACGCGATGCAGGCCGCGGTCTGCCCCAGCACGCGCGCCTGGGCCCACGGAACGGTGGTGCGGGCCACGCGCTACCCGGACCTCCACAGCCTGAACCTGGTGCGGGTCGAGGAGGACCCGGCGATGGACGTGGACGGGCTGGTGGCCGTCGCGGACCTCGAGCTCGCCGGGCTCGCCCACCGGCGTCTCGACTTCGACCTGATCGGCCCCGCCGAACGCCTGCGCGGGGAATTCGAGACCCGGGGCTGGCGGGCCGCAGCCGTGCTCTGGATGCGCCACCGCGGGCCCCGGCCGCCGGGACGTTTGCTGCCGGGGGCGGCGAGGGTCCCCTACGACGCGGTCGAGGAGCTGCACGGGGCCTGGGACCGCGAGGATTCCCCCGACCAGGACTGCACCAGATTCCGCGCCCAGGCCAGGGAGGTCGCCCTCGCCCGCAGCGTGGAGGTCCTCGCCCGGTGCGAGGACGGTCGCCCAGTGGCCTTCGCCGCGCTCGAGCGCTGCCGCAGCGCGGCCGAGGTCACCGAGGTCTACGTCCACCCGGAGCACCGGCGACGCGGCCTGGGCGCGGCCATGACGGGAGCGGCGATCGCCGCTGCCGGCGACGTTTCGGACCTGTGGATATGCGCCGGGGCGGACGGCCCGGCGAGGACGATCTACGCCCGCCACGGCTTCGAGGCGGTGTGGACGACGATGGAATGTGTGCGCCTACCCTGATCGAGACCCTGCTGACGGGCATCCCGCGGGCGGTCGACGCCGCAGTGGCGGCGCGTCGACTACCGTGGCGGAGGCCTTCGCTTGAGCCCCGGGCCACATCAACCGATGGGAGCACCGTGAGCACCGTGTCGAGCCGCCGGCGGCCGCCGTGGATCCGTCGGTAGCCGCCGCCCTCGAGGCGGCGATCGCCGCCGATCCCCAGAACCCGGCCCTGCGGATCCACCTGGCTTCGATGCTGGTGATGACCGGCGACCCCGGGCGGGCACTCGAGCACGCCCAGGCGGCGCTGGCGGTGACCCCCGACGACAGCGGGGCGCTGGCGGTGGCGCGTGACGCGGCCCGGGCGGCGGGCGACCCGGCGCGGGCTGACGGATACGCGCGGCTCCTCGGGGTGCTCGAGCCGACCCCGCCCGAGCCCCCCGCCGCCCGGGTGCCGCTCAGCGGGGAGGAGGTTGGGGATCGGGGGGTCGAGGAGCTCGACGACGCCCCCGAGCGCCCGCACCTCACCCTGGCCGACGTCGGCGGCCTCGAGGAGGTCAAGGCCCGCCTCGACGCGGCGTTCCTCGCTCCCCTGCGCAACCCGGAGCTCCGCCGCTACTACGGGAAGTCGCTCCGCGGTGGGCTGCTCCTCTACGGTCCGCCCGGCTGCGGCAAGACCTTCCTCGCCCGGGCGGTGGCCGGGGAGCTCGGGGCGAGCTTCTTCGCCCTCGGCCTCAGCGACGTCCTCGACATGTGGCTCGGGGAGAGCGAGCGCAGGATGCACGACGCCTTCGAGCACGCCCGGCGGGCGGCTCCGTGCGTGCTCTTCCTCGACGAGCTCGACGCCCTCGGGCAGAAGCGCAGCCACCTCCGCCACTCGGCTGGGCGCAACGTCGTCAACCAGCTCCTGGCCGAGCTCGACGGGGCGGTCAGCGACAACGAGGGGGTCTTCGTCCTCGCGGCGACCAACCACCCCTGGGATGTCGACACGGCGCTGCGCCGGCCGGGCCGGCTGGACCGCACCGTGCTGGTGCTGCCGCCCGACCGCCCGGCCCGGGAGACCATCCTCGCCAAGGCGTTAGCCGATCGGCCGGTGGCGGGAGCAGATGTGGCCCGCCTTGCCCGCCAGAGCGAGAACTACTCCGGCGCCGATCTCGTCCACCTCGTCGAGGTGGCGGCCGAGCTCGCCCTCCAGGAGTCGTTGCGGACCGGGGACATGCGGCCGATCACCCAGGATGAGCTCGATCGCGCCCGGCGGGAGGTGACGCCATCGACCCGGGCGTGGTTCAGCGTGGCCCACAACTACGCGCTCTACGCCAACGAGGGCGGCCAGTACGACGACCTGCTCGCCTACGTGCGGGCCCACAAGCTCCTATGACCGAGCCGGGCGGCGGCGGCGACCCGAGCGGGCGGGCCGCCGACCAGGGCGCCATCCTCCTCGACCTCGGGCGCCCGGCCGAGGCGCTCGTCCATCTGCAGGCCGCCGCCGCCCACGACCCGCTGGACGCGCGGGCACGCTGCCTCCTCGCCCTCGCCCACCTCCGCCTCGACCAGGGCGCCGAGGCCCTGCGGGCGGCCGAGGCCAGCGCCGCCCTCGACCCGGAGAACGCCTGGCCTCAGCGCCTGCGCTCCCTGGCCCTGACCAGTCTCGACCGCCGGGCCGAGGCCACGGCGGCGGCCCTCGAGGCGTGCCGCCTGGACCCGCGCGAGCCGATGGCTCACATCGTCCTCTCCAGCGCTCTGCGCGCCGGCGGGGATCGCCCCGGCGCCCTCGCTGCCGCCGCCCACGCCGTCGAGCTCGATCCGGCCTCGGCCGAGGCCCACAACCAGGTCGGTCTGCTGCTGCTCGATCACGGCCGGCCAGCCGACGCCGAGGAGGCGTTCCGAAGCGCTCTGGCCATCGACGCCGAGCACACCCTGGCCCTGAACAACCTCGCGGTGGCCCAGTTGCGCCGGGGCCACCGGCAGGAGGCGCTCGGCGGGCTGGAGCGGGCCTCCAGGCTCGATCCGGGGTCGGAGACCGTCCGCGGCAACGTGCTGCTCGTCGGTGGCGCCCGGGCCAAGCGGCGGGCGGCTCTGGCCTGTGTCGGCCTCGGCGTGCTCCTCGCCGCGGCCAGCGGCCAGGTCGGCCCGCTCATCTTCTTCCTGGTCATCGCCGGTGTCCTCGAAGGCCTGCGCTGGCAGGCGATGCGGCGGCTCGCGGCGCCGACCCGCGCCCTGGTCATCGACGACGCCCGGGCGCGCCGCTTCCGGCCCTCCCGCTGGGACGTCAAGTGGATCCTGCGCCTGCGGCCGTGGTGGTGGGTGCTCCTCCAGCGGATCCCCCCGCCGGCGGCGCTCGCCCTGAACGCCGGGTTTCTCGCCCTCGCGGTGGCCGGGCTCAACGTGGTGTGGATCGCCGTGCTCGGCTCGGCACTGCCGTTCAGCGTTCGGCGCGTGGTGCGCTGGTGGCGCCTGCGCCACCCCGGCGAGGGGTCCTGGCGCCCGGGCGCCAGCGGCTGACCCGACGGCTCAGGGACAGGCGCCGTAAGCCGCTCAGGCCACCGCCGTCGAGAAGATCGGTGACCCGAACCACCGCGACATGTGTTATACCCATGTCGTGGCGGTATTGATCGATGACCTTCCTCCCGAGGAGCTCGCCTTCCGCTGGAGCAGCGGGCGGCTCTGCCTCGACCTGGTGGCCACCGTCGGCGAGCGCTGGCGGCGGTCGTTCGAGCGTCTGCGCTCGCCCGAGGACCTCGCCCGGTGGCTGGCGGCGAGCCTCTACACCGTCCCGGAGCCGCCGGTGTCGCCGGGGCAGCTGGCCGGGGCCCGGGAGCTGCGCGAGGCGATCAACCGGCTCGCCCGGCCGGGGACGGCCGCGCGGCCCGGTGACCGGCACCTGGTCAACCGGTGGGCGGCCCAGCCGTCGCCGGCCCCGAAGCTCACGCGGGAGGGCAGGATCGAGTGGACAACGACCAGCCCGGTCGAGGCGGTCCTGGCTGCGGTGGCGCGTGACGCCGTCGACCTCCTCGGCGGGCCGCTGGCCGTTCGGGTGCGGGAGTGCGCCGCCGAGGACTGCGCCCTGCTCTTCCTCGACGCCTCCCGCCCGGGCCGGCGGCGGTGGTGCGCCACCGACGCGTGCGGCAACCGGGCCCGGACCAGGGCCTACCGCCACCGGCACCGGCACCGCGAAGCGGCGGCATGAGCCACCGGGCACTCGCCGCCGCCGACGCCTTCTGGCGGCCGTCGAACCAGCTCGGAGTCCTCAATTGCGACCTGGCCAAGCAGCTCGGGGCCGAGACCCTCGGCGCCCGGCTCTGGCGCCTGGCGCCCGGGCAGGCCTCGACCCGCCACCGCCACCGGGCGACCACCGAGCTCTACGTCGTCCTCGAGGGCACCGGCCGGATCCGGGTCGACGGCACGCTCCTGACCCTGGCCCCGCTCGGCTCGGTGCTGGTCGATCCGGGCACCGTCCGCCAGGTGTTCAACGACACGGGCCACGACCAGCTCTGGCTGGTGGTCGGCGCTCCGCCTGAGGTGGCCAACACCCTCGAGCTCACCGCCGAGGATTTCGCCTGGATCTACCCCGACGGTCCCAAGGCGCTGCCGCCGGAGCTCGAGGCGGCGGCCGCGGATCCGCCGCCGCCCGACACCTGGTGACGCGGCCTGCACCCCGCCGCCCGCGGTGGGAGCCTGCAAGGAATATTGCAGCTTGCAGGACTTTCGCCGTGCGCTGATACGTTCCTGGCCCACGCCAGCCGAGTCCCGCCGCCTCCGGGTGCGGGATCGGGGGACCCATAGCCGCCGCCTTCCCGGGCAGCGGCCGGGGCGAATCGCCGCCAGCGTGCGGCGTAGCGGTCTGCCGACCGCGAGCCCGTCAGCTCACCTCGTAGGCCCGGCGCGGACCGAATGCCATGGATCTGATGCGACCCCCTACGAGCCGGCGCGCGCCGGCGGCGCGCGGCCCCACCGCCGCCGTCCTGGTCATGCTCGGCCTGGCCGCGGCGCTGGCCCCCGGCGCCGGCGCCCGGTCCCTGCGCCGCCACGACAAGGGGCCGACGGTGGCCCACCTCCAGCGCCTCCTCCACCTCCAGCCCGACGGGCTGTTCGGGGCGGGAACGGCGGCGGCGGTCAAGGTCTTCCAGCGCCACCACCACCTGACCGCCGACGGACGGGTCGGAGCGGCGACGTGGAGCATGCTGCGCCGGGTCGCCGCCCGCCGGGCCCCGCGCCCCGCCCGCCGGGCCGGCGGCCGGGCGACCCGCCGGCTGGCGCGGGCCGGGCTCCCGGGCCGGGCTCCGGTCGCCGCCGTGCGCCTCCTCCAGCGCCGCCTCGGCCTGACCCTCGACGGGGTCTTCGGGCCGGGGACGGCCGCCGCCGTGCGCCGCTTCCAGGCCGGCCACGGCCTGAGCGCCGACGGCGTGGTCGGCGCGGCGACCTGGGCCGCGCTCGGGGTGCCCGGCCGGCACTCCGTGCTCCATCCCGCCGGGGCACCGGCCGCCTCGGGCGGCGGCGGCGGCCTGCCCCTGCGCATCGTCTGGGCGATCGGCGCCGCCAACCGGATCGCCGGCCTGCCCTACGTCTACGGAGGCGGCCACGGCTCGTTCGCCACCTTCGCCGCCGGCGGCCTCGACTGCTCGGGCTCGGTGTCCTACGTCCTCCACGCCGCCCGGGCCCTCGACGTGCCGATGGACTCCTCGCAGATGGAGAGCTACGGCCTCCCGGGTCCGGGCCGGTGGATCACCGTCTACGCCAACCCGGGCCACGCCTTCATGACCATCAACGGCCGCCGCTTCGACACCAGCGGCCAATCGGTGACCGGCTCCCGCTGGCAGCCCGACGCCCGCTCGGCCGACGGCTACGTCGTCCGCCACCCGCCCGGACTCTGACCCCGACCGCCCGGCCCGGCCCCCGCCGCACACCGAGCTCGCCGCCGCCCGCGCTCAGTCGACGCGGTCGGCCGCCGACGGCCGGCTGGCTTCGCCGCTCCAGCTGAGCGCCTCGACCACCCGGTGCAGCCCGTGGGCCTCGCACAGCCGGCCGAGGGTCTGCCGGGCGGCTTGGTCGTTGTAGGGCAGCGCCTCCAGGGCGTGCAGCGCGAGCTGGAGATCCTCGAGCCGGGCCGAAGGGCGCTCGAGGGCAAACCGGCCGAGCCACCGGGTGGCGGCGCGGTCGTAGCGCTCGTCGTCGATGCCTCGCATGAGCAGGACGATGCGCAGAGCGTCGACCAGATCGACGTGGGGAAGCTCGAGCGCGGCGGCGTGGACGAGACCCAGGTTGCCGCGGTTCAACGCCTTGCGAAACCGTCCGTAGGCTGACCCCTGGCTCGTCATACGAACGCATGTTCGCATAGTTCGACACCGGCGGGGGCGGCGGCGAGACCGCCGCCGTCGCCCGGGACCTGGCCGGTCTGGGCGAGCACCACCGCCGGCGCCCGCCGCCGGATGGCCATGCCGGACCAGGCCGGCCCGGGCGGAGGCCGTCGCGCTCCTCAGACCACGCCGCCCCCGGGCGCCTTGGCTCGACCACAATGGCGGCGTGGGCACCGACGATCCGTTCGACGACCTGCTCGCGGCAGCCCGGACCGGCGCCGAGTGGGCCTGGACACGCATCTACCAGGAGCTGGCTCCCAAGGTCACGGGCTACCTGGCCGGCCACGGCGCCGCCGATCCCGAGAACCTGACCGGCGAGGTCTTTCTCCAGGTCGTGCGCGGCCTGCCCGGCTTCAGCGGCGGCGAGCGCGACTTCGCGGCGTGGACGTTCACCATCGCCCACCGCCGGATGGTCGACCAGCTCCGGCGCCAGAGCCGGCGGCCAGTCGAGGTGGCGGATGCCGAGGCGGGCGACCGGGGCTCCGGCGGCGCGGTCGATGAGGAGGTCGAGGCGCGGCTGGCGGAGATCTCGGTACGCCGGGCGATCGACGAGTTGCCAGCCGATCAGCGCTCCGTCATGCTGCTGCGGATCATCGGGGATCTGACCATCGAGGAGACCGCCCGGGCGGTCGGCAAACGTCCGGGAGCGGTCAAGGCGCTTCAGCGGCGGGCCCTGCGGCGGTTGGAGCGGGCGTACCCCTCTGGGCGCCCGGAGCGATAGATGTAGTGAGAGCGCGCTCCAGGCGGCTCCGGCCCACGTCCACGAAAGGACGCTCATGCACCTGAAGACCACCGCCGTGTCGCTGACCGCGGCCCTCGCCATGCTGGCGACGCCTGCCCTCGCCGCCACCCACACCCCCAAGACCCACGGCAAGACCACCGCCCCCGGGCAGATCTGCAAGGCCCAGTCGCACAAGAAGACCAACCACGGCAAGGGCAAGAGTCCGTTCGCCGCCTGCGTCGCCGGCGTCAAGCTCGCCCGTTCGCAGGCGGCCACGACCCCGCCGACCACGACGGCGCCCGGCCAGCTGTGCAAGGACATGTCCCACAAGAAGGCCGCCACCGACAAGAAGAGCCCGTTCGCCGCGTGCGTGGTCGGCGCCGCCAAGGCCGAGCAGGGCGCCTAGCCCACCCGCGTGCACCGTGTCGCCTGACCATCAGCCCGACATCGACCCGGCCTTCGCCGACGCGGTACGCCGCGCCTATGTGCGGCCGGTCGACGAGGCGACGGCCGAGCGACACGTGAGCGCCATCGTCGCGACGGCAGCGGCGGGCGAGGAGACCCTCGCCCGCCGCCCGAGCCCGAGCCTGCCCCGGCGCCGGTGGTGGCCGGCGCTCGCGGCAGGGGCCACGACGGTCCTCCTGCCGGTGGGTCTCGCCCTCGCCGGGGTCTCGCTTCCCAAGGCGGTCGACGAGCCCTACCGGGCCCTCGGCATCGCCCTTCCCCACCAGGCTCCTTCCTCGCCCACCCGGGCCGCGAGCCCCTCACCGCCCCTCGCCACCGGCGGGCCGGCGCGACACGTGGGGCACCACCATCCGGGCGCCACCCACGCCCATCGCCACCCCGCCCGCCGCCACGGGGTCCCGATTCCCTCGGCCGGCGCGCAGGCCCCGGCCCCGGCCCCGGCGTCGAGCGCCGGACCCCAGGCGCCTGCGAGGGCTCCGGCGGCGCCTCCCGTCACGCGGACGCGCCACCCGGCAGCCTCCCGGCACAAGCCGGCGATCAGGACCCCGGCTCCCAAGCAGCACCATGCCCCCCGAGCGCCGGCCAAGGCCCACCCGATCCGACCCGCGCCCCACGACGGGGCAGCCCGGCCGGCCACCCCCCCGAGCCGGGACCCGACCGTCCCGCACGGGCGCGGCAGTCCCCAGCGGTAGCGCTCGCCCCGGGCTCAGGGCTTGGTGGCGTAGGCGAAGAGGGAGCTGTCGATCAGCCACTCGACGGGCGCCCGGTCGTCGGTGTAGACCTCCCCGCCGGTCGGGGCCGGGACCAGCCGGGCGGCGACCCGGGCGGCCAGGGGGCGCAGGGCGGGGTCGAGGGCGGGGGCCGCGGCCTCGATCAGCCGGGGCTCGATCGGATGGCGGCTGGCGGTGACGAACACGTTGGTGGCGTCGACGACGTCGCTGCTCACGTAGGGGAAGACGGCGCGCAGGGTGGCGGCGATCACCCGCTCGAGGGCGGCCGAGGTCGAGGGGTGGCCGACGTTGACCATCACCACCCCGGCCGGGGTCAGGCGGGCGGCGCTCTCGGCGAAGAACTCCCGGGTGGTCAGGTAGAAGGGGATGTAGGGCTGGCGGTAGGCGTCGACCTCGATGGCGTCGTAGCTCGGGCCGGGCCGGCGCAGGAAGGGCCGGGCGTCGGCGGCGATGGCGTGCAGGCGGGGCCCGCGCAGGTCGAATAGCCGCCGCCCGACCGCGGTCAGCGCGGCGTCGATCTCGACCGCGTCGACCGTCGCCCCGGGGAAGAAGTGACCGTAGGCGCGGGCGGTGGTCCCGGCCGCGGCGCCGAGGATGGCCAGGCGCCGGGGCGGGGCGCCGCGGGTGGCCAGGGGCAGGACCAGGGGGTCGTCCCAGTAGTTCTCGGTGAGGTAGGACCCCGGCCGCAGGAGGGAGTGGATGGCCTGCCCCTCGTTGAGCTCGAGCCACCGCTCACCGTCGGGGCGCTGGATGACCCGCAGGTGCTGGTAGGTGGTGTCGGCCTCGTAGATCACCCGCCCGTCCGCGGTCGCGCGCACCTGCCGGGGCGGGAGGACGAGGATGACCACGAGCACGGCGGCGAGCCCAAGCCCGAGCCGGGGCTCGGCGCGCAGGGCGGCCAGGACGAGGGCGAGGGCGAAGGCCAGGAAGGTGTCGCGGGTGCCGAGCCAGGGGATGAGGACCAGCGCCGAGAGGAAGGTCCCGGTCAGGGCCCCGAGGGTCGAGATGGCCGAGAGGCGGCCGCTGACCCGGCCCGAGTCCTCGATCCCCTGGAGGGAGAGGCGCAGGGCGAAGGGGGTGACGGCGCCGAGGAGGAGGAGGGGGATGGCGCAGAGGAGGAGGACCCCGGCCAGCGAGCCGACGAAGGCAGCGGCCGAGACGGTGTCGAGGGCCTGGCTGGCGGCGGAGAGGAAGGGCGGGGCGACGAAGGGGACGGCGGCGAGGAGGGCGGCGGCGGCGATGACGATCCGGCTGAGCATGGCCACCGTCGGGGAGCGGTCGGCCAGGCGACCGCCGATGGCGTAGCCGGCGCTGAGGGCGAGGAGGACGACGGCGATGGTGTTGGCCCAGACGATGGTCGAGGCCCCGAAGTAGGGGGCGAGCAGGCGGGCGGCGGCGATCTCGGTGCCGAGGCTGGCGCTGCCGACCACGAAGACGAGGAGCCGCAGGCCGGTGACCGGGGCGGCGCCGGGTGGGAGCGGCGGGGGCGGGGGCGGTGGAGCGTGGTCGCCCGCGGCCGGGGTCGCCGCTCTTTGCACCGGCTGTACGGTAGCTGCCGCAGGCCCCGGCAGCGGCGATCAGCCGGTCCGGCGGGCGGCGCGCTGCTCGAGGCGCGCCGCCAGGCGCTCCATGCCGTGGCCGCGCGCCGCCGCCGCCCCGGCGGCGAGGTCGGTGGGGGCGTCGGGCGGGAGCTCGACCTCCACCTCGACGAGGGTGGCGATGGCCAGGAAGTCGCGGAGCTCCCCGGCCTGCTCGCGCAGCGCCGCCCCGATCCGCGGCCGCTGGCGGTTGGCGGCGGCGATCACCGACTCGAGGGATCCGTGCTCGCGCAGGAGGTCGGCCGCCGTCTTGGCCCCGATCCCCTTGGCTCCGGGCAGCCCGTCGGAGGGGTCTCCGCGCAGGGCGATGAAGTCGGGGACCTGATCGGGCGCCACCCCGTAGCGGGCCCGGACGGCGTCGACCCCGAGCTCGACCGGCGCGAGGTTGCGGGCGAGCTCGAGTACCACCGTCTGCTCGTCGACCGCCTGGTAGAGGTCGCGGTCCCCGGTGAGCAGCTGCGTCCGCCCCCCGGCCCGACCCTCGGCCCGGGCGAAGGAGCCCAGCAGGTCGTCAGCCTCGAGCGTGGCGTGGGCGGCCACCGTCCACCCGAAGGCGGCGAGCAGGCCCGGGGCCTGCTCCCACTGGGCGCGGAGCTCGTCGGGCATGGGATCGCGGTGGGCGTGGTAGCCGGGGTAGAGGGCGACCCGGTACTCGGCCTCCTCGGCCCCGAAGCAGCAGACCACCGCCCGGGGGCGGCAGGCGTCGACCACGCCGAGGATGGTGTTCACCGTGCCGAGGAGCGCCCCGGTCGGCCGGTCCTCACCGTCGCGGATGGAGCGGGGCAGGCCGAAGAAGGCGCGGTAGAGGAGCCAGGGGGTGTCGACTACGAGGAGCGGCCCCGGCTGGTCTGAGTCCACCACGGCGGAGGATAGGGAAGCCGGCCGGCGCCCTCGGCCGCCGGCCTAGCCGCCGAGCTTCTTGACCTCGGCGAGGGTGATCGTCTGCCCGGCCGGGGGCGGTGCCACCGAGACGGGGACATTGATGTCGCGGATGTCCACCGTGCTCGTGATCGGGCCGTGGGTCGTCGTGGTCAGGGTGGTGACGATCCGGACGGGGTGACCGGCGTCGGTGAGGTAGGTGGTCACCTCCTCGCGGGTGGCCCCGAGCTGGGTGAGCTTGGCCTTGACCTGGGCGACGAGGTCGGGGCTGAGGACCGACGAGGTGAGCGTGCTCGGGGTGAAGCTACCCGTGAGCCCGGTGACGCGCTGGCCGTCGACCGTCGAGGTGCCGATGCTGTGGAAGACGTGCTTGGCGGCGAGCAGCCGCAGCGTGCTCGTCGGATCGGCGTTCCTGGCCTGGGCCAGGAGCTCTGAGAGGTTGATGCCGGCGGCCGAGGAGGCCGCGCCGAGGTCGACGGAGACCCAGGGCCGTCCGCCGTCGTGGGCGGCGATCTGGGGCAGCTCGACGTAGATCGCGTTGCCGATGATGCGCTCGCTGATCGCTCGGCCGGCGACGGTGAAATGCAGATCGCCGGCCAGGGTCGGGCGCAGCTGGAGCGCCGCCGTGCCGGACACCGTGGTCGCCGCGGCGCCGGCGCTCCCGGGCACGGTGGTGGTGGTGGCCAGGGTGAGCGAGTCGATCTTCTGGCTCGAGGCGAGGTTGGTCAGCTTGACGACGCTGGGCACCGAGGCGCTCCCGCCACCCCCGCCACCGCCGCAGGCTCCGAGGCCGAGGATGCAGAGCACGGCCGCCGCGGCGCGTGATCGAGCCATCGGGCGATCGTACACAGCGGCGGCAGGCGGGGGGACGATCTCGCCGCGCGCCGCGGCGCTCACCGGCTGGGCGGAGCCCCGGCGCCGCCGGTCGGTCCGCTCGGCGGGACGCCACCGGACGGAGCGGGCGTTGGAGTCGACCCCCCAGAGACGGGATTCAGGCACGGGGCATCCCATCCGGCGGGGGGGCGGCCGCGGGCGTCGGTGACCGCGAAGCACGCCCACTTGTCGGGCAGGCCGAAGCTCGACTGGAGCTGCTCGCCGGTGACCCGGGTGCTGCCGGCGCTCCCCACCACCACCGCCCGGACGATCCGCGGCGAGACGCCGCGCCGGGTGACGACGATCCGCCGCAGGGCTCCCCGCACCAGCCCGCCCAGGCGCGACTGGGCCTCGCCGAGGGTCAGGCGCAGCGGGCCGAAGCGATGGCGCGGGGAGAGCGAGTCGTAGGGGTCCTCGACGGAGACCAGCCACGGCGCCGGCGGGCTGCCGAGGAAGGCGTTCTGGATGCTCTCCGTCCGCCCGCCCGAGGTGTCGAAGAAGAAGGTGATGACCGGCCGGCCCTGGTAGGTGACGACCTGGCCGGCGGTCAGGCCGACCGCCCGGTCGGTGGCCGGGGTCTCGGCGGCCACGCCGGCGTAGAGCTGGGAGCGGGTGTCGGCGTAGACGTCGAAGCCGGGATGGCCGGGATCGGTGATGGCGTAGGTCCGCGAGGCCACCGCCTGGGCCTCGAGCGCGGCCAGCGGCCAGGACGGGTCGCTCTCCACCGAGACCACCCCCCGGGCGTAGTCGTCGAGGCCGACGACGTCGATGGCGTCGAGCCCACCGGCCCCCGGGCGCAGTTCGAGCGAGCCGCGGTAGCGTCCGTCTCGCCTCCCGTTCTCCGCCCTCCCGTCGAGTCGGAGTGCCGCGGTCGCCGGGGTGATGATCAGGGGCGCGGGCAGCGTGAACGAGCCGCGGGGGCCGGTGAGGCTGACCCGGGCTCGGCCGGCGGCGGCGGCCCGGTAGACGGCGCTCGACGAGAGGCGGCGGCCGCCGGCCCGGGCGGCCCCGGAGAAGGCCACGCTCCCGACCCCGCGCTGCATGAGCACCCGCACCACCTTGTCGGTTGGGGCGGCGCCGATCGTGGTACCCGTGTAGTAGTGCGCGAGGATGGCCCGGTAGTCGAAGCCGTGGAGGGCGTAGCCGTAGGCCCCGTACTGGCTCATGCCCACTCCGTGGCCGCTGCCGCCGCCGGAGATGAGGAGCAGCGGCTGCGCCGCCGCGCCGGCCGGCGTGGCCGCAGCGATGATCAGGCTCGCTGCCAGCAGCCGGCGCATCTGCGGCACGGTAGCCGACGCCGGTGACCGAGGAGGAGGTTCTCGCCGCCGCGCCCAAGCAGCTCCTGATCGGGGGCGTCTGGCGCGAGGCGTCCGCCGGGGGTCGCCTGGCGGTGTCGGACCCGTCGACCGGCGAGACGCTGTGCGAGGTGGCCGACGCCGGCGAGGACGACGCCCGGGCGGCGCTCGACGCCGCCTGCGCCGCCCAGGCCGGCTGGGCGGCGACGGCGCCCGGCGAGCGGGCGGAGATCCTCGCCCGAGCCTTCGCGGCCATCGCCGGGCGGACCGACGAGCTCGCTCTGCTCATGACCCTGGAGATGGGCAAGCCGCTCGCCGAGTCGCGGGCCGAGATCGCCTACGCCAACGACTTCGTCCGCTGGTTCTCGCAGGAGGCGGTCCGCATCGACGGGCGCTACGGCGCCAGCCCCGACGGGACCGGACGCCTGCTGACCATCCGCCAGCCGGTCGGGCCCTGCCTGCTCATCACCCCGTGGAACTTCCCCCTGGCCATGGGGACCCGCAAGGTCGCCCCGGCCATCGCCGCCGGGGCCACCATGGTGGTCAAGCCGGCCCGGCTGACCCCGCTCTCCATGCTCGCCTTCGCCGCCATCCTCGGGGAGGCCGGCCTCCCCGACGGGGTGCTGAACGTCCTCACCACCTCCCGCTCGAGCGAGGTCACCGACCCCCTGTTCGATGATCGCCGGCTGCGCAAGCTGTCGTTCACCGGCTCGACCGAGGTCGGGCGCAAGCTGGCCGGGCGAGCCATGGACCAGGTGCTCCGGGTCTCGATGGAGCTCGGCGGCAACGCCCCGTTCCTCGTCTTCGAGGACGCCGACCTCGAGGCGGCGCTCGACGGGGCGATGACGGCCAAGCTGCGCAACACCGGGGAGGCCTGCACCGCGGCCAACCGCTTCCACGTCCACCGTTCGCTGGCCGAGGAGTTCGCCGACCGCCTGGCCCGGCGGATGGCCGAGCTGCGCATCGGGCGGGGCGCCGACCCGGAGACCGACATCGGCCCCCTGATCGACGCCGACCAGCGTGAGAAGGTGGTCGACCTGGTCGGCGACGCCGTCGCCCGCGGCGCCCGGATCCTCACCGGCGGGGAGGCCCTCGACGGCCCCGGCCACTTCTACCCGCCGACGGTGATCGTCGACGTCCCCCCCGACGCCCGCCTCCTGCGCGAGGAGATCTTCGGCCCGGTGGCCCCGATCGTCGCCTTCGACGACGAGGGGGAGGCGATCACGGCGGCCAACGACACCGAGTACGGGCTCGTCGCCTACCTCTACACCCGCGACCTCCAGCGGGCCCTGCGGGTCTCCGAGGCGCTCGAGACCGGGATGGTCGGCCTCAACCAGGGCCTGGTCTCCAACGCCGCCGCCCCCTTCGGCGGGGTCAAGCACTCGGGCTTCGGCCGCGAGGGCGGCTACGAGGGAATCGACGAGTACCTGGAGACCAAGTACGTCGCCGTGGCCATGTAGGGCGGGCGCCGCGGCTCGCTGCACTCGACGCCCTCGTCAGACCTCCTCGTCCTTGCCGATCGCCGCCTCGAGTCGGGCCTCGGCCTCGGCGCCGTCGTCGCGGATCGCCTCGAGCATGCCGGTGGCCAGGGCGTCGAGCTTGCGCTGCATGGCGTGCTCGGCGCGGAGCTCGGAGTTCTTGAGCAGGGCGATGAGCAGGAGGGTGGTGGCGGTGAGTGCGGTTCCCGTCGCCTGCTCGTAGGTGTCGCTGGCCCCGAAGGCGTAGCCGCCGAGCCAGGCGGCGACCAGGAGCACGCAGAAGACGAAGAAGAGGGGCGAGCTCGTGAGGTAGGACGCCCGCTGGGCGAAGTGGTCGAAGCGACCGCGGTCCTCCGTCGGGCCGCGATCGACCGGATGCTTGAGCGACATCGGGCCAGTCTGGCACAGGCCGTGAACGCGCCTGGCGACGGATCCGGCCGTCCTTCTTGCCGCCATCCGGGCCCCGGATCCCGGCGACTCGACCCCCCGGCGCCGTGATAGGGTCGGTAAGAGGTCAGAGTCCCCGCGGGGATTCGGCCGGGCCGGGTAGAAGAGGACGAGCGGCGCCCGTGAAGCGGGCTCTCCGCCGGACACTTCTCGTTGTTCCAGCATCCACGCGAGGAGCAGTCCCGTTCAGCCGCTTGAGACAAATTCCGCCCCGGCCACCGCGACGCGGCACGAGCCGCCCGCCACTGGCCTGACTCCACGGCAGCCCGCCGTCCCCGGTACGCCGACCGGCCCCGAGGCCGGCGTCAAGGTCATGGAGAACGAGACCGCCGACCGGGTGGCCAACGCCGTGGTCACCGTCGTTCCCTTCCTGCTCCTCATCCTCGCCGGCTGGCTCGCCTGGGGCGGCCTGCTCCACTGGCAGGACCTCGTGGTCATGGGCGTCACCTACCTGCTCACCGGACTCGGCATCACCGTCGGCTACCACCGGCTGTTCACCCACCGCAGCTTCAAGACCGGCAAGGCGGTCCGGGTGATCCTCGGCGTGCTCGGCTCGGCGGCGATCGAGGGTCCGGTGATCGAGTGGGTGGCCACCCACCGCCAGCACCACCGGTTCTCCGACCGGGAGGGCGACCCCCACAGCCCGCACGTCGGCCACGGCGACGGCTGGCGCGGTGCTCTGCGCGGCCTGGCCCACGCCCACGTCGGCTGGACCTTCCGGGGCGTCGACCGGGCGTGCACCGCCCACTACGCGCCCGACCTGCTCGCCGATCCCGTCGTCCGCTTCGTCGACCGCCTGTTCCCGGTGTGGATCCTCGTCGGCCTGGCCTTCCCCACCGCCCTCGGCCTCGCCCTGACCGGAACGCTGGCCGGAGCGCTGACCGGCTTCCTCTGGGGTGGAGCCGTCCGGGTCTTCTTCCTCCACCACGCGACCTTCTCGATCAATTCGCTCTGCCACTTCTTCGGCCGTCGCCGGTTCGACACCAACGACTACTCCCGCAACCTCCTCTGGCTGGCGCTGCCGACCCTCGGCGAGGCCTGGCACAACAACCACCACGCCTTCCCCACCTCGGCCCGCCACGGCCTCGGCCGCTGGCAGCCCGACCCGTCGGCCGCCGTCATCCGCGGCCTCGAGGTGACCGGTCTCGCCTGGGACGTGGTGCGGATCTCCCCGGCCCGCCAGCAGGCCAAGGCGCTCGGCCCAGCCGCCGCCT
>JAXDHJ010000071.1:0-24051 GCA_034664565.1 Solirubrobacteraceae bacterium
GGAGGAACATCGCCTCCCAGGAGTGCGAGTGGGTCGGGCCGAGCTGGTGGCCGGCGCCCTGGGGCATGCGCACCACGAGGGGGACGTTGACCTGTCCCCCGAACATGTAGTGGATGTGGGCGGCGTGGTTGACGATCTGGTCGAGGGCGAGCAGCGAGAAGTTGATCGTCATCAGCTCGACCACCGGCCGCAGCCCGGTCATCGCGGCGCCGACGCCCATGCCCACGATGGTGTTCTCGGAGATCGGCGTGTCCCGGACCCGCCTCTCGCCGAACTCGGCGAGCAGCCCGGCGGTGACCTTGAAGGCGCCGTTGAACACGCCGATGTCCTCGCCCATGAGCATCACCCGGTCGTCGCGAATCATCTCCTCCCGCAGAGCGGCGTTCAGCGCCTCGCGGTAACGCATCACGGTCATGGACACAAGCTAGCGCGGAGCGCGTGACCGCCGATGGCCAGCGCCCGCCCCCGCCGCCGGGCGCAGGGCGGCGAGCGCGGTGGTGTACCGGCCGGAGATGGGGAGCGGGGCCACGGCGGCGTCGGCGGCCCACCGCCCGGGCGGATCGGCCCGGTACTGGGCCACGGCGGCGCGGATGACGGGCTCGGTCGGGTTCAGGGCCAGCGCCGCCCGCAGCCCCGGGCGGGGGTCGCCTCCGAGCGCCGCTTGAACCACGGCGAGGCCGTAGTGCGGCTCCCAGCTCCTGGGGTCCTCCCCCACCGCCCGCGCCATCTCGGCCAGCGCCGGCCCGCGCTCGCCCCGGGCGGCGTGGCAGTAGGCGAGGATCTCCCGGGCCCCGGGCCGGAAGGAGAGCGGGGCGAGGGCACTGTTCGCGGCTCCGCTCGCCCCGGCGCAGTCGCCCCGGTCGAACGCGGCGAGGCTGGCGTCGAGGTGGCTCTGGGAGACGCCGACCAGGGCCAAGACCGCCGCCGCCGCGAGCACCACCAGGGCCAGCAGCGGTCGGCGCCGAGCCGTCCGGCCGGGGCTCGCCCCCCCGAGGGCGGCGCCGGCGAGCGCGAAGACGGGCAGGGTCACCGCCGGCATCTCCCAGTCCCAGTCGATGGCGGCGTGGATCGTCCAGGCCAGCGCCACGGCGAAGGCCGCCGCGTATAGCGGGCGCTCGGGCCGCCGCATCCGCCCGGCGAGGACGGCGAGGATCCCGACGAGGACGCACCCGAGCAGGGCGAGGCCGACGATCCCGAGCTCGCCGAGGTTCTCCAGGTAGATGTTGTGGGCGTCGAGCACCTGTCCGTCGTTGGGCGGGCGACGGGCCGCCCACACCACCTCGAAGGTTCCCGCCCCCGTTCCGGCCAGCGGCGCCCCGTCGAACTCCTCGAGCGCCACCCGCCAGTGGTCGATCCGCCCGTCGGCCCCGGGGTCGGTCAGCCGGTCGCGCAGGTTGAGGTGGCCCGGACCGTGGTTGTTGGCCACGAACTTCTCGTACTGGCGCCCCAGCGCGCCGGGCAGGCCGAACGCGAGCGAGGCCACCACGGCCAGCCCGATCGCCGCCGACCACCCACGCCGCGCCACTCCCGGCGCGAGCGGATGGCGCTCGGCCAGCGCCACCAGGCGGGCGTCGCCGAAGGCCAGGAGCCCGCGCCCCATCCCCCCCGCCAGCGAGCAGGCGGCGACGACCAGGGCGAGGTGACGCCCCTGGCTGGACTGGACGGCGCTCCCGTCGAGCACCCGCGCCAGCGAGGTCGCCCGGTAGGCGACGGCCAGCGCGATCCCGGTGGCCGGTCCGACGGCGAGGAGGGCACCGAGGACGGCGCGGGGGCGGCCGAGCAGCAGGTAGACGACGAGGCCGATGATGGTGGCGGCGATCGCCCCGCGCGAGAAGGTGAGCAGGAGCGTCACCGCCAGCACGGGGATGGCCAGGGCACTCAGGGCCTTGAGGAGCTTGGGCTCGCGGTCGTCGGCGGTCAGCCCGACGCAGAGGATGATGCCGAGCCCGGCGACCAGCCCCAGGGCGTTCCAGTAGGTGAGCGGGTAGCTGAGGCGGGCGGTGTCGAGGCTGGCGGCGATGGGCCACACCCTGGGCAGGATGCGGCTGAGGAGGGCGGGCAGGCACACGCCGAAGGAGCCGAGGGCCAGCCCCCGCATCACCCACCGCATGTCGCGGGCCCCGTCCACCGTGGTGGCGAGGAGGAGGAAGCCGAGTCCGTAGACGAGGACCAGGTCTGCCTCGGTCACCGCCCGTTGGGGGGCGTGCGACCAGCGGCCCGAGAGGAGGACCCAGCCCGCGTAGGCGGCGAAGGCCGCCCCGACCGCCATCGCCCCGCGGGAGACGACCGCCCCCCGGGCCAGCCTGGCGGCCAGGAGCAGCCCCAAGAGGACGGCGGCCAGCGCCGTCGGTCCGGGGAAGAACCCCCCCGCCTGGAAGCCGAGGAGGACGACCAGCGCTCCCGGGAGCAGGGTGAGCGCGCGGGCGGCAATCCGTCTGGCCACCGCCGCCTGCTCGGGGTCGCGGCGGCTGCGGAGCAGGCTGACGAGCGCCAGGGCCAGCGAGGCCAGGGCCCCGAGACCGGCGGCCCCACCCCCGGCGCCGATGGTGACGTACCCGAGGATGGCGACACCCACCAGGACTGCCGGGATGGTCACACGTCCACCGATCGCCGGGAGCCTAGACCGTTATCGCCGGAAGCCCAGACCGTCCGCTGACCCGCTACGCCGCCCGCAGGGCCTCATCCGGCCGGGGCGGCGTCGATCGCCGTCGGGCATGCATGGGCTATATTCGTGACGCGACGCATCCGACGGCCCCTCGGGCCCCCGCCCTCTCCGCCTGAGGCCGGCTCGCTCGAGCGGCGGCTCGCCGCCGGTGCCCGCGACCGAGTCCGCCCGGCGGGCAGGCGCCATCGCCACCGGCGGGCGCCAAGCCTCGAGAGCCTCGAGAGGAGTCGGAACATCTCACGCACCACCGGCCCCGACTGCCCCCTCGCCCCCCGTCCCCGGGGAGCGGGCTAGGGCATGGTGGGCGAGCCCCGGGCCGGTCGCCTCGGACGGCTCGGCGCCGGCGACGCGGCCGGGGAGCGCGGCGGCATCCCCCGCGGCCACCCCGACTTCGAGCGTCTCTACGACGCCCACGCCCGGCCCCTGCTCGCCTTCCTCATCTACCGGACCGGCGATCGGGCGCTCGCCGAGGATCTCCTCGGTGACACCTTCGAGCGCGTGCTGCGCACCAGGCGCCGCTTCGACCCGCGCCGGGGCGGCGAGAAGACCTGGCTCTACGCCATCGCCCTCAACTGCCTGCGCGATCACGCCCGCCGGCGCTCGGCCGAGCAGCGGGCGCTCGAGCGCGGCGGACACCCGAGTCCTGCCCCCGCCGACGGGGACGCCCTGCTTGCGCGAGACCTCGTCCAGCGCAGCCTCGGAGCCCTGTCCGAGGAGGAGCGGGTGGTGGTCGCCCTGCGCTACGGGGCCGATCTGACCATGCCGGAGATCGCCAAGGTCATCCGCCAGCCGCTGAGCACCGTCGAGGGGCGCGTCTACCGGGCCCTCGGCAAGCTCCGCTCCGAGCTCGGCCCGCGCGGCGACTAGGCCGCGGCCGACCACTACGATCACGCGCGCGGTGCGCGTCCAGCTCTGGAGCTACAACTACCATCCGGAGCCGACCGGGATCGGGCCGATGAGCCGGGTGTGGGCCGAGGGCCTGCGCGACCTCGGCCACGAGGTCGATGTCGTCGCCGCCCATCCCCACTACCCGACCCCGGCCTGGGGGCGCCGGGTCCGACCCTACCGCGAGGTACGCGACGGCATCAGGGTGCTGCGCCTGCCCCTGTGGATCGGCCGGGCGACCTCGGCCGAGCGCGTCCGCCAGGAGCTGACCTTCATGGCGGCGCAGTTCGCCGCCCTGCCCCTGCTCGGCACCCCTGACGTGCTCGTCTCGAGCTCCCCGTCGTTTGCGGCCCTGCTCCCGGCGATGATCAACGCCCGGCTGCGGCGCGTGCCCTGGCTCCTCTGGCTCCACGACATCCTGCCCGACGGGGCCACCGCCACCGGCCTGGTCGCCGACGGCGTGGTGCTCCGGGGCGCCCAGCGCCTCGAGCGGGCCGCCTACGCGGCGGCCAGCCAGATCGTCGTCCCCTCGCCGCCCTTCGCCGCCAACCTCCTGGCCAAGGGCGTCCCGGCGGGAAAGCTCCGCCTCATTCCCTACCCGGCCACCCGGATCCCCCGCGACCGGCCCTCGGGCGCGGCCCGCTCGCCGACGCCGCGCCTGCTGAGCATCGGCAACATCGGTCACACACAGGGCCTGGCTCCGCTGGTCGGCGCCTTCGAGCGGGCCGGCGCGCTGGCCGACGCCGAGATCCGGTTCGTCATCACCGGCGACGGGGTCGCGGCGAGCGAGGTGCGAGGCGCGATTCGCACCAATCGAGTCGAGATGCTCGGCCTCGTCGACGACGATCGCCTCGAGGAGGAGCTCGCGCGGGCCACCATCGCCGTGGTCACCCAGCAGTACACCGGCGCCGAGTTCAACATCCCGTCGAAGTTGATGAACTACATGGCCTACGGCCTGCCGATCCTGGCCGCCGTCGATCCGCACGGCGAGGTTGCGCGCGTCGTCGAGGAGTCGAGGGCCGGGTGGGTGGTCGACAGCACCCGGCCCGAGTCGTTCCCGGCCAAGATCGCCGACCTCATCGCCCGGCCCGATGAGCTCGCGGGCCGGGGCGCCGCGGCGAAGGTCTATGCCCGGGAGAACTTCAGCCAGGCGGCGTTCGGCCAACGCTTTGACGAGTTGCTGCGCTCGGCGGCCGGCGCTCGCGCCCGGTAGCCGCCTCGCCCGCCGACCCGGTAGCCGCCTCGCCCGCCGACCCGGTAGCCGACCTGGCTCCGCGCCGCCCCGCCAGCCGCCCCCGAGTCAGATCACCCGGCCCTCCGTGCGCCGGAAGTACTCGGCGTCTTCGGGCAGCGGCTTGATCGCTCGCGCCGGTACCCCCCCATACAACTGGTGTGATTCAACCAGCGCCCGGTCGACGAGCGACATGGCGCCGAGGACGCAGTAGTCGGGCAGGCTGGCACCGGCCAGGACGACACAGCTGGTTCCCATGAGGCAGTAATCTCCGATCGAGATCGGCTCGGGTCGCTGGCGGTTGGCCGAGATGTCGATCCCGTGGGTGAAGAACGTGGAGCCGCGGCCACCGACGGCCGAGAACTCGCCGATCTCCACCCGATCGGTGCAGTCGAGATGGTGACGCGAGGTGATGACCGAGTGTCGGCCCAGCAGCAGTTGGGGACGCCGCTCCGGACAGTCATGGTAATGACGGAGCTTGGAATCCGACGGTTGCCCGGTTATGAAGTTGAGGGTGCCGATCACACTGTGGGAGCCGAGATGCAGCAGGTCGATCCTCCTGCACATGGTCAGGTGGCCGATCGAGGAGTGCTCCTCCATCACCAGGGACCTGGCCAGCACGCACGAGAACCCGATCCGGCAGGTCGGATGGATCCGGTAGCCGAAAAAGCGCTGAAGCACCAGGCGCCGAACCGGCCATGGCAGGAGCACGGTGAGGGCGGCGAGAGCAGACCTCACGGAGCTCTGAGCGGCTTTGGTCGGGGCCGCCGCGGGTGCGCCGCCAGGCGATGGATCCGCGCGTTCGGCCGATTCCCTCGACGCCCGAGCATCGGCGCACTCTAGCGTCAACGACCCGGGGACCGGAGAGCATCCCGGCCCTGGCGGGCGGACCCGTCTGCTCCGGCTCACCGCTACAGTTGGCGCCGCGCCCCGCGACGCGGCCTGCGCCCGGCGACGCGGAGAGGCCACGACCGATGCTCACGCACTCAGAACGCTACCTGCAGGAGGCAGCCGAGCTCGTATCCTCACTGCCGGCGGCGACCCTCGAGCGGATGGCGCAGCGCATCGCCGCCGTACGCGAGCGCGGCGGCCGGCTTTTCATCCTCGGTGTCGGCGGGGGTGCCGCCCACGCCTCTCACGCCGTCAACGACTTCCGCAAGATCTGCCATATCGAGGCCTACGCGCCGACCGACAACGTGGCCGAGCTCACGGCGCGCATCAACGACGAGGGCTGGGAGACGACGTTTCGGGAGTGGCTGAGAACCTCCCGGCTGGGCGGGCTCGACGCCCTGCTCGTCTTCTCGGTCGGCGGCGGATCGCGCGAGCACAACGTCTCACTCAACCTCGTGGAGGCCCTGGAGCTCGCGCGCGAGGTGGGCAGCGACATATTCGGCGTCGTCGGCAGGCCCGACGGGGCGACGGCCCGCCTGGCTGACGAATGCGTGGTGATCGACGCCCCATCCGAGCGCACCACCCCCCACGTCGAGGCCCTCCAGGCGGTCTGCTGGCACCTACTCGTGGCCCACCCCGCGCTCAGCCGCCAGGCCGGCAAGTGGGAGTCGGTCGTCGCGCCCACCCAGCCCGCGTGATGGGCAGCGGCGGCGCCCGTCGCGCTCGGCGCCCGGCGGCCTTCGTCGATCGCGACGGCGTGATCACCGAGCCGGTGCTCGACCCCCGGTCTGAGACCTACGAGTCACCGCTCGAGAGCGGGCAGACCGCACTGGCGCCGGGAGCCGCCGACGGCCTGCGGGAACTCCAGCGCCTGGGCTTCGCCGTCGTCGTCGTCTCCAACCAGCCCGCGGCCGCCAAGGGCACGGTCTCCCTCCCGGACCTCGCCGAGGTCCATCACCGGGCCGTCGCCCTGCTTGGTGGCGCCGGCGTCGAGATCGATGGCTGGCGCTACTGCTTCCACCACCCTGACGGCGTGGTTGCCGAGCTGCGGCGGGCCTGCGAATGCCGTAAGCCGCGCCCCGGCCTGATCACCGCCGCCGCGGCGGCGCTCGACATCGACCTCGCCCGGTCGTGGGTGATCGGAGACGCGGATACCGACGTGCTCGCCGGCCAGGCCGCCGGCTGCTCGACCATCCTCGTCGAGCATCCGCGGACCGCCCACCGGCGCCTCGGCGCGGCGCTGCCTGACGCCCGGGCTCGCGACCTCCACGCGGCGGCGGCGGCCCTCGCGCGGGTCCACGCCGCCCTGTAAGGTGGCTGGTCGACCCCCGCGCTCGACCGAGAATGGGTCGCGCCAATGCTTGACACGATAAGCACAAAGATCTTCGCCGACGGCGCCGACCTCGACGAGATCCTCCGCCTCGGCGCCGACCCGGCAATTCGCGGGTTCACCACCAATCCAAGCCTGATGTGGAAGGCCGGCCTCACCGACTATGGGGAGTTCGCGCGACGGGTGCTCGAGAGCATCACCAGGCTACCGGTGTCGTTCGAGGTCTTCGCCGACGACGAGGCCAGCATCCGACGACAGGCGAACATGATCGCCGGCTGGGGAACCAACGTCTACGTCAAGATCCCCGTCTCGACCACCCTGGGTGAGTCGCTCGCCCCCCTCATCCGCGAGCTTTCTGAGAGTGGCGTCAAGATCAACGTGACGGCGCTGATGACGCCGGCGCAGGTCGAGGTCGTGGCCCAGGCGCTCAGCGACGGCGCCCCATCCTGCGTATCGGTCTTCGCGGGACGCATCGCCGATACCGGCGTCGAACCGGTTCCCATCATGGCCCGAGCGGTGGAGATCCTCGATCACCTCGCGCCGCGCAGCGAGCTCATATGGGCGAGCCCCCGGGAGATCCTCAATCTCGTCCAAGCGGACGCCGTCGGCTGTCACATCATCACCATGACCAAGGACCTGCTCGCCAAGCTGCCGCTGCTCGGCAAGGACCTCGAGCGCTTCTCCCTCGAGACGGTGCAGATGTTCCGCCGCGACGCCCTCGCCAGCGGCTTCAAGCTCTAGCCCGGATGCGAGCCCTGATCACCGGCGGGGCCGGGTTCATCGGCAGCGCGCTCGCCGATCGCCTGGCCACCGACGGCGCGGAGGTCGTGGTGTACGACAATCTCAGCACCGGACGGCGTGAGTTCGTCGCCGAGCTCCTCGAGGGCTCGGGCGCGCGACTGGAGGAGGGCGACATCCTCGACCAGCAGCGCCTGGCCGGCGCCATGGAGGGGTGCGACACGGTCTTCCACCTCGCCGCCAACGCCGATGTTCGTCACGGGCTCGAAGCCCCCCGCCGGGATCTCGAGCAGAACACGGTGGCAACCTCACGCGTCCTCGAGGCGATGCGCAGCGCTGGGGTGAGTCGAATCGCCTTCGCCTCCACCGGTTCGGTCTACGGCGAACCGGAGGTCTTTCCCACCCCGGAGGCCTGCCCGTTTCCAACCCAGACCTCGCTCTACGGCGCATCCAAGCTGGCCGGCGAAGCCTTGATCGCCGCCTATTGCCATGGCCTGGGCTTCACCGGCGCGGTCTTCCGGTTCGTCTCCATCCTCGGCGAGCGGTACACGCACGGACACGTATGTGATTTCTACCACGCCCTGCGTCATGATCCGACACGCTTGCGTGTGCTGGGCGACGGTCGCCAGGAGAAGTCGTATCTCTATGTTCAGGATTGCGTCTCGGGAATCCTCGCCGGCCTCGCCGCCGCGGAGCCCGGCGTGTGCCAGGTGTTCAACCTCGGAACTGACGAGACGGTGGTCGTGGACGATTCAATCGCCATCATCACCGAGTTCCTCGGCATCGACCCGCGGCGCGAGTACACCGGCGGCCGGCGCGGCTGGCCGGGCGACTCGCCGCTCATTCACCTCGACTGCACGCGGATCCGCTCGTGCGGCTGGGAGCCGACGCTGACCATCCCCCAGGCCATCGGGGCCACGCTGACCTGGCTCGAGGGCAACCCGATCGCCTCCCATGGACCGGGTCCACGATGAGCGTCCTCCTCACCCGCGCACCGCTGCGGATCTCCCTCGGTGGGGGAGGCACGGATCTGCCGTCATATTACCGTAAGCACGGTGGATTTCTCGTCGCCGGGGCGATCAACAAGCATGTGTACATGCTGACCCACACGGCCTTCCAACGCCGGTTCAGGATGAAGTACTCGAAGTTCGAGGAGGTCGACGATCCACGCGAGATCCGCCACCCCATCCTCCGTGAGGCCCTGCTCAGGCATTGGCCGGGAGATCCTCTGGAGATCGCCTCGGTGGCGGACGTGCCCGCCGGAACCGGTCTCGGCTCGTCGGGCAGCTTCACCGTGTGCCTGCTCAAGGCACTCGCGCTCGGGCGCCGGGCGTCGACGACGCCGATGGCGCTCGCCGAGGACGCCTGCGCGATAGAGATCGATGTGCTCGGGGAGCCGGTGGGCAAGCAGGACCAGTACGTCGCCGCCCACGGCGGGGTTTGCGCCTATGTGTTCAACCCCGACGGCACGGTCGAGGTACGCGCGCTGGAACTCGGTCCAGTCGTGCTGGGCAAGCTGCGCAACAACCTCCTGCTCTTCTACACCGGCGAGGCCCGCTCGGCATCGGCCGTCCTCGCCGATCAGGACACCCGCACGGAGGCCAACGACCAGGCGATGCTGGAGAACCTCCATCGCGTCAAGGAGATCGGACATCTCAGCTGCGACCTGCTCGAGGCGGGCGATCTCGATGCCTACGCCGACCTCATGCATGCCCATTGGGAGATGAAGCGCGCCCGGTCGCCGCTGATCACCAACGAGCGGATCGACGACCTCTACACGCTGGCCCGCCGGTCCGGGGCCGCCGGCGGGAAGCTCGTCGGTGCCGGCGGCGGGGGATTTCTCCTCGTCTACACCGCGCACCCCGACGACACCCGCCAGGCGATGGCGGCGTCCGGGGCGCCCGAGCTGCGCTTCGACTTCGAGTTCGAGGGCTGCGTGGGCACGGAGTACCGGTGATGGGCGCCGCGTGGGAGGCGCGCCGCCGATGACGCGGCGTCTGACCGCCGGCGCTCCGGGGAGTCCCCTGGCCGGTCTCATCGGCGGCTATTCGCCGGCGCGGCGCGCCTACCGCCGCTACCGGCCGCGTTGGATGGCGGGCCTCTCCCCGGCCGGACGCGAGATCCTCAGGTTCGTCGAGCGCCACGGCCTGCTCGTATCCGGGGGCCCCTTCCAGGGGATGCGCTACCCCGGCCGCAGCGCCGGACACGTCAGCACCTTTGCCGCCAAGCTGCTCGGCGCCTATGAGCTCGAGCTCCATCGCGCCGTCGAGGAGCTCCTCGGGTTCAGTCCCGCCATCGTCGTCAACGTCGGGGCGGGCGAGGGCTACTACGCCGTCGGCGCGGCCCTGCGCGTGCCCGAGGCGACGATCGAAGCCTTCGACGCCGATGCCGGCGAGCGCAGCCTCTGCCGGGCGCTGGCCCGCGAGAACGGGGTGGCCGATCGGGTTCACGTGCACGGCTTCTGTGATTCCGCGGCTCTGCGCCCCCTCACCGGACCCGACGTCCTGCTCATCGTCGACTGCGAGGGCTACGAGCTCGACCTGCTCGATCCGGCCCGGATCCCGTCCCTGGCCGCCACCAACATGCTCGTCGAGCTCCATCCCTTCGCACGAGACGGGCTGGTGGAGGAGATGGTCGGCCGCTTCCGGGGGACCCACGACGTCAGGCTCATCGGGATGACCGAGCGCGACGCCGCGCAGTTTCCCGAGCTGGCCGGCATGGACCCCCTGGCCAGCTTCCTGCTCCTCTCCGAAGGCTGGGCGCCCGACGCCGTCCCGGGCCCCGAGCAGCGGCTCTGGGCCGAGATGGTGGCCGTGTCCGGCGGCCACCGGTCGTGATGGCCGGGAGCGGTGTCCGGCCCCCGCCAACCGGGGCCCGGGTGCGGTGATGGGCTACCAGCGCTACGCGCCCCTGCCCACCGGCGAGCGCATCGGCCTGCGAGGCCTACTGTCGGCGGACTGCCAGGCCCATTACGAGGACCAGCGCGAGGCCGGGCCGGGGAGGCTCGTCGTCTTCGGCCTGAGATATCTGACCAACCCCTCGCTGCATGCCACTCTGCTCGTCCGGCTGATCACCCACACCCCGCGGTGGACGAGCTGGTTCTGGCGCAACGTACTGGTCACCAAGCACGCGATGGACGTTCACCCCGATATCCGCGTCGGTCCGGGCCTGGTGCTCCCGCATCCCCTGGGGATCGTCATCGGGCCCGGGGTGATCATCGGGAGGAACGTGACCATCTTCCAGAACGTGACGCTCGGCGCCCGGCGGCGCCACACCCGCGCCGATCTCCAACGGCTGCGCATCACCCCTCGCATCGAGGACGGAGTGCGCATCTTCGCGGGCAGCGTCGTCGTCGGTGCCATCACCGTCGGGGCGGGGACGACCATCGGCGCCAACTCCTACGTCGACTGCGACCTGCCTCCCGAGAGCATGGTCCGTGGCGGAGGAGGCTCCGTCCGTCGTGGACCCGCCTGAGCGCCGCCGCCGCGCCGGCCGTGTCGCCGCCCACCACCGCGACACGGCGATCACCGTCGCCGGAAGCTTTGCCGTTCAGCTGGTCGCGCTGATCAGCGGCGTCCTCGTGGCACGTCTCCTCGGCGTGGAGAACCGCGGACGGGCGGCCCTGCTCGTCCTCGTCGCCCTCGTCATCGCCCAACTCGGCACCCTCGGGCTCCCGCTGGCCCTCACCTACTGGATCGCCCGCGACCCCGCGGTCGAGCGCCCCCTGGTGGCTTCGCTGCGTCGGGTGTTCCTCGGTCAGATCGCCGTCGGTGCCGCCATCCAGTGCGCCGTGCTCTACCTCGTCGTCGGCTTGGGGGTCGCCGCCTTCTGGATCGCCGGCCTGGTCAGCGTGCTCGCCATGCCCGGCCTGTTCGCGGTGCAGTACAGCCTGGCGCTGCTCCAGGCGCAGGGCCGCTTCCGGGCCTTCAGCGCCGTGCGCCTGCTGGCTCCCTGCGTCTACAGCCTCGGCCTGGTGGTGGTGGCGGTCATCGGCCGGGGCGGCCTGGTGGCGATCATGGCCATCTGGGTCGGCTCGGCGGCCCTCACCGGGGCCACCGGCCTGATCCTCACCCTCGGACGCCGCCCGGGCGCCTCGGGCCGGGAGCCCGAGAGCCGCGCCCCGGGGATGCGGCCGATGCTCAGCTTCGGCCTGCGCGGATTCCTCGGCTCGATCAGCCCCCTGGACGCCTTCCAGCTCGACCAGGCCATCGTCGGCCTCTTCGTCTCGCCCGCCGCCCTCGGCGTCTACGTGGTCGGGGTCGGCTTCGCCAACCTCCCTCGCTTTGCCGCCCAGAGCATCGGCATCGTCGCCTACCCGCACATCGCCGGGAAGGGCGGCGCGGCCGGGGTGCGACGGGAGACGTGGCGATTCGTCGCTCTGACCCTCCTGGTGTGCGGGCCGATCGTCGCCGTCCTGGAGATCGCCATGCCCACCATCGTCCCCCTCCTGTTCGGGCACGCGTTCGACGCGGCCACCGGTCTCGCGCGCATCCTCCTTCTCGCCGCCCTCCTCGTCGGACTGCGCCGGGTGATGAGCGACTGTGCCCGCGGTGGCGGACATCCGACGCTGGGCACCGCAGCCGAGGTCGTGGCCACCGCCGCCCTGCCGGTCGGCGCCGGCCTCCTCGCCGGCGACGGCGCCCGGGGAGTGTCGTGGGCGCTGGTCGCCTCCGGCGCCCTCGGGCTGGCCGTGCTGATGGTGGGATTCCTCGCCACGCCCGACCGGCCGCCGCCGCCGCCGCTGCCGCCGCCGGACGGCGGACCCCCGCCGCAGGCCCATCCTCCACCCTCCCTCGAGGACCCGGCGGCGCTCGTGGCCTTCGGGCACGCCGGCGGCGGGCGGGGGGCGGCGTCGGCGGGGGCGGGCCGGGCGCCGGACGGGAACGACCGCCTCGATGACGGCCCGGGGGCGTCATGAGCCTCGACCCGGTCTGCATCCTCGCCGGCGGCCTGGGCACGCGCCTCGGCGTCCTCGCCGCCGGTCGGCCCAAACCACTGGTATCCGTGGCCGGAGAGCCGTTCATCTTTCACCAGCTCCGACTCCTTGGAGAGCATCGGGCACGGCGGGTGATCATCTGCGTGGGCTATCGGGGCGAGCAGATCGAAAGCGCGGTGGGCGATGGCCGCGAGCTCGGCCTCGAGATCAGCTACGCCTACGACGGTCCGCAGGCGGCCGGCACCGCCGGCGCGGTGCGCGGCGCGCTCCCGCTCCTCGGTCGCGCCTTCTTCGTGCTCTACGGTGACACCTACCTTCGAGTCGACTACCAGGCGGTCCAGCGCGCGTTCCGGGCCAGCCGAAGGCCCGCCCTGATGACCGTTCTTCGCAATGACAATCGCTGGGACGCGAGCAACGCGCGGTTCGTGCCAGATGGTGAGGGCCCATCCGGGCAGGTGACGGAATATGGTAAGGGGGAGGTGAATCCTCACCACCAATGGATCGACTACGGCCTCGGGATGTTCACGGCGGAAGGCTTTCTCGACGCCAGCACTGACACCACCGACCTCGCGGCGGTGTACCGCCGCTTGGCCGAGCGAGGTGAACTGGCCGGATTTGAGGCGAATGAGCGCTTCTACGAAATCGGGACGGCGAAATCACTGGCCGAAACGGATGCCTTCCTGCGGCGCGAGGCGTCCCGGCGGGCTAAGCTCCCGACGTGAAAACTCCCAGGCGAGGGCGACCACCACGACCCGTACCGCCCTCGCATGCGCCGCCGGCCGATGTGTGATACCGGGGCCGGCCGCGGTCGGGATGCGGCACTGCGGTCACTGCTCGTCTGCCCTGGCTGCGGCGGGACGCTGGTCTGGGATGTTCGAGCGGCCCGCTGCCCGGCGAGCGGCCACGCCTATCCGATCACCGACGGCGTCCCGCTGCTGCTGGCCGATGTCGCCCACGACGAGCACAAGGCGAGGCAGGCCGACTTCTTCGACGCCGAGGATGCGCAGTTCGAACGGACCCGCCCCCACGGAGCGCCCGCCATGTACGGCTGGCTCCTGCACGAGAAGTTCGCCCGCGCCACCGTCGCCATCGCCGGGACGCTCCGGGGCGCCACCGCCGTGGCCTCGTGCGGCGGCTCGGGCATGGACGCCGAGTTCCTCGCCCGGGCTGGGGCGCGGGTGATCTCGGTGGACCTGTCGCTGGGTGCGGCGCGCGGGGCGCGGGCCCGGGCCGCCCGCTACGGCCTGGCCATCCTCTCGGTGGTGGGTGACGCCGAGCGGCTCCCGATCGCCACCGAAGGCGTCGGGGTGGCCTACGTGCACGACGGGCTCCACCACCTCGCCGATCCGTACGTCGGCCTGCGCGAGTTGACCCGGGTCGCCCGCCGGGCGGTGTCGGTCACCGAGCCCTGCCGAGCCGCCCTGACCAGGGTGGCGGTCAGGGCCGGGCTGGCCTACGACGAGGAGGAGGCGGGGAATCGAGTCGGCCGCATGGAGCTCGATCGGATTCGGGGCGAGTTCTCGGCGGCCGGTTTCGACACCGTGCATGCCGAGCGCTACGGGATGTTCTACCGCCAGCATCCAGGCCGGCCGATGCACGCCTGCTCGCGCCGGCGGGTGCGGCCGCTCGCCGAGCGCGCGGTACTCGCGGCCAACCGCGTCGGCGGCCACCTCGGCAACAAGCTGACCGTGCAGGCGGTCCGAGTCGGGACCTCGCGACGCGGCGACCCCGGCGGGCGGGCGCTGTGAGGATCGGGGTCGACATGATCTCCGGCGGGGCCGGGTTCGGACCGACCGCCGGCGGGCTGATCAGCTACTACGACGGCCTGCTCGGCGCCTTCGGCCGAGAGCCGACGGTGACCGGGGTGAAGGCCTTCGTCTCGCCGCACAACGGAAGCCTCGCCGTGCCCGACCATCCCAAGATCGCCACGGTGGCGTGTCGCGGGCTCCCGAGCATCCGATCAGGCCGGGTCCTCTACGAGCAGACCGCACTCGCCCTCCTGAGCCGACGGGAAGGCATCGACGTTCTGCTCAGCACGTGCAACACCAAGCCCTTCCTGCGCCGGGCACCGACGGTGATCGTTTTGCAGTCCCTGCAGCACTTCCTCCTGCCGCGCGGGCAGATCCGAGGCCTGCGGGCCGCCTACATCGAGCAGGTGGTGCCGCGGGCCCTGCGCGACGCCGACGTCGTCATCGCCGTCAGCGAGACCGAGCGGGTCGACGCCATTCGCCTGTTCGGCCTCGACCCCGAGCGGGTGCTGACCGTTCACCACGGGATGTCCAACTGGGCCCGGGAGATCATGGACGAGACCGAGCCGGGGCCGGCCTTCGCGCCGCCCGGTGGACGGCCCTACGTCCTGATCGTCTCCCGTCTGTATGCGCTCAAGAACCACGCCCGCCTGATCGAGGCGTTCGCGCAGCTCGTCGGGAAGGGAGAGATCGAGCACGAGCTTCTCATCGCCGGCGGTGACGCCGACATCAAGCGCCGGGATCTCGAGCGACTCGCCGCGGGGCTCGGGGTCGGCGACCGGGTGCGCTGCCTGGGTCCGGTTCCCCAGGCGGAGATCCCGGCACTGTTCCGCGGCGCGGACGCCATCGCCTACCCGAGCCTGTACGAGACGTTCGGGCATCCCGTCCTCGAGGCGTTCGCCTTCGGCAAGCCGCTGCTCACCTCGGCCCACGGCGCGACTCCGGAGGTGGCGGGCGGTGCTGCCGTGCTGAGCGACCCTACGAGCGTCGAGGCGATCGCCGACGGGCTGCGAACCATCCTCCTCGACGATGCCGTCCGCGCGCGGCTGGCCCGAGCCGGTCCCCGCCGGGCCCGGGACTTCACCTGGCAGCGATGCGCCGCTGGCACGCTCAGGGCGCTGCGCCTCGCGGTGACGACCCACGAACAGCGCTCGTCGCGGCGGCGCGGGTGACGGGCACGGCTCGCGCCCCGTCGTGGGCCTTCGCCCTCGTCGGTCTGACCATCCTCGCCGTGACCTGGAACGGGCTCCTCATCGGTGGCAGCGGGCTGGTCGACTTCCTGATGGTCCCCGCCGTGGCAGCCGCCGGCGCCCGCCTGCTGGTGACCCGCCGGTCGCCGCCAATCCCCTGGTGGCTGCTCCAGGTGGGCATCTGCATCGGGCTGGCGACGGTCCTCTCGGCGATCTTCCCTCCGGACCACACGCTGGTCAGAAGCCCGCTCGTCGAGCTGCTCCAGGCGGCGGGGACGGCCGTGCGGTCGCGGTCTGACGTGACGAGCGCGCTGAAGTTCGTGGTCGGGATCGTCCTGGTTCCCCTGCTCGTGGCCGCGGTGGCCACCACCTCGCAGCGGTGCCGCCGGCTCGGCGACCTCTGGGCCATGTCCGCCCTGATCAGCGCGGCGGTCGCGGTGACCAACCTCCTTCACCTCACCCATGTCAACGCGGCGGTGCCCGGACCCGACGCCCGGGAGATGGGCTTGACCATCCAGCCGAACCACCTCGGCTTGATCTGCGCCATGGCACTCCCCGTGGTGGCGGTGTGGTTCAACCGCGACGGCCGCTGGCGGATCGCCTCGGTGATGGCGGGCGGCGTCCTGCTCGGTGCCGTCTACGCGTCAGGCTCGCGGGCCGGCGCGGTGACGGCGCTGTTCGCGGTGCTGGTCACCGTGCTCCTGGTACCGAGGCTGCGCAGGAGCCTGCCCGCGGTGGTGCCCATCGTCGGAATGCTCGGCATCCTCGTTCTGTTCTTCTCGAATCTCTCGCCCCAGGTCGCCCAGAAGGTGCGTCTGAGCGGAAGCGCGGCGACGGTCGCGGCGAGCGACCGCCAGCGCTCGTTCGCGGCGACGCTCGCCCTCAAGGACGTCCAGGCCCGGCCGCTGGAGGGTGTCGGGTTCGCCGTGATCGACGACGCCCACGACATCTACCTGCAGCTCCTGGCCGCCGGCGGCATCATCATGTTCGCGTCGTTCCTGTTCTATGTCGCCGGAGCGGCCAGAATCGCGGTTCGGCTGGCCGCCGGCCCCGAGCACGATCTGCCGCTCGCTCTGGGCTGCTCGCTGATGGTCTGGCTGCTCAACGGCTTCGTCGGCAACCAGGTGACCGATCGATACATCTTCGTGCCCGTGGGCCTCCTGCTCGCCCTTTCCCTGTGCGCCCGCGAGCCCACCGGGCTCGCCTCGGCGGCGGGGGGGCGGCCCGCGCCCTACCAGCCGGGACCAGACCGCCTGCCGGTCACCGCCTGGCGCTGAGGAGGTAATGGGTGGCCAGATTGTCGCGCGCCGTCCGGCGAGCCCAGTCCTCATAGGCCACGTAGGCCCGCTGGAGCGGGGGCACACGGTCGAAGTACACCGCCGCCCCCCAGTGCGCCTCGACGCGCGCCGTGCTCCAGGGCTCGAGCATCCGCGACAGGGCCTTGGCGTAGCAGCGATCGTAGTAGGCGGGGAACACGGTGTCCGCCTCGCGGCGCATCAGCGCCGCCACGATGCGCGCGCCGGCTCGGGTGGGAAGGATCAGATTGGCGACCCCGAAGACCGAGAATCGACCTGAGAGGAACGCGACGAGGTGCCCGCCCGGGCGCAGGTATGACCGCAGGGCGTCCAGGGTGGCATCCAGGGGCCGGACGTGCTCGAGCACCTGCCAGCTGACGATGAGGTCGAAGGAGTCCCGTAGATGCGGTTGGCGCGCGGTCACGTCGGAGACCACCGTCTCGTCGTAGGAACCCGCCGGGGCGCGGGCCAGCTCATGGGCCGAGAGGTCGAGGCCGACGTAGACGCAGCCCGGCGGTCGGTCGGCCAGGGCCACGGTGGGCCTACGCCCCGACCCGACGTCGAGCACGCGGACACCGGGCCGCAGGTGCTTTCCTACCAAGGTGTAGAACGGCTCGTCCCACTCGGCCTCGTAGCGCGCGGGAAGCGAGCGAAGGCGCCGCGGGCTACGTGGTCTCGGAGCTGGCGTAGGAGTAGTAATAGGCGTAACCGGCTTCGGCCCCGGCCCTGACACCGGTCACCACGAGTCCGGTGGGTCGCTCCGGCATGCGCCGCAGCGCGGCCAGGGCCGCGGCCGCCTGGTCGCGGGTGGTCTGGAAGGCCCGGACACACACCAGGACCCCGGCCACCTGGGGAACCAACTCGAGGGTGTCGACCACCGAGAGGATCGGGCTGCTGTCAAGAATGATCACGTCAAAGCGCCCGCTCATCTCGGAGAGGAATGCGGCGAACTTCTCTGACGCCAGCAACTCGGCCGGGCGCGGTGCCGGCGTGCCGGCGGTGATGCAGGTCAAGATTCCGAGCGCCTGCGACTCCACCCCGGTCTGGCCGGAGCCTCGCCGAGCAGGCCCGGAATCGGTGACCCGCGGCGGCAGGTGGGGCATCGAGCCGTTGCTCGCGGCCTGGGGCGCCGCTGCCACCGTCTGCAGCACCTCGTCGAGGGTGGCCAGGTCGAACATGTAGTCGGTGAGCCCTGGTCGCGAGTCGAGGCCGAGCCGCTGGGCCAGGACCGGGCGGCGCAGATCGCACTCGATCAGCAGGGTCTTCTTGGCGGCGGCGGCGTTGGCGAGCGCCAGCGAGGCGGCGACCGTCGACTTGCCCTCCTGGGGAAGCGCGCTGGTCACGACGATGGTGCGCAGCCGGTCGACCGAGAGGAACTGCAGGTTCTGGCGCAGGATCCGCGACGCCTCGAGGTCGGCCTCCTCGGTCGGGCCGAGCCCGTTCGGGAGGCCGCCGGCGCGGCCCATCGCCTCACGGCGGACGTGACCGAGCAGAGGCAGCTCGAGATGCCGCTCGATCTCGTCCGAGGTGCGCAGGCGCCGGTCGAGCGAGTGGCGTAGGTGGGCGACGGCGAATCCGAGCATCAGCCCGAACAACGCCGCGGCCAGCGTATTGCGCACCGGCCGCGGGGCGGACGGGGAGGACGGGACGGCGGCGAGCTGGGAGACCTCGGCGGGCCGGGCGAAGGAGCTGAGGGCCTGCAGGCGGGAGAGCTGCTCGCCGTAGAGCGCGCGGGTCGCCTGCTGCGTCCTGCCGGGCGGCCCGATCTTCTGGGACAGGCGCCTGGCTGCCTGGGCGTAGGTCTGGCGCGCCTCGATGGTGCTCTGGTTGACGTCCTCGCGCGCGAAGGCGTTGGCGATCGCCGCGGCCAGGGTGGCGGTATGGGCCTTGGCGGCGATGGACACGAGGCTCGAGGTGGGATCGACGCTCACGTCGATCGACTTCTGCAGCTGCTCGAGGGCGGGGCCCTCCCCACCGAGATCCGCCTTCGCCCGCTGGGCCACCAGCAGTCGATTGACCCGCTGGGCGTGGGCGTCGGCGAGTTGGAGGGGGCTCTGGTTGCTGGCCCCGGGGGAGCCGAGCACGGTGAGATCCTGGTTGGGATCGCGGACGGCGACCGTCGCCGTGGCGCTGTAGCTGGTGCTCTGCGCCACCGAGTAGCCGAGGCCGAGCAGGGCCGCGATGACCGTCACCGCGAGGATCAGCCAGCGTTGCTGGCGAAGCTCACGAAGATAGTCGCGGATTGTGGGGTCGTGTCCGTCGCTGCTCATAGTTCGGGCCGCGCCTCCATTCCCAGCCCAAACGCGGTCCGCGAATCAACCACTCGCGCTCCCGGACCTGCCGGCGCCGAGCAACAGCATAGCCCACGGCCGCTGGCCAGAGTCCCGGGGCCGGCTGGCGGACATGCGGCGCCGGCCTCCCCGGCGCAGGGCGACCGGACTGCCCCGGTGCGGCCTGCGCGGGAGGATCGTCCTCTCAGCCTGCTGGCGCTGGTGACCCCTCGCCCGAGGGCGCCATCGCCTTCCCGGGCCCGGCCGGGGCACTGGCCTCGAAGGCGGCCACCGTGCGGCGCAGCCCCTCCTCGAGCTCGACCTGGGCGCTGAACCCGAACAGCTCCTTGGCCCGCGAGACGTCGAGGACGCGGTTGGGCTGCCCGTCGGGGCGGGCGGCGTCCCAGACGATCTCCCCGTCATAGCCGATGACCCGGGCCACCAGCCGGGCCAGGTCGCCGATCCGGGTCTCGACGCCGGAGCCGATGTTCACCGGCTCGGAGGTCTCGAGCAGCTCGGCGGCCAGGAGGAGGGCCCGGGAGGCATCCTCGACGTAGAGGAACTCGCGCGAGGGCCGGCCGGTGCCCCAGAGCACCACCTCCTCCTCGCCCCGGTCGCGGGCGAGGACGAACTTGTGGATCATCGCCGCGATGACATGGGAGTCCTCGAGGTCGAAGTTGTCGTGGGGGCCGTAGAGGTTGACGATGACCGGGACCACCGAGTTGAAGTCGTACTGGCGCCGGTAGGCGTCGGAGAGGACCAGCATCATCTTCTTCGCCAGCCCGTAGGGAGCGTTCGACTCCTCGGGATAGCCGTTCCAGATGTCGTCCTCGCTGAACGGGACGGGGGTGAACTTCGGGTAGGCGCAAACGCTGCAGGCGGCGAGGAGCTTCTCGACCCCGGCGCGGCGGCAGGCCTCGAAGATGTTGGCCGCCATGGTCAGGTTGTCGTAGGCGAGGACCCCCGGGTTGCGGCGGTTGTAGCCGATGCCGCCGACGGTGGCGGCCAGGTGGATGACCAAGTCGGCGCCGTCGACCGCCTCGCGGGCCGCCCCCGGGTCGCGGAGGTCGTGCTCGGCCGAGCGGATCGAGCGCACCCGGGCGCCGAGGCCCTGGAGATCGCGCACCATGGCGGTGCCGAGGAAGCCGGCACCGCCGGTTACCACCACCTGGCGTCCACGCCAGAATCCCGGGTTGGCGGCGCTCATCAGCGGTCGGCTCTGGCGTTACGCCCGGCGAGCTCGTCCTCGAGCGCCTTGATGTCGGCGTCCATCATGATGCCCACCAGCTCGGCGAAGGAGACCTTGGCCTCCCAGCCGAGGCGCTCGCGCGCCTTGGTCGCGTCGCCGAGCAGGTGGTCGACCTCGGCCGGACGGTAGTAGCGCTCGTCGATCTCGACGTGCTCGCGCCAGTCCATGTCGACGTGGAGGGCGCAGGCGTCGAGGAACTCGCGCACGGTGTGGGTCTCGCCGGTGGCGATGACGAAGTCGTCGGGCTCGTCGTGCTGGAGCATCCTCCACATGGCGTCGGTGTACTCGGGCGCGTAGCCCCAGTCGCGGGAGGCGTCGAGGTTGCCGAGGAACAGCTTGTCCTGGATGCCGGCGCGGATGCGGGCCAGGGCGCGGGTGATCTTGCGGGTGACGAAGGTCTCGCCCCGCCGCTCGGACTCGTGGTTGAAGAGGATCCCGTTGCTGACGAACATGCCGTGGCTCTCGCGGTAGTTGACGGCGATCCAGTAGCCCATGACCTTGGCCACGGCGTAGGGGCTGCGCGGGTGGAAGGGAGTGAGCTCCGACTGCGGGGGCGGCGTACTGCCGAACATCTCACTCGAGGAAGCCTGGTAGACCCGGGGCCTGATGCCGGCGTCGCGGACGGCCTCGAGCAGACGGATGGTGCCCATCCCGGTGATGTCGAGGGTGTACTCGGGGACGTCGAAGCTCACACGCACATGGCTCTGGGCCCCGAGGTGGTAGACCTCGTCGGGGTTGAGCTCGTAGACGAGCCGGACCAGCCGGCTGGCATCCGAGAGGTCGCCGTGGTGGAGGAAGAGGCGGGCCTGTTCCTCGTGGGGATCGCGGTATAGGTGGTCGAGGCGGGCGGTGTTGAAGCTCGAGGACCGGCGGATCAGGCCGTGGACCTCGTAGCCCTTGGCCAGGAGCTGCTCGGCGAGATAGGACCCATCCTGGCCGGTGATGCCGCTGATCAGAGCGCGCGTCATCGGGTCAGCCTACTTTCTGGAGCGGTCGGCCGGCACTGCCAGCCGCGGCGGGGGTCTCGCCCCCCGGCGCACCGGGTGGGTCAGTCGCCTTCCCAGACGAGCGGCTCGATCGGCTCGTCGACCAGCTCCCGGGCGAAGCCGAAGACCGACGGGGCGCCGGTCGGCTCGGCCGGGGGGCGGACGGTCACCGAGATGCTCGGGATGCTGCGCGCCGGCCCCAGGCGCCAGCGCCATTCGTCCCCGTGCGGGCGGTTGCGAGCATCGGTCGGCGACACCGGGCAAGCCTAGGTCCCGGCGCCCCGGCTTGAAACCGACCGGGTGTCCCGAGTTTTTTCATTCCGGTCCACATCCGGTCCCGGATGGGGCGCCGGGCGGACCGGCTACGGCGGCCAGGCCCGGCGTCGGGGCGCGCCTCGGAGGGGCGGGACGAGCGGGCCGCCGACCGGGCTCGCCGGCCCGGCCGGCTCGTATGATGGGCCGGTGGCCGGGTCTTCCTTCGACTGTGTCGTCATCGGCTCCGGACCGGGCGGCTACGTCGCCGCGGTGCGGGCGTCGCAGCTCGGCATGAGGACGGCGGTGGTCGAGCGCGACGCCATCGGCGGGCGCTGTCTCAACTACGCGTGCATCCCGGCGAAGGCGGTGCTGCGGGTGGCCGACGTCCTCAGCGAGGTCCGCGAGGCGGGCGCCTTCGGGGTGATCGTCGGGGCGCCGGAGGTCGACTTCGCCGCCGTGGTCGAGCGGCGCCGGCGGGTGGTCAAGACGCTGACCGGCGGGGTGGCCGGCCTGATGAGGAAGAACGGCGTCGAGGTGATCGAGGGTCATGGGGCGGTGACCGACGAGGCCAACGTGCGGATCGGCGGGGACTTCGACGGCTCGGAGATCGAGGCCGCGGCGGTCATCCTGGCCACCGGGTCGGTCAAGCGACCGATCCCGGGCACGAGCTTCGGCGGGCGGGTGATCGGCACCGAGGAAGCCTGGGGCCTGACCGAGCTTCCCGGGCGGATGGCCGTGGTCGGAGCCGGACCCTCGGGGGCGGAGATCGCCTCGGCCTACGCCCGCCTGGGCACCGAGGTCCTCCTCTTCGAGGCGCTCGACCGGGTCCTCCCCACCGAGGACGCCGAGATCTCCAAGCTCGTCGAGCGGGGTCTCGGCAAGCAGGGCATGAAGATCCGCACCGCGACCCCGGTGGCCGACGTCGAGGCCAGGGCCGAGTCGGTGCGCTTCAGCTACGGCGGGGAGACGGCGGAGGTCGACTACCTGGTGATCGCCGCCGGGCGCGGCCCGGACGTAGAGGGGCTGGGGCTGGCCGAGGCCGGGATCGCCCTCGACGACCGGGGGCGGGTCGCCGTGGACGGAGCGATGCGCACCTCGCTGCCCGGGGTGTTCGCCATCGGCGACCTGGTGGCCGGCCCGGCGCTCGCCCACAAGGCCTCCGACGAGGGGATCATCGCCGTCGAGGCGGCCGCCGGGCGGGAGACCGAGCCGATCGCCTACGAGGACATCCCGCGAGCGACGTTCTGCACGCCCAACGTGGCCAGCTTCGGCCTGACCGAGGCCGAGGCCCGCGAGCGCGGCCACGATGTCGTGGTCGGGCGGGTCGGCTACGGCGCGGTCGGCGCCGGGACGGTCTACGGCGACCGGACCGGCCTGGTCAAGATCGTCGGGGAGAGCAGGTACGGGGAGCTGCTCGGCGGCCACATCGTCGGGGCCAAGGCCACCGAGCTGATCCAGGAGCTGGTCAACGTGCGGGCGCTGGAGGGTGGCTACGCCGAAGTGGCCCGGATCGTCCACGGCCATCCGACGCTTGCCGAGGCCGTGATGGAGGCCGCCCGCGACGCCGATGGCTGGCTGATCCACGGCTAGTGGCTGACCTCGAGGCAGCGTTCTACTTCGACCTGGCGAGTCCCGCGGCATATCTCGCGGCCGAACGAGCCCTGGCCGTCCTGCCCCAACCGTGTGAGTGGCGCCCGATCCTGGCCTGCCGCCTGCCCGGGGCGGAGACCTTCGAGGGCTTCCGCTGCGCCGAGGAGGAGCAGATCTTCCGGGCCGAGATCGAGCGCCGGGCCCGCGACACCGGGCTCCAGCCCGTCCGCTGGCCCGACCCCTTCCCCTTCGACAGCGAACTGGCCATGCGGGTGGCCACCTACGCCCGGCGCATCGGGCGCACGGTGGCCTTCGCCCAGGCGGCCTTCCGGCAGGCCTTCGCCGGGGGGCACGCCCTGTCGGTGAGCGATCACGTCCTCATCGCCGCCGCCGCCTGCGAGATGCATCCGACGGCGGTGACCCGGGCGGCCGCGACCCGGGGCGTGCGGGAGGAGCTCGAGCAGACCACGGCGGCGGCGCTGCGCCAGGGGGTGAGCGACGTCCCGGCGGTGGCGGTCGGCGATCGGGTACTGGTCGGCGAGCGGAACCTCGAGCGGGCGGCCGCCCTCCTGCGATGAACGCCAGGCAGGCCTACCGGCTGATCGTCACCCGGGCCGGGCGCATGCCCTCGGCCCTGGCCCCGAGCGGGCGGGTCGATCACGTCGAGATCGTGGAGATCGACTCGGGCGAGGCGGTGCTCTACTGGGATTGCGCACCCCACCAGGCCAGCCGGATGGCCCGGGCCCTGCGCGCCGATCTGGCTCAGCTCGAGCCGGAGGAGTTCATCGCCCG
>JAXDHJ010000072.1:0-29677 GCA_034664565.1 Solirubrobacteraceae bacterium
CCCGCCAACAGGCCGAGGAGCGCGCCCGCGCCCTCGAAACCCAACACGCCGCCGAGCTCACCGCCCGCCAACAGGCCGAGGAGCACGTCCGCGCCCTCGAAACCCAACACGCCGCCGAGCTCACCGCCCGCCAACAGGCCGAGGAGCGCGCCCGCGCCCTCGAGACCCAGCACGCCGCCGAGCGGAGCAGCCGGGAGCGGGCCGAGCAGGAGCTCACCGCCCTGCGCGCCGCCGCGTGCCAGGCCGGCGAACAGGCCGACACCCGGGCCCGCCAACTCGAGACCCAGCACACCGCCGAACGCACCGCCCGCGACCGCGCCGAGGAGCGCGCCCGCCAACTCGAAACCGACCACGCCGCCGAACGCACCGCCCGCGCGGGCGCCGAGGAGCGCGCCCGCCAACTTGAAACCGACCACGCCGCCGAACGCACCGCCCGCGAACGGGCCGAGGAGCGCGCCCGCCAACTCGAAACCGACCACGCCGCCGAGCGCGCCGCCCGCGAACGGGCCGAGGAGCGAACCCATCGCCTGGAGATCGACCGCGCCGCCGCCCGGGAGGCGCTCGAGGACCTCGGCCGCCGGCTCGACACCGGGGCCCCGGCGGCCGGCCGGCATCTGTCGCCGGTGGCGATGTCGGCGCCCGGCGCCCCGGCCCGGCCGTCCGGCCCGGCCACCCCCCTTCCCGCCGCCGCCCGCCTCCCCGCGGCCGCTCCTGCGGTGACCCACCCGGCTTCCCCACTCCCCGCCCCGGTGGCCGATTCGAGCCGCATCCCCGGGCCCCGGCGCGCCCGCTCGCAGACCGTCCATCGCCCGGGCGGGGCCTCACCGACCGCTGCCTTCCCCGCCCTCTCGGCCCTCCTGCGGTCCCCGACCGGTCCCGGTCACTCCCTGCGCGCCGTCCTGCCCCCAGCGCTCGCGGTGATCGGCGAGGAGGCGGCCTGGGACGCCGTCACCATGTGGCACCGGGCCGAGAGCCGCCGTCCCCTCACCTGTCTCGGCGTCTGGACCCGTCCCGGCACCGACCTCGACTGGTTCGAGAGCATCAGCTGGCGGGGCAAGCTCGTCCTCGGCGAGCCGCCGTCCGGCGACCTCGATCCCGCCGGACGGCTGACCTGGGTCGCCGACCTCGGCGGCGACGGCGGCAGCGTGCGCGAGCGGACCGCCCGGTCCGCCGCCCTCGCCACTCGCGTGCTCGTCCCCCTCATCGACGGCCAGTCCATCGTCGGCGCCCTCGAGACCTTCGCCCGCACCAGCCGCTCGATCGAAGACGCCGCGGTCGACCGGCTCACCACCGCCGCCGCCCTGCTCGCCCCCCTCCTCGTGCACGACATGCAGGAGGCCGAGCAGCGGCGCTGGCGCGTCTGACCCAAGCCCTCGGCGGACGCCTCAGGCGGCCGCGCTGCCCAGACCGAGCACCGCCGCGCCGGCCGGCACCGGCCCCACCCCTCCGGCCGGGACGCCGTTCGCCGGCAGGTCGGAGTGTCCGCGCAGGAACTCCTCCAGCGGCTGCGGCCTGGCCAGGTAGAACCCCTGCCCGTAGTCGACGCCCATCGCGCTGAGCAGCTCCACCGTCGACGCGTCGCCGACGTGCTCGGCCACCGTCTGCTTGCCCAGGCCCCGGGCGATGTCGACCACCGCCTGGATCACCAGCCGGTCGGTCGCGCTGGCGCAGCAGTCGCGGACGAACTCGCCGTCGATCTTCAGGATGTCGAAGCGCACGTGCTTGAGGTAGTAGAACGAGCCGAACCCGGCGCCGAAGTCGTCGAGGGCGAAGCCGCAGCCGAGCCGCGCCAGCTGATCGCTGAACTCCCGCGCCTTGGCGATGTTGGCGATCGCCGCCGTCTCGGTGATCTCGAAGATGACCCGGCTCGGGTCGAGCCCGGTCTCCCTCAGCTCGCGTTCGATCAGGGCGAGGATCGCCGGGTCGCCGATCGAGGCTCCCGAGAGGTTGATCTCCACGCGCGGGCCCTGCTCCTCGCCCGATCCCGGCGCGGCGGCCATGGCCCGGATCGCGCTGGTCACGGCGATCCCGTCGATCTGCTGGATCATCCCCAGGCGCTCGGCCGTGGCCAGGAAAGCCCCCGGCAGGATCGGCTCGCCGTGATCGTCGCGCATTCGCAGGAGCACCTCGAACTGGGTGACCCGGCCGCTGCGCAGGTCGACGATCGGCTGGGCCATGAGGCTGAAGCGGTCCTCCTCGATCGCCACCCGGATCCGCTCCGCCCAGGTGACCCGCCCCCGCATCCGCGCCTGGGCCCCCTCGCCGGCCACGTACAGCGCCACCTGGTTTCGCCCTGCCTCCTTGGCGTCGTACATGGCCAGGTCGGCGCTCACCAGGACATCCTCGCCACTCGCCTCGTGGACCCCGTCGAACATGGCCACCCCGATGCTCGCGGTGATCGTCCGGTCGTGCACCCGCGGCACGGTGATCCGTTCTGCCCGCAGCGCCTCGAGCAGGTCGCCGGCCACCGCCAGGGCGGTGGCGGCATCGGCCCGGGGCAGCAGCACCGCGAACTCGTCTCCGCCCAGGCGGGCCAGCATGTCGCTCGTGCGCAGCCGGCCGGCCAGCACCCGCGCCACCCGGGTGATCAGCTGGTCGCCGGCGTGATGTCCCAAGGTGTCGTTGATGTACTTGAAATGGTCGAGGTCCAGGAGGAGCAGAGCCCCGTCGGTCCCGTAGCGGCGTACCAGGTCGGCATGGGCATCGACCTGATGGGCGAAGGTCGCCCGGTTCTGCAGACCGGTCAGCGGGTCGTGGGTCGCCAGGTACTGGAGGTTCTCCTCGTAGTGGCGCCGGTAGGTGATGTCCTGCACCTGCACCAGGCAGCGCGACCGCTCCCCGGTCCGGTCCCGGAGCATCGTCGTCTGCACCGCCACCCAGATCGGATCCCCGCAGGCGTGGGTGAAGCGGGTCTCGAGCTTGTACTCCCCGCCCCCGCTCCCCAGCAGCTGACCGACGGCCTCCCGCCCCTCGGCCAGCTCCTGGGGGTCAAGGAGCGAATCGAAGCGCCAGCCGACGAGCTGCTCCCCCGGATAGCCGCTCAGCGAGCACAGCGCCTCGTTGACCCGCACCACCCGACCGCCGTCGTCGGTCAGGGCCATGCCGATCGGCGATCCGTCGAACGCCCCCCGGAACAGCTCCTCGGCCGCCGCCAACTCGGTCACCGCCCGCTTGCGGTCGGTGATGTCGCGGATCGCGCTCGACACCAGCAGCCCCTCGTCGGTCTCGAGCGGGCTCAAGCTGATCTCCACCGGGAACTCACTGCCGTCCTTGCGCCGCCCGTAGAGCTCGCCCCCGATGCCCATCGGCCGTGCGCTGGCGTTGCGCAGGTAGTTCTTCATGTCCTGGCGGTGGCGAGCCCGGTAGCGCTTGGGGATGAGCTCACCGATCGGCTGGCCGACGATCTCCTCCCGCCGGTACCCGAACAGCCGCTCGGCCTGCACGTTCACCAGGGCGATGTGGCCGTGGGAGTCGACGATCACCATGGCGTCCGGCGCCGCTTCCAGCAGGCCCCGGAACTTCCGCTCCGAGCCCCAGAGGAGCCGGTCGCGGCGCATCAGGCGGCGCATCACCCGGTAGTAGCAGCCGCTCACCCGGTAGACGATCCACCGGACCAGCTCCCCCACCGTGACCATCAGCGGCGCTCCGTCGAATTCCCTGGCGGCCGCACGGCCGGACCCCCTACCAAGGCGGGGTGTAGCCCGTCTCGAGGGTCCGGCCCGCCTCCCGCCAGACCGGCTCCTCCTCGAACTTGAGCTTCAGGTTGCGCTTGCGGAAGTAGCGGAACACCGGCCCGTAGGTGAAGCGTTGGAAGTTGGCCGCCGCGTTGCCCCACCGGTCGGGATCCATGAACGGCATCAGCTTGTCCGGGAACCCGGGCATCGTGCAGCCGATGCAGATGCCCCCCACGTTCGGGCAGCCGCCGACCCCGTTCACCCACCCTCGCCGAGGAACGTTGCACTTGACCATGGGACCCTTGCAGCCCAGCTTGACCAGGCACCGCGGGTCGTTGCCGTAGGCGGTGGCGAAGCTGCCCTGCTCGGTGAAGCCCGCCCGGGTGCATCCCTCCCGGGCCGTACGGTCAAACAGCCATCGCGGGCGCAGCTGCTCGTCGAGCTCCGGCGCCGGAGCCACCCCGGCCAGGTGGAGGACGACCTCCAGCAGCACGCTGGTCATGTTGTCCGGCTGGGCCGGGCACCCGGGAATGCAGATGATGGGCAGGCCGGTCCGCGTCCGCCACTCCCACCCGAGGTAATCGGGCAGGCCGATGGCCCCGGTCGGGTTGTTGCGCATGGCCGATACCCCGCCGTAGGTGGCGCACGTCCCCACCGCCACCACCGCCGCCGCCTTGGGCACCAGGCGGTCGATCCATTCGTTGACGGTGATCGGCTGGCCATCGAACGGGTTGACCCCGAATCCCGTCCAGTGACCCTCGCCGTTGATGTGCTCGTTGCCGATCGCCCCCTCCAGCACCAGGACGAACGGGTCGAGCAGCCCGTCCTCCGCGTCGTACCACGCCCGCATGTACTCCTCGCCGACCTCGAAGGCCAGCATCTGGTTGTGCAGGACGATATGCGGCATGTCGGGGATCACCCCGCCCAGCAGATCCTCCAAGCTCGGGTTGGTGGCCGCCGTCATGGCCACGCTCTCCCCGTCGCAGCCGAGGCCTGCCGTCAGCCAGAGGACGTGGACGGTGAGACGCTCGCCTCCCGGCCGGACGGCCGGTTCGTCGCTGGGACCAACGCGGAGAGGAGCATCGGCCATCCCTTCTGCATCGACAGACCCCCGGCCGGCGGGAATCGTATATCCGTCCAGGCGAGCGGCCAAGCCCTAACGGCCCGACGACTCAGGGCGGCCGAAGGCCTGGCTCAGGGCAACCGAGGCCGCGTCCAGGCGGGGCGAGTCCTACCAGTAGCGCCGGCGCGGCGGCCGCAGCCCGCCACGGGCGACCGGGCCGCGGAGCTGACCGGCTCGGGAGCGGCGACCGGCGTAGACGAGGCCCGCGGCGCAGGCGATCGACAGGATGAAGCCGACCCCGCTCGTACCGTGCAGGGCCCGGACGATTATCCCGGCGATGAACGACCCGGCGATGCCGATGACGATGGTCATCCCGATCCCGATCGGGTCGGGACCCGGCACCACGAGGCGGGCCAGGAGTCCGACGATGAGGCCGACGATGACGAGTCCGATCAGGTAGAGAAGCATGCCGAGGTTCTACCCCGATATCACCGCGACTAACCCCGGCGACCGGCGGGTAGGGGCCGCCAGGTCAAGCTTCCGGCCGAGGGGACCGCCCGCCATGTCCGAGCCGCGCTTCTGGTTTGCCGCATCCCACGAGGAGTTCCCGCCGTCCGCCCTGCTCGACCAGGCGATCGCCGCCGAGCAGGCAGGCTTCGACGGCGTCGGCTGCTCCGACCACTTCGCCCCCTGGTTCCCCGACGGACAGTCCGGACAGGCCTGGGTCTGGCTCGCCGCGGTCGCCCAGCGGATCGCCCTTCCCATCGGCACCGGGGTGACCCCGGTGATCCACCACTATCACCCCGGGGTGATCGCCCAGGCCTTCATGACCCTCGAGGAGCTCTACCCCGGGCGGGTGTTCCTCGGCGTCGGCTCCGGCGAGCCGCTCAACGAGGTCCCCCTCGGGCTCGACTGGCCCGCCCCCCGCCAGATGCTCGACCGCTTCGACAATGGCCTCGAGGCCATCCGCCGGCTCTGGGACGGCGAGACGGTGACCATGGACGGCGGTTGGTTTCGACTCAACCAGGCCAAGCTCTACACCCGCGCCGAGACCCGCCCCCGCCTCTACGTCTCGGCCTTCGGGCCCCAGGCCGCCCGCATCGCCGCCCGTCACGGAGACGGACTCTGGACCCTCGGCGATCCCGAGCAGGCGCCCGAGGTCATCACCGCCTACCGCGCGGCCTGCGACGAGCATGGCCGCGAGCCCGGCGAGATCATCCTCCACACCGGGATCGCCTGGGCCGAGTCCGAGGAGGCGGCCATCGCCGGCGCCCGGCGCTGGAAGCCGACCCAGCTGCCGGCGGTCTACCGCGACGACATCCACGATCCGGCCCACATGCAGCGTCTCGCCGACGAGGAGCTCACCGACGACGAGTTCGCCCACCAGGGATTCGTGGTCAGCGCCGACATCGACCACCACATCCGCCGCCTGCGCGAGTTGGTCGAGCTCGGGCCGACGGTGATCTGCACCCAGCTCATCGGTCAGGCCGACCCCCTCGGGACGATCCGCACCTACGGGCAGCACGTCCTGCCCGCCCTGCGCGCCCCCGACGCCTAGCCCCGGTCGCGGGTGGCCCGGCGGGGTCGGCTCTGCCGCCACGAAGCCAACGGCCCAGTCCGAGTCCCCCGCCGAGCCGACCGAGGGTCAAGCCCGACCCAGGCGCCGAGACCCGACGGGGAGCCGGCCCGAACCAAGACCCGCCCGCCCGCCCGGGGAACCCGGGCGATGCGGGCGTTCCTGCGATTCCTTGAGTTGGCGCCTAGAGCCGTGCTAGGCGCGCGGACCCTGGCTGCCGGCCTTGTCGGGGTCGGCCGCCCCGGCTCCGGAACCGGTGTCGGCACCCGGCGCGTCCGACTGATCGCCGGTCGCGGCCGGGGTCGAGCCCGCCTTGTCGGCGTCGTCGTGGCCGCCCTCCTGGTAGGACGCCTCGTCGCCGGAGCCCTGATCGCCGGTGATGCCCCGCGATCCCGGATCGGCCTGCTCCTCGCGGCCGTCGCCGTAGGCGTGCAGCGGCGTGGTGGTCTCCGAGTCTGCTGCCTGGTTTCCCGCTTCGTCTGGCATGTGTCGTCTCCCTCGTTGGTCGATTTTTCGGTTGGTGCTAGGGGTTCCCCTCGGGCCACTTCCGGCAGGACCGCGGCCGGTCGGTGCTCGCGTCAACGAGTCCGGCTGCCCGAGGTGTCACCCACCCACCCGTTACGGGAAGGCAGCTCTAGGCGGGAGGAGCGCCCCGCGGCGGCCGCGACGCGTCGGCCCGGCCCGGGCTCTCCGGATCGATGAAGTCCTCGCTGTCGCTGCGTCCGCCGTCGTCAGCCGCGGCGTCCGGGTCGGCCGCTCCGGCTCCGGAACCCGTGTCCGCGCCCGGAGCGTCGGACTGGTCCCCGGTGGCTGCCGGAACGTCCCCGGAGACATCGGAGTCGTCGTGACCGCCCTCCTGGTAGGACGCCTCGTCACCGGAGCCCTGATCGCCGGTCACTCCCCGCGATCCCGGATCGGCGTCCTCTTCGCGGCCGTCGCCGTAGGCGTGCAGCGGCGTCTCGGGAACGTCGGCTGTCTGGCTTCCCTCTTCGTCAGGCACGGTGCCTCCAGTGGTAGGGGTTTGTGCTATCCGGTCGCTACCCTCGGCCGGACCCCACGAAACGCGCCGTGCACCGTCCGGACCGGGGCTAGCTCCGCTTGGCGGAGATCGCCTGCTCGAGCTCTGACTTGTTCATCTTCGAGCGGCCGTCGATCCCCAGCTGGCGGGCCTCGTTGTACAGCTGATCCCGGGTCGGGCCCTTCGCCCGGCGCGTTCCCGAGCGCAGGCCGCCCCGCCGCCCGGAGGAGATGTCCTCGACCGACGAGCGCGACCTCGTCCGCGACTCCCCGGCCCGGGCCCGCTCCTTGTTCACCGTCCGGGCGGCGATCTCCTCCGCCTTGCCCTCAGACCGGCCCTGATCGACCTGGCTCTCCTTGATGTGCTCGTACTGGCGGGCGCGCTTGGTGTCCTTCTTGATGCCACTCGGCGGCATGACCGCTCCTTTCTCGCCTACTCGCTTCCCGCGCCGGCTCCCGACTCCGATGCCTCGCCGGCCGGCCCCTCGACGACGATCTCGCCCCCGCCCCCGCGGCCGGCGAGGTAGGCCTCGGCCTCGGAGCAGGCCTCCTCCCGACTGGGGTAATCCGACGGCGGCAGGCCGTCGATGCTCACGCGCCACTCACCGCTCGCCAGCGGCCCGACACGCAGGACGGTGCTCGCCAGCGCCAAGACCGGGCTCCGGCCGGAGGCCATGCCCGCGTCCTACCCCCGGCGACCGGCGCCAAACCGCCCCGCCTCGGACTACCGGCCTAGTGCCTGGTCGCCGGGGTGACCCGGGACGGCGCCGTCGCGTGCGCCCCACTGGCCACCGGCGTCCGGCGCAGGGCCAGGGCCGCGGTGTCGTCGGCCTGGGCGCCCACCTGGAAGTCACTCAGCCGGCGGTCGAGGCAGGCGAGGAGCTCGTCGGCCGGGGCCCCGGCGCACTCGGCCGCCAGGCGGCGCAGGCGGTCGTCGCCGAAGCGGCCGCTCTCCCCGACGGTGTCGGTCACTCCGTCGGTGTAGACGAGGATCGTCTCGGCCTCGCCGAGATCGATCGTCGTCTCCAGCCAGTCGGCGTCGTCGAAGGCCCCGAGCAGGGGCCCGGGCTCACCCACGGCGCGAACGGTGCCGGCGTCGGCGATCAGCAGCGCCAGCGGGTGCCCGGCCGAGGCCAGGGTCACCCGGTTGCCGCACAGGCGCATGCAGAGGACGCTGCACAGCGAGAGCTGCGGCTGGTTTCGCAGGGTGGCATCCAGACGGCGGAGGATCCGCGCCGGCTGGGCCGTGTCCTCGGCGAGGATCCGGGCGCTGTGGCGGACGAGGGCGGTCATCGCCGCCGCCGCCACCCCCTTGCCGGTGACGTCGCCGATCAGCACCAGCCAGCCCGACTCGACGGCGAAGGCGTCGTAGAAGTCGCCGCCCACCTCCATTCCCTCGCCGGCCGCCCGGTAGAGCGCCGCCAGCTCCCAGCCCTCGATCTCCGGAAGCGCCTCGGGCAGGAGGCTCCGCTGGAGGGTGGCGGCGATCTGCGAGCGGCTGGTGTAGAGGCGGGAGTTCTCCACCGCCGTCGCCGCCCGGTCGGCGATCTGCTGGGCCACGGCAAGCGCCTCGGAGTCGAAGCGCCGGCGCGACTCGGCGTTGACCAGGCTCATCGCCCCGATCGTCCGGCCGCCGATCCGCAGCGGCACGATCATCACCGAGCTCATGCCCACCTCGCGCAGGAGGCTCAGGTGCTCGTCGCTCTGGGCGCCGAGCACGAGCATCTCGTCGGAGATCTCCGGGTAGAGCGCCGGGAGCCCGGTCCGGAACACCCGGCCGAGCCCCTGGTTCGGGTCGAGCTCCTCGGCCTCGAAGGCCCGCATCCGCTCGGCCAGCACCAGCTTCTCGGGATCGACGTGGGCCACCGCCACGGCGACCCGCTCACCCCGCTCGCCCACCAGGTCCAGGCCGCACCAGTCGGCAAAATCCGGGACCGCGAGCTGGGCCACGTTGCGCAGCGTCTGCTCGTAGTCCAGGGACGAGGCGAGGATGGCGCTCGCCTCGGCCAGCAAGCGGGTCCGCAGCTCGGCCCGCTTGACGCTGGTCAGGTCCTCGATGATGGTGATCGCCGCCTCGAGGTTGCCCTCCCCGTCGCGCAGGCCCGTCGTCTTCAGCAGGCGCCAGTGCTCGGCCCCGGTCACCCGGTGGACCACGTTCATGAGGACCGGCGGCGGGTCCTCGCCCCGCAGGAGGCGCACCGACGGCACGTCGCTCATCGACAGCGGCCGGCCGTCCTCCCCCTTGACGATGTAGTCATCCATGATCGAGGTCGGCCGGGCATTGGCCAGCGCCTCGACCGACTCGTAGCCGAGTGACACCAGCGCCGCCCGGTTGGCGTAGATGATGCGATCCTCGACATCGCGGATGGTCACCGCCTCGGCCAGCGAGTCGACCACCCCGGTGAAGCGAGTCTCGATGCCGTGGAGGTCACCCTCGAGCTGGGCCACCAGCTGCGCCCGCTCCTGCTCGGCCTGCTTCTCGGCGCTGATGTCCGCGATGAAGGCGTGGAACGTCCACCGGCCGCCCATCCGCACCGCCGACGCCGTCAGCTCGACCGGGAACTCGCTGCCGTCGGCCCGCAGCGCGGTGTCCTCCCGGCGCCGGCCGAGCCCCAGGCCCTCGCCGGCCCCGGTCTCCAGGAACCGGCGCAGCCCCCGCCGGTGGGCCTCCCGCCGACCTTCGGGGAGGATCGTCTCGGCGAGCATCCGGCCGACCGCCGCCTCCCGGCTGAGGCCGAACACCGCCTCGGCCCGGGGGTTCCAGTACGCGATCCGCCCGTCCTCGTCCATGGAGACGAACGCGTCGTGGGCGGTGTCTAGAATCGCCTGGAGCGTCGCCTCGATCACGATGGGCCGAGCCTATCGCCCACCGCCCACCGCGACCGCTGCCTCCCGGCCCCGGCCCCGGCCCCGGCCCCGGCACCAGCACCGGCGACGCCACCCGCGCCGGCGGGCAGGCTCCCCCCCTCCCGGCTACCGGAGTCCGTCAGACGCAGTTGATCGAGATCTGGTCGAGCATCCAGCCGCCGCTCGACGTTCGCACCACGCGCACCGACCCCTGGCAATGCTGCGTCCCGCTGTCGAGCACCGGGGTCGTCGACACCGCCACCGTCGCCGAGCTCGGCCCCAGCTGGACGGTCTGCGCCCGCTGGAAGGTCAGGCTCCGGACCTGGCTCTGCTGGCCGGCGAAGCTCTGGTAGCCGCGCAGCTGGGCGCGGAAGGCCGGATCGGCCAGGGCCCAGGCCGAGGCGTAGTCGTGGCGCGAGGCCAGCCCGTAGAACGCCTGCACCGCCCCGGCCGGCGTCGCCGCCGTCGGATTCGCCGTGACCCCACCGCCGCCGGAGTTCCCGGTGGCGGCCCCGGCCGCGCCACCGGTGCTCGCGGACGCCGCCGCTCCCGAGCCCGTCACACCGCCACTGCGGCCCGCGCTCGTCGACGTCGTCTTCTGGACGCTCGTCCCCGTGGCCGTGGTGCGCGCCGCCGCGTGGCTGCCCCCCGTCGAGGCCGCCGTCCGCCTCGCCGGGGCGCCGCCGCTGCCGGAGTCGATCAGGGCCAGCGCCACCACGCCCAACCCGAGCGCGGCGAGTGCGGCCAGAATCAGCGGACGCTTGCCCCGCAGGCCTTCCGCGATTCCCCGGCCGGTGGCGGCAGGGAGCGGGACCCGGGCGGCGAGCCGGGGGGCTGCCGGCGCCGGGGCCAGGGCGGGGCTCGACGCCGGAACCGGCAAGGGCTCCGGGGCCGGCGACTGCGCCCGCGGCGGCGCCGGTCGCGGTCGGGGAGCCGGGGGGCGGGCCGGTCGGGGCGGGGGCACCGGCGCGGTGCGGCGCTCGGGCTCGAGGGCGGCCCGTAGCCGCTCGACCAGCTCGCCGGCGCTCCGCGGCCGGTCGCCCGGATCGGCGGCCATGCCCCGCATGAGCACGGCAGCGGCCGCCGGCGGTGCCTTCGCCCAGGCCGCGCACAGATCGGGCGGAGGCCGGGTGGCGATGGCGTGGGCCAGGGCCACCGGGTTGGTCTGGGGCCGGGCCTTCTCGCCGCTCAGCATCTCGTAGGCGACCACCGCCAGGGCGTAGACGTCGACCGCCGGCGTCGCCGCCGACCCCTCGAGCTGCTCGGGGGCCATGTAGCTGAAGGTCCCGAGGATCACCCCGGCGTTGGTGATCTGGGTGCGGTCGGCGGCCACGGCGATCCCCAGGTCGGCGAGCTTGATCGCCCCCTCCCGGCCGAGGAGGATGTTGGCCGGCTTGACGTCGCGGTGGACGATCCCCCGCTCGTGAATGGTGTCGAGAGCCGCGGCCACCCCGCTCAGCACCTCGACGGCGAAGGCCGGGGGCAGGCCGCCGGCCCGGTCGATGGCGTCGCGGAGGGTCTCGCCCTCGATGTACTCCATGACGATCACCAGGTCGCCGTCCTCGCCGATCTCGACGTCGTAGATGGAGACGAGGTTCGGATGGCTGAGGGACGCCCCGACCAGCGCCTCCCGGCGCAGGCGGGGGATGGCCTGGGCGTCGCCGCCGGCGTGGACCCGCTTGAGGGCGACCCGGCGGCGGAGCATGGTGTCCTCGGCCAGGGTCACCGTCGCCATCCCCCCGGCCCCGATGCGCTCGATGTCCCGGTAGCGGGAGAGGTCGTCGGTCACAGGCATCAGGGGGGGCTTACCCCGCCGGGCCCGGTTTCCCACCCCGACCTGTACCGATACCCGGCCGGCCGGGCGCTCATGGGTCGCGCAGGCGGCTGCGCCGGGCCCCGTAGGCGAAGTAGACGACCAGCCCGACCGCCATCCATACGAAGAAGCGCAGCCAGGTCGCCGCCGGGAGGTTGAGCATCAGGTAGACCGAGGCCAGGACCGAGAGGATCGGCACCAGGGGCACCAGCGGCGTGCGGAACTTCCGCTCGAGGTCGGGCCGGGTCCGCCGCAGGACGGGGATCCCGAGGGCGACGAGGACGAAGGCGAACAGGGTGCCGATGTTCACCAGGTCGGCCAAGGTGTCGAGGCTGAGCAGGGCCGAGAGCGCCGCGACCGCCACCCCGGTGACCAGGGTCGTCCGGTACGGGGTCTGGAAGCGGTCGGAGACCCGGGAGAAGGCCGGGGGCAGGAGGCGGTCGCGACTCATGGCGAAGAACACCCGGCTCTGGCCGAGCATGAGGATCATCATCACCGAGGTCAGGCCGGCCAGCGCCCCGAAGGACACCACCTGGGCGATATCCGTCTGCCCGACCGAGCGGAAGGCGTTGGCCAGGGGGGCGTCGGTGCTCAGCTTGTTGTACCTGACCATCCCCGTCACCACCAGCGAGACCGCGACGTAGAGCACGGTGCAGATGAGCAGCGACCCGAAGATGCCGATCGGCAGGTCCCGCTGGGGCTTCTTGGTCTCCTCGGCCGCCGTGGCCACGATGTCGAAGCCGATGAAGGCGAAGAACACCAGCGCCGCCCCGGTGAAGATGCCGCCCACCCCGAAGGTCCCCGTGTTCAGGCCGATGTCCTGGAGCAGGCTCTTCTCGACGGTTGCCCCCGGCGCGCTCGGCGATCCCGACGGCGGGATGAACGGATGGTAGTTCGCGCTCTTGATGTATGACAGACCGGCGACGATGACCAGGAGGACGATGCACACCTTGATGGCCACGATCACCAGGTTGAACCGGGTCGACAGGCGGATGCCGAAGCAGAGCAGGACGGTGAGCAGGAGGACGATCACCGCCGCCACCAGGTTGTGGTGGTTCCCGTCGGCCCAGGTAGGCAGGTTCACCCCGAAGGTGTCGTTGAGGACCACCCGGAAGTACTTCGACCACCCCGAGGCCACGGTGGCCGCTCCGAGGGCGAGCTCGAGGATGAGGTCCCAGCCGATGATCCAGGCGACGAGCTCGCCGAGGGTGGCATAGGAGAAGGTGTAGGCCGACCCGGCCACCGGGACCGCCGAGGCGAACTCGGCGTAGCAGAGCGCCGCCAGGCCGCAGGCCACCCCGGCGGCGACGAAGGACAGGGCGATGGCCGGACCGGCCAGGGTCCCGGCCGCCTTGCCGGTGAGGACGAAGATCCCCGTCCCGACGATCACCCCCACCCCGAGCACCACCAGGTCGAGCGGCCCGAGGGCTCGGCGCAGGCGATGCCCCTCGGCGTCGGTGTCCTCGATCGACTGCTCGACGCTCTTGGTGCGCATCAGGTCCACGGCGGGCTCCTCGCGTCTCGGGCGGCTGGCGGGCTGGCTGGCTGACGGGCTGGCTGGCTGGCGGACTGGCTGGGGGATCGCTCCCGCGGGCGATACCCGGCGGGGGCGCACCGGCAAACCCGGCTAGGCTGCCCGGCGATGGAACACGCCTTTCGCTCCCCGAGCTACACCGTCGGCGTGGAGGAGGAGCTGATGATCCTCGACGCCGAGACGCTTGACTGCGTCAACGCCATCGAGCAGCTCCTCGAGGACGCCCCGGGCGGGGAGATCAAGCCCGAGCTCATGGAGTCGGTGCTCGAGATCGCCACCCCGCCGTGCTCGACGGTGGCCGAGATCGCCAACGAGGTTCGCGCGCTGCGCCACCACGCCAGCGACCTCGCCGGGCGCCGGGGCCTGCGGGTCGCCTCGGCCGGCACCCACCCGTTCGCCCGGTGGGAGGATCAGCGCATCGTCGGACGGCCGCGCTACCGGGCCCTGGTCGACGAGCTCGCCTTCGTCGCCCGACAGGAACTCGTCTTCGGCATGCACGTCCACGTCGGGATCGACGACCCCGAGACGGCGATCGCCGTGGCCAACGGGCTGCGCGAGCACGTCCCGGTGCTCGTGGCCCTGTCGGCCAACTCGCCGTTCTGGCGGGGCGAGGACACCGGCATGCTCTCGGCCCGGGTACCGATCTTCAAGTCCTTTCCCCGGGTCGGCATCCCCCCGTTCTACCGCCACTGGGAGGACTATCAGCGGCGGGTCGCCCGGCTGGTCGCCGGGCGCCTGGTCGAGGACTACACCTACCTCTGGTACGACGTCCGCCCCCACCCCAAGCTCGGGACGGTCGAGATCCGGGCCATGGACGCCCAGACCCGAGTCGAGCACACCGTCTGCCTGACCGCCCTCATCCAGTCCCTGGTGCGCTGCCTGGCCGAGGCCCACGCCGCCGGCGCCGAGGCCGTCGACCATCCGGCCGAGCTGCTCGAGGCCAACAAGTGGGTCGCCGCCCGCTGGGGCCTCGGTGGCCGGGTGCTCGACCCGGCCACCGAGACGGTGGTCCGCCTCGGCAAGCTCAGCGTCCTCCTCCTCGACCGTCTCGCCGAGCACGCCGAGGACCTCGGGTGCGCCGCCGAGCTCGAAGGCGTCGGCGACCTCCTCGAGCACGGAAACGGCGCCGAGCGTCAGCGCCTGGTCTACGGGACCAACCGCGATCTGTGCGAGCTGACACGCGAGATCATCGCCGCCTCGGCGGCCTGAGCCGCCCGGTCGCCCCCGACCGCGACCACCGATCGCGCTACCTTGTAGGCAGCGGTTGCCGTCGGGCTCCTTCGTTTCCCTCCCCTTGCGCGCGATTCCTTCCCTTCGAGGGGGACTTGATAGGAGCTGGCCATGGCCGGCATAGAGGAACAACAGGTCCCGACCGGGGTCCTCGCTTCCCAGATATCGCGGGCCGTGGTCCAGATCTGGCACGAGTACACCGGCCGGGGTCCGACCAAGGCGCGGACCACCATCACCGAGGATCTCGTCATCGTCCTCATGTCCGACACCCTGCTCAAGGCCGAGAAGAACCTCGCCGCCGACGGGATGGCCGACCAGGTGCTGAGCATGCGCCGGGCCTTCCAGGACACGATGAGCGAAGACCTGACCGAGGTGGTCGAGAAGCTGACCGGTCGGACGGTATCCGCCTTCATGAGCCACAACCACCTCGACCCCGACCTGGCCGCCGAGCTCTTCGTCCTCGAGCCCCGGCCCCGGCCGCACGCCGTCGAAGACCCCGAGTAGGCGCCGGGCCGCCCGGGTCCCGCGCCCGGCGGCAGCGGCCGGCCCCCGGCCCCGGCCCCCGGCCCCGGCCTCGGCCCCCGGCCACCGGCTGGGGACGCCGGCGGAGGGTGCGCGGCGGGCGCCGGTGGGCTACGGTGTCGCCATCGACGGATCCCGCCATTCCGGCCATCGGCGGCGCCCGCCGGAGAACGACGGCGACCGTGACCGGGCGATCACCGGCTGGCGGGCCCGGCGTGGCTTCCGGGCCGCCGACTTCCCGCTCGATCGCCTGATGGCGGCCAAGGCCGAGACGGTGAGCGTGATCCTGCCGGCCCGGGAGGTGGCGGCGACGGTGGCGCCGATCGTCGCCGTCCTCACCGGCCTGCGGGAGGCGGGGCTGATCGACGAGCTGGTGGTTATCGACGCCGCGTCGACCGACGCGACGGCGGCCCTGGCCGAGGCGGGGGGGGCGCGGGTGGTCCAGGAGAACGCCATCCGGGCCGACCTCGGCCCGGCCCGGGGCAAGGGCGACGCCATGTGGCGGGGGCTGGGGGTGACGACCGGCGAGGTCGTGGTCTACCTCGACGCCGACACCGAGGACTTCGACGCCGGCTTCCTCCTCGGCCTGCTCGGACCGATCCTCTGCGATCCGGAGATCGACTTCGTCAAGGGCGCCTTTGCCCGGCCGCTCCGCTCTGGCGATCAGATCCTGCCGGGGGAGGGCGGCCGGGTGACCGAGCTGGTGGCCCGTCCGCTCCTCAACCTCCACGCCCCCGAGCTCTGCGTGTTCGACCAGCCCCTGGCCGGCGAGATCGCCGGGCGGCGGCGGCTCCTCGAGCGGCTTCCGTTCAGCGCCGGCTACGGCGTGGAGATCGCCATGCTCATCGACGCCTGGCGGGAGGTCGGGCTCGAGCGGCTGGCCCAGGTCGACCTGGGAACGCGCCAGAACCGCCATCAGTCGCTGCGGGCCCTCTCGGCGATGGCCTACGCCGTGGTCGTCGCCGCCACCGCCCGCTTCCCCGTCGATCCGCCCGAGGGCGCCGGCGAAGAGGACGGGAACGGGAGGCGGGGCGGGCCGTTGCCGGCCGGGGCGCTCGCCCTCCCGCCGCTCGAGTTCGGTGGCCCGATGGAGCTGCGCCGGGTGACCACCGACGAGCGCCCGCCGCTCAGGGCCGGGGACGGCGCCCGACGTTGACCCCGTCCTCGGTGATCAGGGCGGTGACCAGGGCGGTCGGGGTGACGTCGAAGGCGCGGTTCTCGACGGCGACCCCGGCCGGGGCGGTGCGGGCGCCGGCCGGCCCGGTGACCTCCTCGGCGGGGCGGCGCTCGATGGGGATCCGGTCACCGCTCGGGCAGGTCGGGTCGATGGTCGAGGTGGGGGCGGCGACGTAGAAGGGAATGTCGTGGTGGCGGGCGAGGACGGCGAGGCCGTAGGTGCCGACCTTGTTGGCGACATCGCCGTTGGCGGCGATCCGGTCGGCACCGACGACCACGCAGTCGACGAGGCCGCCGGCCATCAGCGAGGCGGCCATGACGTCGGCGACGAGGGTGGCGGGGATGCCGAGCCGATCGAGCTCCCAGGCGGTCAGGCGGGCTCCCTGGAGCACGGGCCGGGTCTCGTCGACCCAGACCGTCGGGCGGCGACCCTGGTCGTGGGCGGCGCGGATCACCCCGAGGGCGGTGCCGTAGCCGACGCAGGCCAGGGCGCCGGCGTTGCAGTGGGTCAGCACCTGGGCGCGGTCGGGGAGGAGGGCGGCCCCGAAGGCACCGATCCGCCGGTTGCGCTCGAGATCCTCCTCGGCCAGGCGCAGGGCCTCGACGAGGGGATCGGCGGCGGCGCGGGCGCGGCCGACCCCCCAGGCGAGGTTGACCGCGGTCGGGCGGGTGGCGATCAGTCGCCGGGCGGCGTCCGCGACCGGCTGGCCGGTGGCCGCCGCCAGGGCGATCCCCATGGCTCCGGCGACGCCGAGGGCCGGGGCCCCGCGGATGGCCAGGGTCTCGATGGCCCGGCAGAGCTCGGCCACGGTGGCCGCCTCGAGGAGGACGAGCTCGCCGGGGAGGCGGCGCTGGTCGATGAGGACGATCCTCCCGTCGCGCCAGGCGATGGTCGGGGGAATGGGATCCTCGGCGGCGGCGGTGGTCATGGTCACGCCAGGGCGGCCACCGTCGCCGCCACCGCCTCGCCGACCCCGCCGGGGTGCTCGTAGGCGGCGGTCCCGAGGAGGACCATGAGCCCGGAGCCGCCGGCCCGGGCGGCCTGGGCGGCGGCGTTGCCTGGGCTGAGCCCGCCGCCGAGCACGGCCACCGACGGGCGGGCGGGACCGCAGGGGTCGCGCACCGCCGCCAGGTTCTCCTCTATGGAGCGGTGGTCGTCGAAGAGGCTGCCGGCGAAGGCGCCGACGATCACGTGGTCGGCCCCGCACAGGCGGGTGAGCCGGGCGAGCACGGCGCCGGAGGCGCCGAAGTGAGGGTTGCGGGCGTAGGGGCCGGAGCCGGCCCGGTGGGCGAGGATGGGAACGCCGAGGTCGGCCCGGCGCAGGGCGAGGATCGAGTCGACCCCCTGGGCGAAGGCGTTGACCATCAGCCCGCTGGCCCCGAGCTCGACCACTCGGGCCGCCCGTTCGAGCAGGGTGGCCGAGGGTCCGGTCAGGTTGGGGCAGTAGACGACCCCGGGGGGAAGGATCTCGGCCATCGCCCGGACCCGGTCCTCGAGCCGGCAGGACGGGGGGTCGCCGAGGACCTCGTCGTCCTTGATCAGGTCGGCCCCGGCGGCGATCCCGGCCCGGGCGACGGCGGCGAACTCGTCGGGACGGAGGCCGAGCTGGGGCTTGACGATGAGCCCGACCTCGGTCCGGATCTTCGCCGGGTCGGCACCGAGGGCCGGGCCGGGAAGGAGGCCGTCGGGAAGCTCGAGGCCGACGAGGCGGCAGTGGGTGAACGCCCGCATCTCGGTGACCTCCCCGGCGACGAGGGTCGAGACGAGGAGCGGGACGTTCTCGCCCCAGTTGCTGGCCGGGAACTCGAGCACGGCGAGGTCGCCGTGGCCGGTGGCCTGGCCGGGGTCCTCGGCCTGGCCGGGGTTCTCGGCCTGGCCGGGGTCGCCGTGGGGGGCGGGGTACCCCGGGGCTGGGTGCTCGGCGACCACCCGTCCGGCGACGGCGGCGAGCTCGGGACGATCGGCGGGGAGCCCGGTGGTGAGGCGACGGGCGAGGACGCCGGCCGAGCCGGAGGGGGCGAGCTCGAAGGTGGCGCGGATCACGGGGTGATCGTAGCGGCGGCCGGGGGCACCGCCGGCCGCCATATCCGTTCGGCGACCCGGTCGAATCAGGTGGCTCGGTGGGCGGCCGGAGTGGCCGCGACCGACCACTCGACCCGACAGCGGCAGGTGCGCCGGAGAAGCCTCGGGTGACCACCACCGAGTCGGGGGTCCCCGCCCCGAGCGACGAGGTCTCGCTGACCGTCGGGCCGGGCGGGCGCAGGCGCAGGAAACTATTTCCGCCCGCCGTCGGCGGGCGTGGGAGTCTTAGCCGATGGATGAGCTCTCCATCGGCTGGCTCCAGACCCCGGACGGTGTGGCGGCGGTGCCGGAGGTGAACGGCGAGAGCCTGATCGCTCTGGTCCGGGCAGCCGAGTTGCCATCCGCCGAGCAGTCGGGAACCCCATCCCTCGCGGGGGCCTACGGCGGGCTGCCGCCGGCGGTGGTCCGGGGCCCGTCGAGCATCCTCCTCGGCCGGTCCGAGCCCGCGGCCGAGGGCCCCGACCCGAGGCTCTACGTTCACGGCGAGCGGGTGACGCTGCTCGCCTGCCGATGCGGCGACCCGGGCTGCTGGCCGCTGCAGGCCAGGCTCGGCCTCGAGGAGACGCGGGTCACCTGGAGCGAGTTCGCCCAGCCCCACCGGTCGACCTGGAACCTGAGCCGCTTCGGTCCCTTCGTCTTCGACCGGGCCCAGTACGAGCAGGCGCTCGAGGCGGCCGGCGGGCCGGCGAACGGACCGGGCCGGGGCTTGAGCCGGACCGTCCCGAGACAGAGAAAAGCCCCGGGCTAGCGGGGCTTTCCTCCAAGCGGCTGAAGGGACTCGAACCCTCGACCTGCTGCATGGCAAGCAGCCGCTCTAGCCAACTGAGCTACAGCCGCGTGGGGCCGAAGTGTACAGCCCACCCCGAGCCGCCGAGGTTGTCATCGCCGGGCGGGTGGGGCAAGATCCCGGCGATGCCGGCAAGCCAGCCGCCGCCGGGTTTCCCGACTCATCCGCCGGACGGTCGCCTTGCCCGGCCGGCCCGCCCGGCCGGACCCGGCGCTGGGCGGGCGCGGGCGTGAGGGTCGTGGTGGCCCGCGGGCTGCCGGACGCCGGACTCGATCTCCTGCGCCGGCGCTTCGAGGTCGAGGTCGGGGGGATCCCGCTCGACCGCGGGTGGCTGGTCGAGCATGCCCGGGGGGCGGCGGCGATCGTGTCCGACCCGACGGTGGCGGTGGACCGCGAGCTGCTCGAGGCGGCCGGGGAGACGCTGCGGGTGGTGGCCAACTTCGCCGTCGGCTACGACAACATCGACGTCGACGAGGTCCGCCGGCGGGGCCTGCGGGCGACCAACACGCCCGACGTCCTGACCAACGCGACCGCCGAGCTCGCCGTCGGCCTGATGCTGGCCGCCGGCCGGCGCCTGGTCGAGACCGACGCCGTCGTGCGCCGGGGGGGCTGGACCGGCTGGGAGCCCGAGCAGTTCCTCGGCCGCGAGCTGGCCGCGGCCACCGTCGGGCTGGTTGGCTTCGGCCGGATCGGCCAGCGGGTGGCGGCGCTGCTGGGCGGCTTCGAGCCGCGGATCGTCTTCGCCTCGCCCCGGCCGATGGCGGCGGCGGCCGCCCGCCTCGGGGCCGAGCGGCTCCCCCTCGACCTGCTCCTGGCGGTGTCCGACTACGTCAGTCTCCACGTCAGCCTGACGGCGGCGACCCGGCACCTGATCGACGCCGCTCGCCTGGCCGAGATGAAGCCGGGCGCGATCCTCGTCAACACCTGCCGCGGCGGCGTGGTCGACACCGTGGCGCTGGTCGCGGGGCTGCGGGCCGGACGCCCGGCCGGGGCCGGGCTCGACGTCTACGAGGACGAGCCGCGGGTGGCTGAGGAGCTGGTGGCCCTGCCCAACACGGTGCTCCTCCCCCACATCGGATCGGCGACCCGGAGTACGCGGGACGCGATGGCGCGGCTGTGCGCCGAGAACGTGATCGCCGTGCTCGAGGGAAGGGAGCCGCCCAGCCTGGTGGTGTGAGCGCGCCGCCCTTGAAGAGATCCGAACGCTATGCGAACATCTGTTCGTATGATCGTCTGCATCCTCCTCCCCCGCTTCGAGCTCGTGGTCGCCGTGGGCGGACTCGAGGCCCTGACCGGACGGGCCGTCGCCCTGGCGCCGACAGCCGGCTCGGCGGCGGGTCGCCAGCCCATCGGCGAGGCTTCCGGGGCGGCGCAGGCGCTCGGGGTGCGGGCGGGTATGACCCTCGGCGAGGCTCTCGCCCGCTGCCCGGAGCTCGAGCTGGTGAGTGGGGATCCGATCGCGGTGGCCGACGCCTGGGAGCAGATCCTCAGGAGGCTCGAGGGAATCGGGGCTGGGGTCGAGTCAGAACGTCCCGGGGTGGTCTACTTCGACGCGTCGGGCCTGCGGGGGCTCTACGGCGGCTCCGAGGAGCGCGTGGCGGCGGCCGCCCGCCGGGCGGTCGGCGTCCCGGCGCGGGTGGGGGCGGCACCGATCCGCTTCTGCGCCCTGGCCGCCGCGCAGGCCACCCGGCCGCGGCGGACGGCGATCGTCCGGGAGGGGGCCCGGGCCTACCTCCGCGGCCAGCCGGTGTCCCTGCTGGCATCTCGGCCGGCCACGGCACCGCTGGTGGCAACCCTCGAGCGACTGGGAATAGCCACCCTGGGGGATCTGGCGGCAATGACCCGTGCGGCGGTGGCCGATCGGTTCGGGCCCGCGGGGCTGGAGGCCCACCGGCTGGCCTGCGGCGAGGACGATCGCCCCCGGCCGCGCCGGCCGGCGGAGCTGCTCTACGAGTCCTTCGAGCTCGAGGAGTCGTCCTACGGCCCGGCGCTCGAGCATGCCCTGGGAGTTCTGATCGACCGCCTGCTCGCCCGCCCTGAGCGGCGGGGGCGCACCCTGCGCGGGGCCACCCTGGCCGCCAAGCTGGTCGACGGAGGGAGCTGGCGAACGTCGGTTGCCTTTCGCGAGGCCCTGGCCGACCCGCGGCGGATGCGCCTGGTGCTGGCGCCGCGACTGGAGCTGCTGCCGGCGCCGGCGCTGGTGCTCGCCCTCTCGACCGAGCGCTTCGGCGCGGCGACCGGGGGCCAGCGGTCGCTGATCGCGCCGGCCGTCGAGCTGCGTCGCGAGCGCCTGCGGGAGGCCGTGCGCCAAGCCCGCGCGGCGGCGGGTGCCGAGGCAGCCCTGCGGGTGGTGGCGGTCGACCTCGCCTCGCGCCTACCCGAGCGGCGCGTGATGCTCGCGCCCTTCGAGTCATGAGCGGGGCCCGACGCCTGGGCGGCGCGCGGGCGGCGCGGGTACAGGCCGATGCCGGCGGCACGCCGATCCGGATCGACCGCCACACGGTGACCCAGGTGCGCGAGTCGTGGCTGATCGAGGATCGCTGGTGGACCGATCAGCCCCTGCGGCGACGCTACTGGGAGCTGGTCAGCGAGACGGGACGTGACATCGTCGTCTTCCACGACCTCCTCGCCGGCAGCTGGTTCCGACAGCGGTGAGCGGCCCACCCCGAGAAGGCCCGGCGTATGTGGAGCTGCACTGTCATTCCGCCTACTCGTTCCTCGACGGCGCGTCGATGCCCGAGGAGTTGGTGGGCGCGGCGCTCGAGCTCGGCCACCAGACGCTGGCCCTGACCGACCACGACGGCGTCTGGGGGTCGATGGAGTTCGCCCACGCCGCCCAGGGGCTCGGCCTGCGGGCGATCCACGGCGCCGAGCTGAGTCTCGACGACGGCCGTCACGTCACCCTGCTGGTCGCCTCGGCCCGCGGCTGGAGCAACCTCTGCCGTCTGCTCACCCTCGCCCATGCCCACACCCGGGATTCGGGCTCGCCCTCCCTCCGGCCGGCGGCGAGCAGCCTGGAGAACCTGGGCGACCACGCCGAGGGGCTCGTCTGCCTGACCGGCTGCGCCGAGCGCGGCGTGCATGACGAGCCGGGCGTGCGGCGACTGCTCGAGGCCTTCGGACGCGAGCGGCTGCGGATCGAGCTCCAGCGCCCCTTCCTCCAGGACGACCGGGCCCGCAACCGGGCCCTGTCCGGCCTGGCCCGGCGACTTGACCTGCGCTGCGTGGCCACCGGCAACATCCATGCCCACGCGAGCTCGCGCGTTCACCTCCAGGACGCCTTCGTCGCCCTGCGCCACAATGTCACCCTCGAGGCCAGCGAGCCCCTGCGCCGGGCCAACGGGAGCCATGTCCTGGCCACGCCGGGGGCGATGGCCGCCCGCTTTCGTGAGCATCCTCAGGCGGTGTCCGAGACGGCGGTGCTGGCCGAGCAGCTCGACTTCAACCTGGTCGGGGACCTCGGCTACCGCTATCCGGGGGTCGAGGACCAGACCGCCCAGCGACGGCTGGTGGAGCTCTGCCAGGCGCGGCTGGGCGACCGCTACGGGGGAGCCGGCCTGGCGGCGGCGGGGGACCGCCTGGAAGAGGAGTTGCGGGTGATCGAGGCGCTGGGACTGGCCGGGTTCTTCCTGCTTCACCACGACATGCTCGAGCTGGCTCGGGAGGTGGCAGTCGAGGTGCGGGGGCCGGACACGGCCCGGGCCCTGCTGCCGCCGGGGCGGGGTCGCGGGTCATCGGTCTCCTCGATCGTCTGCTACCTGACCGGCCTCTCCCACATCGACCCGATCGCCAGCGGCCTGTCGTTGGGGCGCTTTCTCAACCCGGAGCTGACCTCGCTCCCCGACATCGACCTCGACTTCCCCCGCGACATCCGCGAGGTGCTGATCCGTCGGGTGCACGATCGCTACGGACGCGACCGGGCGGCGCTGGTGGCGACCTTTCCGAGCTTTCGCTCGCGGGCGGCGATCCGCGAGCTCGGCAAGGTGCTCGGGCTGCCGCCGGCCGAGATCGAGCGGGTGGCGCGAGGGGCCGACGGCTTCGCCCGGCGGGTGGAGCGCGACGTGGAGGCGGCGCTCGGCCCCGGGCGTGCCGGCAGCGGCCGCTGGGCGTGGCTGAAGTCCCTCTCCGAGGAGGCCTACGGGCTCCCCCGCCACGTCTCCCAGCATCCGGGCGGGATGATCGTCGCCACCCGCCCGCTGATCGACTGCTGCCCGGTCGTTCCGGCGGCGATGGAGGGCCGCCAGCTCGTCCAGTGGGACAAGGACTCGTGCGCCGATGCCGGCTTCCTGAAGATCGATCTCCTCGGGCTGGGCATGCTCTCGGCGGTCGAGCGCTGCGTCGAGTCCATCGCCCAGGTCCGGGGGACCCGGATCGACCTCTCGCGGATCCCCTTCGACGACGGCCCGACCTACGCGGCGATCCAGGATGCCGACACCACCGGGGTCTTCCAGATCGAGAGCCGGGCGCAGATGCAGTCGCTGCGCCGGACCCGGCCGGCCAACCTCGAGGAGCTCGCGGTGCAGGTGGCGATCATCCGGCCGGGTCCGATCCAGGGCGGAGCGGTCAACCCCTACATCGAGCGGCGCCAGCGTCAGCGCGAGGATCCCGACTACGAGCCCCCCTGCCTGCACCCCTCCCTGGTGCCGGTGCTGCGCGAGACCCTGGGTACGATCATCTTCCAGGACCAGGTGCTCGAGGTCGCGCAGGCGTTCGCCGGCTTCGCCCCCGGGGAGGCCGACGGCCTGCGCCGCGCCATGAGCCGCAAGCGGGCCACGGTGGCGATCGAGCGCTACCGCGAGCGCTTCCGGGCCGGTGCCGAGCGCCACGTCGGCGCTCCGCCCGAGTTGATCGCCCGCGTCTGGGAGATGGTCGCCGGGTTCGCCGGGTTCGGCTTCCCCAAGGCCCACAGCGCCGCCTTCGGACTGCTGGCCTACCAGTCGACCTGGCTGCGGGTGCACTACGCCCCGGAGTTCCTCTGCGCCCTGCTCAACGAGCAGCCGATGGGGTTCTATCCGCCGGACAGCCTCGTTCACGAGGCCCAGCGGCGCGGCATCGAGCTTCGCGCCGTCGACATCAACGCCTCCGAGGCCGAGTGCACCGTCGAGCCGGTGGCCCCGCCGGCCGGCGGGGCCAGCGCCGCGCCCGCCTGCGGGGAGGCGGGACATCCGGTCGGCGGGTTCGGCCAGGCGGTGCGAATCGGTCTCGGCTATGTCAGCGGCGTGCGGGAGGAGGAGATCGAGACCCTGGTCGCCGCGCGCCGGGAGGGTGGGCCCTTCCGCAGCCTGGCCGAGCTCGCCGGGCGGGCCAACGCCTGCCGCGGCTCCCTCGAGCAGCTGGCCTGGTCGGGCGCCTGCGACGCCCTGGCCGGGGATCGGCGGCAGGCGCTCTGGCAGCTCGGCGTCGCCGCCCCGGGTCGGCGGGTGCCCGGCGGGACCCAGCTCGCCCTGGCCCTCGATGTGGGCGAGACGCCGACGCTGGCCAAGCTCGGACGCTGGGCGAACCTGCTGGCCGACTATGCGACCACCGGGGTCAGTATCGGCGACCACGCCATGGCCATCCTGCGCCCCCACCTCGCCGGGGTGGCGACCAGCAGCGAGCTGGCCGTCCTCCCCCACGGCGGTACGGTTTCCGTCGCCGGGCTGGTGGTCGCCCGCCAGCGCCCGGAGACGGCCAGCGGGGTGGTCTTCATGCTCCTCGAGGACGAGCACGGGACGGTCAACCTGATCGTCCCGCCCGCGGTCTACGAGCGCCACCGCCACATCGTGCGAGCCGAGCCGCTGGTCTTCGCCCGGGGCCGCCTCGAGCGGCCGGCCGGGGGCGGCGGGACGATCAACGTGCTGGTGGCAACCCTGCGCGGACTCGACCCCGAGCACCTCGCCGGCTCGGCCGCCACCGTGACCCGACTGCCGAGCGGCGACCCGCGGGAGGCCGGCGGGCCCGAACAGGCCGAGCCGGTGGCCGCACCCGACCGCGTCCAGGCCGTCGGAGGACTGCGGGCGGTGGCCCCCCCGGTGCAGAGCTTCGGCTCCGGCCGGCGACGCTAGCCGGCCCCGGCGCCCGCCTCGAGGCTTCTCCCGCCCGCCGCCTACCCATCCGGGGCCGGCGCCGAAGGAGCAGCCCCGACATCAGGCCGCCAGGAGCTTCTCCCCGAGCAGCCCGATGCCGACGGCGAGCAGCTCGAGCCCCGGCCATCCGCTCGCCGCCGACGCGGCGAAGGTGTCGAGTCCGAGGGGCAGGACGAGGAGGATGAGCTTGATGAGCATGCCGGTCAGGCAGCCGGCCGCGCAAGCGCCCGACGCCCGATGCCTGGGGCCGGCGCCGGCGCCGGCCCGCCGTCAGTCGGGTCGGCGGGCTCGGTCTGAGACGACGAGCAGGAGACCGAGCAGGACGAAGTTCATCACCACCGAGGATCCGCCGTAGGCGACGAAGGGCAGGGTCACCCCGGTCAGGGGGATCAGCCGGGTGACACCGCCGACGATCACGAACACCTGGATCGCCACCACGAAGGAGAGCCCGGCGGCCAGGAGCTTGGAGAACGAGTCGCGGGCCAGGGTCGCCGTCTTCATCCCCCGAGCGACGAACAGGAGGTAGGTGAGGAGGAGGCCGCACGCCCCGACCAGGCCGGTCTCGTTGGTGATCACCGCGTAGATGAAGTCGCTCTGGGGGACGGGGAGGATCGGATGGCCCTTGGTGACCTCGAGGAGCGACTGGTCGAAGCCGGTCCCGAGGAGGCCGCCGTCGGCTTGGGCGAACAGCGACTGGGCGAGCTGGTAGCTGCCGCCCGGATTCTTGGCGTAGAGCGCGGGGTCGAACGGGTGCTGCCAGGCGAGGACCCGGTCGTGGACGTGGGTCACGTGGCCGGCCACCAACCAGGCGCCGACGGCGAAGAGGACGAAGCCGACGAGGGGGAAGGAGAGGCGCCCGGTGGCCACGTAGAGGAGGGCGAGGATCACCCCGAAGAACATCAATGAGGTCCCGAGCTCGCGGGTGAGGATGAGCATGGCCATGGCGGCGCCCCAGACCACCAGCAGCGGGCCGAACTGCTTCATCGGCGGGATGACCAGGCCGAGGAACTGGCGCCCGCCGGTCACCAGGAGCTGACGATTGTCGCGCAGGTAGGAGGCCAGGAAGACGATGATGGCGATCTTGGCGAACTCCGAGGGCTGGAAGGCGATCGGCCCGAGCTTGATGTTGAGGTAGGCGCCGTTGACCTGCTGTCCGATGCCGGGCACCCGGGGGATGACGAGCCCGACGATCCCGGCCAGGGCGATGGTGTAGCGGTAGCGCTCGAGCACGGCATAGCGGCCTCCGCGCAGGAGGACGATGGTCACGGCGAAGAGGAACAACCCGACCACGAACCACAGGGCCTGCTGGCGGGCCAGGGTCGGATCGATCCGGTAGAGCATCACGATGCCGAAGCTGGCCAGGGCCGCGGCCAGAGGCAGGAGATAGGGGTCGGCGTGGGGCAGGGCGTAGCGGACGACCGCGTGGGCGGCGACGCAGAGCGCCAGGAAGAAGATCCCGTAGGTCAGCGAGACGTTGGACAGGCGGCTCTGGCTCTGGATGAAGATCGCCGCGAAACCGCCGGTGATCAGCAGAGCCGCGGGAATCAGGCCGAGAAGCTCCCTGTTGCGCGCGTTGAGCAAGCGGTGATCGTAGCTCTATGATGTCGGCCCGTGCGGGGTCTCGACGACCCGGCCGAGTTCTGCCCCGTGACCCGGCTGCGACAGAGCAGGCGGGTCGACCTCTATCTTGGGCTGGGTCCCGCCCGTGCTGAGCTGACCGATGCCGTTCGAGCCCTTTCAAAAGGCCGGGGGGACGCGCAAGCGATTCCTCATCGGCAGCCTGCTCATCGTCGTCCTCGTGGCGAGCGTCGCGGTCGCCGCCGTGCTGCTCGAGGTCGGCCACATCAAGAGCTATTTCCCCCGGGCGACCATCGATCCCCACGCCCTCGGGGAGATCACCCCGGTGGGACCGGGGGCGGCGGAGACCATCCTCATCATCGGCGACGACAAGCGGGCCCTGTCGAGCAGCCAGACCGACCGGCGCTCACCGCCGCACTCCGACACCATGATCCTCGTCCGTATGGATCCCAACCAGAGCCAGACCGCTGTGCTCTCCGTCCCCCGGGACCTCAAGGCCGAGATCGCCGCCCCGGGGGGCCGGACGGTGACCGACAAGATCAACGCCTCCTACACCATGGGCGGGGCCGCCCTGGTGGCCAAGACGATCAAGTCGACGCTGCCGGGACTGGAGATCAACCACATCATCGACGTCAACTTCCAAGGCTTCCGCAAGGTGATCGACGCCATCGGCTGCGTCTACATCTTCGTCGACCGCCGCTACTTCAACCAGAACCTCGGGACGGTTGCCACCAACTACGCGAACATCGACATCAAGCCAGGCTACCAGAAGCTCTGCGGCCAGACGGCGCTCGACTACACCCGCTACCGCCATACCGACAGCGACTATGTGCGGGTCGCCCGCCAGCAGGACTTCATCCGCCAGGCCAAGCAGCAGGTCGGGGTGGAGAACCTGTTCAACAACCAGGACAAGCTGCTCAAGGCACTCCAGAACGCGGTACGGACCGACATCTACGGCACCGCGGTGGTCCACCTCATCAACCTCGCCCTGTTCTCGCTGGGGCGGCCCGTGCGCCAGGTCGCCTTCCAGTCGACCACCGGACCGTCCTACGTGACGGCCACGCCCGAGCAGTTGGCGGCCACCGTCAACGACTTCCTCTACACCAATCCCGGAGCCGTCAAGGTCGGCGGCGGCGGCGGCGGCCGGGGGGGCGGCCGCCCGGCGGTAGGCCTCGGGCTCGTCCCGACGTCGGCCGGGGACATCGGCCTGGCCAACTCGGCGTCGGTGGGCCTCCCGCTGAAGCTCTACGTTCCCCGTCTGCGGGTAGCCGCGGCCAGGGCCACCGACCTGGTGCGGGCCTACACCCTGCGCGACGAGCAGAGCGCCAAGCACCACGCCTACGTGATCTCGATCTCGCGCGGCCTGGTCGGGGAGTACTACGGGATCGAGGGGACCGACTGGATGAGCCCACCGATCCTCGCCGGCCAGCACCAGACCCGCCGGGTGGGCGCTCGCAGCTACGACCTCTACGCCGACGGCGGCCACATCCGCCTCGTCGCCTGGCGGACGTCGGGCTCGGTCTACTGGCTGAGCAACACCCTGCGCGACTCGCTCACCAACCAGCAGATGCTGGCCATCGCGCAGAGCGCTCAGCCGGTGAACTAGGAGCCCCGGGCGCGATCGAGGGCGGCGTTGACCAGGGCGTCGGCGTCGGCGTTCTCGGCGCGGGGGACCGAGCGGATGGACCAGCGCTCGAACCCGGCCAGGGCGGCCGCGGCGGCGGCGTGGAGCGGCTTCATGTCGGCGTGCTTGACCTTGTAGCGGCCGGTCACCTGCTTGGCGATCAGCTCGGAGTCGTTGATCACCTCGACCTCGGTGGCGCCGAGCTCGCGCGCCCGCTCGAGCCCGAGCAGGAGGGCGCGGTACTCGGCAACGTTGTTGGTCGCCCGGCCGATCGTCCGGCTCGCCTCGGCCACCACCTCGCCGTCGGCGGTGCGCAGGACGGCGCCGGCGGCGGCCGGTCCGGGATTGCCGCGGGAGCCACCGTCGACATGGACGATGAGCTTGCGCCCGGATGCCGGGTCGGCCCCTGCGCCCCGGGACATGGACTACTCGCCTTCGAGGGCGGGGAGGTCGCCGGCGATGCGGCGGCGGCGGCGATCGCGCACCTCGCGCCGCTGCCCCTCGGGCGCCTCGGCGGCGGGTCCGCGGCGGGCGTTCTTGCGCTGGTCGATGATCACCGTGACGTTGGGATCGTCGGCGTAGTGGGCTGTCAGCTTCTCGAACAGCTCGTCGGCAAGCTCGGGGGGGACCACGCAGTAGATCATCGCGGCGCCAGCATAGTGGTTCGCCCGCGGCAGGTATGACGTCCGGGGCCGGTCCGGCGCAGTCCCGCGGCACCAGGATGGGACGGTCGGCCCAGCGCCGCTGCCGGGCCGGTGCGCCGGGGCCGGAGACTCAAGCGGCGCCGAGGGCGAGCGCGCCGCGACCGTCGGCCACGGCGTTGGCGGCCAGGGGATCCTCGCCGAGCTCCTCGAGCTCGTAGCCCTGTCCGAGCAGCCTCACGGCGTGGGGCTCGTCGGCGAGATCGACCTCGTAGCGGTACCAGCAGAGCTCCCAGGCGACGACGATCTCGACCAGGGCACCGTCGTCGGCGCGGGCGGCGACGGCGACGTCAGGCGCTCCGAGGGAGCGGGCGACGCCGGAGACGGTCTTGGTGTGCTCGCTCTTGTTGAACAGCTCGAGCGCCCGGGAGACCTTGAGCTCGGCGT
>JAXDHJ010000073.1:0-2630 GCA_034664565.1 Solirubrobacteraceae bacterium
ACCGCGACCCGGACCGGCGCCACCGTCTCCGGGCCGGTGCCGCTGCCGACCGAGAAGAACGTCTACTGCGTGATCCGCTCGCCGTTCAAGGACAAGGACTCCCGCGAGCACTTCGAGATCCGCACCCACAAGCGCCTGATCGACATCCACCAGCCGACGCCGAAGACCGTCGACTCCCTCCAGCGCCTCGACCACCTTCCCGCCGGCGTCGACATCGAGATCCGGCTCGCCACCTGATGGCGGCCATCCTCGCCAAGAAGCTCGGCATGACCCAGGTCTTCCAGGAGGACGGCTCGGTGGCCCGGGTCACCGTCCTCGAGGCCGGTCCCTGCCACGTGACGGGGATCCGCACCCACGAGCGCGACGGCTACGAGGCCGTCCAGCTGGCCTACGGCCAGACCAAGGAGAAGCACCTCACCCGGGCCGAGCTCGGCCACCTCAAGCGCGCCGACGCCCCGCCGATGCGCCATCTCGTCGAGTTCCGTGACGAGGCCGGCGAGCTCCTGATCGGCGAGACGGTGAAGGTCGACGTCTTCGCGGCCGGTCAGCGGGTCAAGATCTCCGGCGTCTCCAAGGGCAAGGGCTTCGCCGGGACGATCAAGCGCCACAACTTCGCCAGCGGCCCCAAGTCCCACGGCTCCCACAACGTCCGCGCTCCCGGCTCGATCGGCGCCTCGGCCACCCCGTCGCGGGTGTTCAAGGGCATCCGCGGCCCGGGCCAGATGGGCAACAAGCGGGTCACCCAGAAGGGCCTTGAGATCGTCGAGATCCGGTCGCGCGAGAACCTCATGCTCGTCCGCGGCTCGGTCCCCGGCCCGCGCAACGGCTTCGTCGAGGTGCGCACCGATGCCTGACGCCCCCGTCCTCGGCGCCACCGGGCGCACGGTCAGCCTCGATGACTCCGCCTTCGGCGCCCGCTTCAACGGGCCGCTCGTCCACGAGTCGGTCCGGGCCGAGCTGAACGCCCGCCGGCGCGGGACCGCGGCCACCAAGACGCGCGGCAAGGTCTCCGGCGGCGGGGCCAAGCCCTGGCGCCAGAAGGGCACCGGGCGCGCCCGGGCCGGGTCCTCGCGCTCGCCGGTGTGGACCGGCGGCGGTACCGTGTTCGGTCCGCAGCCCCGTTCCTACACCTTCAAGGTCAACCGCAAGGAGCGGCGGGCGGCGCTCCGCTGCGCCCTCTCCCTCCACGCCGACCGGGGCACCCTGGCCGTGCTCGACCTCGCCGCCTTCGACGGCCCCTCGACGCGGACCGCGGACGGCCTGCTGCGCGACTGGGGCAAGCCGCGCGGCACCCTGGTCGTCCTCGCCGCCGAGGAGTCCGACGCCGCCCTGTCCTTCCGCAACCTCAAGCGTGTCGGGGTGCTCGAGACCTCGAGCGTCGGCATCGCCGACATCATCGGCGCCGCCTCCCTGATCGTCTCCGAGTCGGCCCTGGCCGCCCTCTCGGCCCGGGCGACCACCACCCCGGCCACCGAGGAGGCCGCGGTCTGATGCATCCCTCCCAGGTCATCATCCGCCCCGTCGTCTCCGAGAAGAGCTACGTCCTCTCGGCGGTCGACAAGTACACCTTCCGCGTCCACCCCGACGCCCACAAGACGCAGATCCGCCAGGCGGTGGAGGCGCTGTTCGACGTCCGGGTGCTCGAGGTCCGCACCATCACCGTGAAGTCGAAGCCCAAGCGCCGGGGCATCAGCCGGGGGCGCACCCGCAACTGGAAGAAGGCCATCGTCCAGGTTCGCCCCGGCGACACCATCCCCATCTTCCAGGGCCTCGAGGGACTCGAGTAATGCCCATTCGCAAGCCCAGGCCCACCAGCCCCGGCCGGCGGTTCGTCTCCTACCCGGACTTCAAGGAGATCACCAAGACCGAGCCCGAGCGCACCCTCGTCGAGGGCCTGACCAAGAGCGGCGGACGCAACTCCTACGGGCGCAAGACCTCGCGCCACCGCGGCGGCGGCGCCAAGCGCCTCTACCGCCGGGTCGACTTCAAGCGGCGCAAGGACGACATCCCGGCCCGGGTCGCGGCCATCGAGTACGACCCGAACCGGACCGCCTACATCGCCCTGCTCCACTACCGCGACGGCACCAAGGCCTACATCCTCGCCCCGGCCCGCCTCACCGTGGGCATGACGGTGATGTCGGGGGAGACCGCCGACATCCAGGTCGGCAACTGCCTGCCCCTGGCCCGGATGCCCACCGGTACCGTGATCCACAACCTCGAGCTCGAGCCCGGACGCGGCGGCCAGCTCGGCCGCTCGGCCGGCGTGGCCATCCAGCTCATGGCCAAGGAGGGCGAGATGGCCACCGTGCGCCTGCCCTCCGGCGAGATGCGCCTGGTCCGCGCCGAGTGCCGGGCCACGGTGGGGACGATCGGCAACTCCGATCATCAGAACGTGAAGGTCGGCAAGGCCGGCCGCAAGCGACACATGGGCGTGCGCCCGCAGACGCGCGGCACGGCGATGAACCCGGTCGACCACCCGCACGGTGGCGGCGAGGGCTCGACCACGGCCGGCCGCCATCCGGTCACGCCGTGGGGCGTGCCGACGCTCGGTTACCGCACGCGTAAGAAGGGCAAGGCGTCGGACCGCTACATCGTGCGCGGACGCCGCCGGGGCAAGGGGAAGCGATAGA
>JAXDHJ010000074.1:0-50594 GCA_034664565.1 Solirubrobacteraceae bacterium
CCGGCGCCGCCGGATGGCGGAACTGCTCGAGCAGACGCGGCGCTCCGAAGTGGACGCCGGTGCCTGAGGCGTCGAGGTAGACCCGGGTGGCGAGGCGGGCGCCGGCCCTGACCTCGCTGGTCCAGGCGAGGATGCCGCGGTCGTCGTCGCTGATCAGGGCCTCGAGGTGGGGGCCGGGCGAGCTGGGCGCCACCCGCTCGGCCGGCCCGAGCCGGCCCGTCGAGCTCAGCACCCGACGGCTGATCCACCCGCCCTGGGCCCAGGCCACGAGGGCGTCGCCCCGGTAGTCGAGGCCCACGGCCACCGCGCTCACCGGCTGGCGGAGGGTGCTCATGTTGAGCGGCGCCGAGAGCCCGGGGGCGCCGTGGCGCTGGAGGCGCAGCTGGACCCGGCCGCCACCGGTGACGGTGGCCACGGCGATGTCGCCGAGATAGCTGGTGGCGGTGGCCAGCGGCGCGTTCCGGGCCCGCAGGGCCGAGGGCGGACCGAAGGTCGACCCGGCCCGGCCCTCGATCACCCCGGCCGCGGCAACGCTCGGCGCGGCCGCCGCCCGCCCGGACCCCGCCGATCCGGCGCCGGCTGGGCGAGCCGCGAGGCCGCCGGCGATGACGATCCGCCCGTCGCCGGTCGCCGCCGTCGCCGCCAGCGGCCCCCCGGGGAGGGTCCGAGTCGGGCCCGCGAGGTCCCCGGCGCCGATCGGCGCGAGGCCGATCCCGGTCCCGCCGCCGGCCAGGCACTCCCCGCTCCAGAGGATGGCGCCCGGCCCGCTGCTCGTGTGGGGGTCGGCCGCCGGGAAGGCGACCCGCGGGGCCGAGGCTCCGGGGCAGCGGCTGAGCACCGCCGGATCCGACCAGCGGGCGGCGCCCGAAGCGCCGGCGGGCAGGGTCAGTGCCACCAGGGCCAGCGATCCCCCCCGCCCGGCCCGGCGCCGCCATCCGGCGCTCAGCCTCGACATGCCCAGTCTCCGAGTGCCAATGGCCGCGAGACTAACGCCCCGTCCCCGGTCGGCGTCGCGCCCGGACCGGGAGGCATGCGCCGTCGAGCGCGGGGAACGGCATTCCCGTTAGGGTCACCGCGTGCCCCAGGAGCCCATCAGCCCGGTCGAGGCCGAGAAGCAGGCGGCCGCCGAAGCCGCCGCCGAGCTCGTGCCCGACGGCGCCCGGATCGGCCTCGGCACCGGATCCACCGTCGCCCACCTCCTGCCTGCCCTCGCCGCCCGAGATCTCGACATCACCTGCGTGGCCACCTCGGTGGCCACCGAGCGGGCGGCGGCCGAGCTCGGCCTGCGGGTCGTCGCCTTCGACGAGCTCGACCGGCTCGACATCGCCATCGACGGGGCCGACCAGATCGACCCGGCGAACTGGATCATCAAGGGCGGCGGCGGGGCCCACACCCGCGAGAAGATCGTCGCCGCGGCGGCAGACCGCTTCGTGGTCATCGCCTCCGCCGAGAAGGTCGTCGGCGCCCTGCGCCCCCCGGTCCCTCTCGAGCTCCTCGCCTACGGCCTGGCCGCCACCCTCCGGGCCCTCACCCCGGTCGAGCTCCGCGACGTCCCGCCGAGCCCCGACAGCGGGGTGATCGCCGACTACCAGGGCGGGGTCGAGGATCCTCTCGCCCTCGCCGCCTGGCTGGCCGCCATGCCCGGCGTGGTCGACCACGGCCTCTTCCCACCCTCCCTGACCAGTGACATCGTCGTCGCCCGCACCCTGGGCGACGGCACGATCGAGATCGAGCGCCGCTAGGCCACCGGACGCAGGTGCTGGAACGGCTTGCCGTCGCGAAGCTCGCGCACCACCGCCTCGACCAGGCCCTCGCCGGCGGCGATCCGCCCGTCGGTCACCGCGTCGATCACCCCCCGCTTGTGCGCGATCAGGCGGGCCATGGTCTCGTCGATGGTCTCGGCCGCGAGCAGGTAGTAGGCGCTGACCGCGTCGCGCTGGCCGATCCGGTGGCAGCGGTCCTCGGCCTGGTCGTGCATGGCCGGCGTCCACTCGAGCTCGAGGAAGGCGACGTTCGAGGCCCGGGTCAGGGTGATCCCCTGGGCGGCCACCCGGGTGGCGCAGACGATCAGGGCCGGGCCGTCCGGTCGCTGGAAGGCGGCGATCGCCTCCTCCCGGGCGGCGATCGAGTCGCTGCCCCGGAGATGTGCCGCCCAGGCGAAGCGCTCGAGCACCGCCTGCTGGACCTCGACGTGGCGGGCGAAGACGACGAGCGCCTCCCCCGAGGCGAGAAAATCGTGGATCCAGCTCAGCGCCCCGTGGAGCTTGCCCCGGGCGGCCAGTCGCTGGAGGGTGCCGAGCTGGGCCAGGCGCTCGGCCCGCAGGGTCGAGGCGATGCGCGCGTTGAGGGTCGACAGGTCGAGCGGCTGGGAGCGCAGCCAGGCGATCACGTCGTGCTCGGCCAGGCGGTACTCCGCCTGGTTGGAGAGGGCGATCGGCACCACCACCTGGCGCTTGGCCGGCAGCTGGGGCAGGACGTCGCGCTTGAGGCGGCGCACGAAGCAGCGCCGGCGCAGGTGCCAGTGCAGGCGCTCCTCGCTGCGGTCGCCCTGGAACTGGCGCGAGAAGCGGGCGCCCGAGCCGAAGTCCCCGAGCCGGCCGATCACCCGCAACTGGGCGATCAGCTCGTCGGCGTGGTTGAGCACCGGCGTCCCGGTCAGGGCCAGTCGCATCCCGTCGGCCCGGACCCCGGCCGACAGGCGGCGGACCGCCTGGGTCCGCTTGGCCTGGGGGTTCTTGCAGTAGTGGGACTCGTCGATGATCAGTGCTCGCGGCGCCCGCCGGGCCAGGGCCTCCCGGTGGGCGGCGACGATCTCGTAGTTGACGATGACGATGTCCACCGCCGGCGGCGACCCGCCCCGGCCGGCCACCACGGCCACCGAGCGGTGGGGCAGCCACTTGGCCGTCTCGCGCTCCCAGTTGAGCTTCAGCGACGCCGGGCACACCACCACCGCCGGGTAGGCGCCGTCGGCCTCGACGGCAGCCAGAGCCTCGAGCGTCTTACCCAGCCCCTGCTCGTCGGCCAGGAAGGCGCTTCGGGCGGCCAGGACGTAGCGGACGCCGGCCCACTGGAAGGGCTGGAGCTCACCGCCGAGCACCGCCGCCACCTCGGGGATCGGCGGGGCGCTGGTGGCGCGGGAGCTCCGCACCGCGGCTGCCGCCTGTTCGTGCTCCTCGCGCAGGGCGGCGAGCAGCTCCACGGCCGGCGGGGAGACCTCGACCTCGTGGAGGGCGAGGAAGGCGTCGAGGGCCGGCGTGGCCCACGGGTCAGGCGCCATGCGCCCGGCGCTCGTCCCTGGCAGGGCGGCGAAGGCCGCGCCGACCGCAGGGTCCCAGAGGACGTCGAGGCGCAGGCGCAGGCCGTCGACCCCGTCGGCCAGCACCAGCCGGGCCGGCGGAGGGACGTCGCCGAGCTCGGCGGCGGCCAGGCAGCGCTCGGCCGCCGCGTCCAGCCGGGCCGAGGCCTGCTCGCGCAGCTCCTCGGCCGCCGCCGCCGTGATCGCCACCAGGAGCCGGCCGTCGGCCCGGGCGATCGCCCCCTCGGCCAGCACCGGCGGGACCCGCCCGGCCCGGGTGTCGAGCACGAGCCAGCCGCGGCCGTCGTGGCGGGCGGTGGTCACCCGCCCGATCCACCGCTCCTCGATCGCCCCCAGCCAGGCGTCGACCCCCGGACTGGTGGTCAGCTCGGGAAACCGGCTGAGGACCTCGGCCACGTGAACCCCGGTCCAGTCGTCGACCGGCGCCGACCACTCGCGCGAGTCCCAGTCGAAGCGGCGGTGGGGGATCCCCCGGACGGCGGCCACGATGTGGGGGTCGTAGGGGAAGGCGAGGACCACCACTGGCTCGCCTCCCGTCTGGCGGCGCAGGACGACATTGGGACGGGTCGGGGCGAGCTCCATCGGCGCTCTAACCGTACTTCCCGGCGTCCGCCCGTCGACGCCCGACACGCCGTCCGGCCGCCGACGATGCGGAGGCTAAGCTGGGCGGGTGCAGGACGGCGTTCGCCAACTGGCGCCGGGGGACCTCTTCGCCGGCTACCGCATCGAGTCGCTCGCCGGGCGCGGCGGGATGGGCCTCGTCTACAAGGCCCGCCAGCAGCGGCCGGAGCGGACCGTCGCGGTCAAGGTGATCATGCCCGAGCTGGCCGGCGACGGCGACTTCCGCGCCCGCTTCGAGCAGGAGGCGTCGCTGGCGGCGCAGATCGAGCACCCCAACGTCATCCCCATCTACGAGGTCGGCGACGAGGACGGCCTGCTCTACATCGTCATGCGCTTCGTCGAGAGCCAGGACCTCGGGGTCCTCCTGCGCTCCCGTCAGCGCCTCGTTCCCGCTCACGCCGCCCGGATCGTCGCCCAGATCGCCGCCGCCCTCGACGCCGCCCACGAGCGGGGTCTCGTCCACCGCGACGTCAAGCCGGCCAACGTCCTGGTCACCGGCGCCTACCCCAACGAGCACCTCTACCTGACCGACTTCGGCCTGACCAAGCGGGTCACCGACTTCGGCGGCGGGGGGATGACGGCGACCGGCGGATTCGTGGGGACGCTCGACTACATCGCCCCCGAGCAGGTCAGCGGCAACCCGGTCGACGCCCGGGGCGACGTCTACGCCCTCGGCTGCGTCCTCTACCAACTCCTCACCGGGGCCGTCCCCTTCCCCCGCGACCAGGAGGTGGCCAAGATCTTCGCCCACCTCAGCATGGCCCCCCCGGTCCCGAGCGCCCTCGCCCCGGGGACCCCGCCCGAGCTCGACGCCGTCGTCGCCCGGGCCATGGCCAAGGACCCGGCCGACCGCTTCCAGTCCGCCGGCGACCTCGCCCGGGCCGCCCTCGTGGCCGCCGCCGGAGTCGGGGAGAGCGGGGTCGGGGTCGCCGGGAGCTTCGCCCACCCGACACCGGTCATGGCCCCCACCGGGGTCGCCGCCACCCGGCCCCGACCCGACGGCCCGATTCCGCTGCCGCCGTTCATCGCCGCCGTCGCCGGGCGGGAGTTCGTCGGGCGCGAGGACGGGCTCGGCCGGCTGCGCGCCGGCTGGGAGGAGCTCGGGGCCGAGCCGCGCCTGGTCTTCGTCACCGGGGAGGCCGGGATGGGCAAGACCTACATCGGCGCCCGCTTCGCCCTCGAGGTCCACGACGCCGGGGCCGCCGTGCTCTACGGCCGCTGCGACGAGGAGGCGATCTCCTCCTACCAGCCCTTCGTCGAGGCCCTGAGCCAGTACCTCGACCACGTCGACGTCGACTCCCTGATCGCCGAGCTTCCGGTCGAGTCGCTCGAGCTCGGGCGGCTCATCCCTCGCCTCGGGGCCCGCCCGGGCGGGGCGACCGCGGTCTCGCCCGACGCCGGCGACGACCGCTTCCGCCTGTTCGAGGCGGTGTGCGCCGTCCTGCGCCGCCTCGCCCTCAGCCGGCCGGTGCTCCTCCTCGTCGACGACCTCCACTGGGCCGACAAGCCGACCCTCTCCCTCCTGCGCCACGTCCTGCGCTCGCTGGCCGGCTCCCGGCTCATGGTGGTGGGGACGTTCCGTCACGTCGAGGCCGGCGACGAGCTGGCCGGGCTCCTGGCCGACCTGCGCCGCGACTACCGCTTCGACCAGATCGCCCTCACCGGGTTCGACGCCCGCGACACGGTGCGCCTGGTCGGGGCCGACGGCCCGGCGGCACCCAAGCCGGCGTTCGTGCGCAAGCTCCTCAGCCACACCGGGGGCAATCCCTTCTTCATCGACCAGATGCTGCGCTCGATCGGCGGGGGAGCGGCCGCGGCGGCGATGACCGGGCGGGAGATCCAGGCGCTCGGCGTGCCCCAGGGGGTCAAGGAGGTCATCCTTCGCCGGCTGGCCCCGCTCGAGAAGCCGGCCATCGACCTCCTGGCGGTGGCCGCCGTCGTCGGCCAGCGCTTCCGCCTCGCCGTGCTCGAGGCCGTGCTCGCCAAGGACGCCGACGTCCTCCTCGAGACGATCGACGAGCTCCTGGCCATGGGCGTGGTCTCCGAGGTCCCGGGGGAGATCGACTCGTTCGCCTTCACCCACAACCTCGTCCGCGAGACCCAGTACGAGCAGCTCAGCGCCAGCCGGCGGGTCCGCCTCCACGCGGCGATCGGGCGGACACTCGAGGCGGCCGGAACGAGCCCGCCGGCCGAGCTCGCCCACCACTACTTCATGGCCCGTCAGATCGTCGGGCCCGAGCCGTCGATCGACTACTCGCTCGAGGCCGCCCGCCGGGCGTCGACCTCGCTGGCCCACGAGGAGGCGATCGAGCACTACGAGCGGGCCCTCCTGGCCATGGACTTCGCCGCGGCCGACCCCCACCGCCGGTGCGGGGTGCTGCTCGAGCTCGGTGACGCCTTCGAGCGGGTCCACGACATCGACCGGGCCCGCGAGCGCTACGTCGCCGCCGCCGAGCTCGCCGGCGAGCTCGACGCCCCCGAGGTCCTGGCCCGGGCCGCGCTCGGCTTCGCCAAGTGGCAGCGCTACGGCATCATCGACCGCGAGGCGATCTCGCTCCTCGACCGGGCCCTGGCCGGGCTCGAGCCCGAGGCCGAGGTGCTCCGGGCCCAGACCCTCGCCCTCCTGGCCAGCCGCCTCGACCCGCTCGAGTCCCAGGAGCGACGGGAGGCGCTCCTCGAGGAGGCCCTGGCCATCGCTCGCGGCCTCGCCGACCCGGCCACCCTCGACTCCATCCTGCGCATCGCCCCCGCCGTGCTCGGGCGGCCCGAGAGCCTCGAGGACCGGCTGGCCCTGGCCGTCGAGGCGATCGAGCTGCGCGACCGCGCCGGCAGCCAGGAGAGCCTGGCCCGGGCCCAGATGCACCGCTTCCTCGCCCTGTTCGAGCTCGGCCGCGCGGCCGAGGCCGCCGTCGCCCTCGATGAGTACGCCGAGTCCCTGGCCGGCCTGCACCAGCCCTGGTTCGAGTGGTCGCTGCTCGTCGTCCAGGCCATGCTCCGGGTGCTCGACGGCCGCCTCGCCGAGGCCGAGGTCCTCCGGGCCCAGGCCCGGGCCCTCGAGGAGGCATCCGATCCGTCGGCGATCGAGTCCCAGGCCCTCCAGAGCTTCCTCATCGCCCACGCCACCGACCGCTTCGAGGAGGCCGACGAGGACGCGCTGCGCGAGTGCGCCACCCGCTACCCCGGGCGGCCGATCTGGAGCGCCGCCCTCACCCGCCTGCTCGTCGGGCTCGGCCGCTCGGCGGAGGCGCGAATCGAGTTCGAGGCCTGCGCCCGCGTCGACTTCTCCCTCATTCCCCCGACCCACGACTGGCTGGCCACCCTGGTCCTCCTCGCCGAGTCCGCCCACGCCCTCGGCGATGTCGCCGATGCCGCGCTCCTGCGCCGCCTGCTCGAGCCCTACGCCGCCCGCTGCGCCACCATGGAGACCGGCTGGGCGGCCTGGGGCTCGGTGTCGCGACCACTCGGCCTGCTCGCCCTGGCCATGGGTGCCGAGGAGGAGGCGGCCACCCTCCTCGAGCAGGCCCTCCTCGACGATCGCGACCGCGGCGCCGTGGTCTGGTTCATCCGCGGGGCCCTCGCCTACCGCGACCTCCTCGGCGGCCGGCTCGAGCACCGCCCGCAGGGCCGGACGCTGGTCGAGGAGGCGGTCGACCTCGCCCGCCAGCGCGGACTCGACCCTGAGTCAGAGTCGGCCCGGCTCGCCCCGGGCGGAGCACCGTGACCCGGGCCGAGGGGTGCTCAGTGGTGCCACATCCCGAGGATCGGCTGGATGAGCTCGGCGGTGGTGGCCGCGTGATGGTTCTCCCCGCCCTGCTCCTTCTCGAGCTCGGCCACCCGCTTGGCCCGCTTCGCGGCCTCGGCCAGCGGCTCATGAATCACCGTCTTGGCGTACTCGTGCCGTTCCTCGGGGTCGGTCTTCTTCTTGAGCTCCTCCTCCCACGATGAAGATGCGGCCGGCGTCGACTCGTCTCCTGGCATGCGCGGTCTCCTGTCCAAGTTGTTGGCACTCCCATCATATGCCCGTGGTGAGCCCCGGCCCGAGCGACGGTTCGACCCACCACACACCCCGAGGCGATAGCGTGAGCACCTGTGGCGAGAAGTGAAGTCGAGGTCAGTTTCCTGCTCGCCGGCCCGCGCGCCGCGCTCGGACCCCTGCGGACCGATCTCGCCGCCCTCTACGCCCGGTGGTGGAACGACCGGGAGGTCCGCCGCGGCCTCTCCTCGATCGACATCTGGACGGTCGAGGCGGCCGAGAAGTGGGTGACCGAGGCCGGCGCGGCCTCGACCGGCCAGCAGCCGACCGCCGCCCATTTCACCGTCTACGCCACCGCCGAGGCCGTGCCGGTCGGGACCCTCGCCCTGATGAGCATCGACCACCGTCACCGGCGGGCCGACTTCGGCATCCTCATCGGTGACCGCCGGGGCGAGGGGATCGGCGGCGACGCCACCCTGCTCACCCTCGAGTGGGCCTTCGAGGTGATCGGGCTCGAAAACGTCCTGCTCTCGGTGCTCCCCTCCAACCAGGCCGGGATTCGGGCCTACGAGAAGGCCGGGTTCAAGGTGATCGGCCGGCGCCGCAATGCCGCCGCCTCGACCGGCGCCCGCGAGGACGAGCTCCTCATGGACGCCGTGGCCGCCGACTTCCACGCTCGGGAGGGCGCGAGCCGCCGGGATGGATGACGAGATCCCGGCGGACCTCGTCCACGCACTCGAGCGGGCGGCCGAGCTCGAGCACGCCGTCCTCCTCCAGTACCTCTTCGCCGCCGCCTCGCTCCGCCGCCGGCCCGGTCCCGGGCTCGGCCTGCTCCAGCTCGAGCGGATCCGCGGCTGGGAGCGGACGCTCCTGGCCATCGCCCGCGAGGAGATGGCCCATCTCGCCGCGGTCAGCAACCTCCTGATCGCCGTCGGGGCGGCGCCCTGGCTGGTGCGGCCCGGCCTCCCCGGAGGGCGCCTCGGCCGGGCTCGCTCGCCGCTGGCGGGCGCCGACTCGCCCCCGGGCGGCGATGACCGCGAGGCCCTGGTGCTCGAGCGCTTCGGGCCCCGCAGCCTCGCCCGCTTCATCGGCCTCGAGCGCCAGGAGGCCGGCGCAGCCCGGGTGGACGGGGCCGCAGCCGGCCCCGGAGCGGGGGAGGGCGTGAACGTGGAGACGGGCGCGGGCGTGGGGACGATCTCGGGCCACTACGCGTCGATCAAGGGCGAGATCGGCCGGCTGGCCGCCGAGGGCCAGGCGGTCGTCCGCGAGCCTGCCCTCGACGTGGTCGACGGGTGGCGCATCAGCGGGGCCGCCCACTTCCCGGCGGTCACCGACGCGGCCTCGGCCCTGGAGGTGATCGACGCCATCGTCGGCCAGGGCGCAGGTCTCGGCGCGGAGGACCCGGACTCCCACCTGGCCCGCCTGCTCACCATCGAGGCCGAGCTCGGGCGCGAGGACGCCGGCTTGGACCCGGCGCAGCAGGTGGTCAGCGACCCCATCCTCGCCCCGGCCGCCGGCGCCGGGTCAGGCGAGGCGGCGGGCGCCGGGGCGGGGCCGGGGCGCGGGGAGGGGGACGGGGACGGGGACGGGGAGGGGACCCTGGTCAGCGATCCGCGGACGGTGGTGGTGGCCGGCGCGTTCGCCGCCGTCTATCAGGCGATGACCCTGCTCCTCGAGCTCTACCACCCGCTGCTGGCGGCCGGCCCGCGGGCGGCGGTGGGCGCCCGCCGGGTGGCCCAGGGCCTGATGACCGGGGTGCTGCGACCGCTGGGAGAGGTTCTGGCCGAGCTCCCGGTGGGGGAGGCGGCGCCGGGCTGGTCGTGCGGGCCGACCTTCGCCTGGGACCCGGGGATCCGGCTGGGCGAGGACCGGCGGGAGAGCTGGGCCCTGCTCGGGGGCATGCTCGCCGGGGCCGCGGCCGGGCTGGGCGCCGTCGCCGGTGACGGCGGCCCGCCGCGGCTGGCCGCCCTGGCCGAGAACGTCGGGCTGGCGTCGCGCCTGGTGGCCGCCACCGGGGGGCTGGACATCTGATGCTGGAGCTCGACTTCGGCGGGTGGTTCGAATGTCGGCTGGCCACCGACCCCGATCCGTTCGACGAGCCGCGGGGGGTGAGCGGGACGACCTTCGCCTGCCCCGGGGAGCCCGACCTCGACCGGGTCATCCGCTTCGGGCCCCGCGGCGCCGGCCGGCGGCCGGGGCCGGAGGTGGGGGTGCGGGTGACCGGGGCGAGCCGCGAGGGACGGGCGGTCGAGCACCCGCTGACGGGGGCGGCGGTCAGGCTGGTGGGGGCGCCGCGCTTCGAAGGGCGAAACGGGCTGCTGGGCACCCCGGGCACCGAGGTGATCGACCCGTTCGAGCTGGCCGTGGAGGGGGCCGGGGTGCGCCTGGGCCGGCGCGACCGCCTCGACGCGCAGGACGGCTCGCCGCTCGAGGCCGCGCCCGACGCCCCGGCCCGGCGGGCGGGCGGGGGAATCGAGCGCGGGGTGGCAGTGAGCGCGGAGATCGCCCGGGCCACCGGCATCGAGGACTTCCTGGAGCACCGGCTGGCCCGGGCCGAGGCGATCGAGCGGGCGCTCGCCGCGGCGCGGTCGGCCGGCGACCGGGTGGGCGCGGCGGGGTTCGAGCGGCGGCGGGCCGCCCTGGGAGCGGTGGCGCGGATGCGGGTGTCCTACGCCTTCGCCGTCGGGGAGTGGGGTGGGGCCGGATGGCTCGAGGGCGATCTGCCGGGCCCGGCCGTCGACCTCGACGCCCCGTGGCCGTTGCGCTTCTGGATGGGGGCGTGGGACGGCGACGCCCTGTGCGGGTTCGTCTCGGGCCGGCTCGGGCTGGCCGAGCGGGTCAGGTGAGGGCGCGCCGTTTGCGAGGGTCCGCGGCGTCCCCGGGCTCGGCACCTATTGGGCGGGCTGGGCCGCCTCGTAGATCGAGACGTGGGTGCGGCTGGAGACGTCGAACCCCTCGCCGAGCCAGCCGCCGTGGCGGGCACGGAGGTGCAGCCCGGCGGCGGCGGCCATGAGGTCGAGCTCGCCCGGCCAGGCGTAGTTGTCGGTGAGGGCGAGGAAGCGGACGCCGTCGGGGCGCAGGTGGACGAGGGTGCGCTCGACGTGATCGGGGGCCGGGCCGTAGCGGGAGAGCTCGAGCTCGACGTGCTCGTGCTCGATCGAGCGGGGGCGCATCGTCCATTCGCCGCCGAGCTGCTCGGGTCGCAGGACGAAGGCCTCGATGACGAAGCACCCGCCGGGCTCGAGGTGGCGGGCGGCGTTGGCGAAGCAGTCGATCTGGGACTGGCGGGTGGGGAGGCCGAAGATGCCGTTGAAGGGGAGCACGACCACCGAGAAGGCGCCGTCGACGCGGGCGGTGGCGTAGTCGCCGACCACGACGTCGATCTCCCGGCCGCGGGGCTTGGCCCGCAGCTGAGCCAGCATCACCTCCGACCCCTCGATCCCGGCGACGGTGAAACCGGCCTCGAGCAGGGTGAGCCCGAGCCGGCCGGTGCCGATCCCGAACTCGAGAATCGAGCGGCTCGAGCCGTTGGTGGCGGCGAGGCGGGCGAGGGCGGCGACGGTGGGGGCGCTGTCGAGGTGAGCCTCGGGATAGAGGAGGTCGTAGTCGGCGCCGACCTTCTCGCCGTACTCGGAGGGGTCATACACGGCGGCTCAGGCCTTGGACGGCTTCCACGCCGGGCGGGGGGTGTTGCGCCGCTGGCGGCGGCTGCCGTTGCCCGGCCGGCGGGGCTGGTGGAAGGCCGGCTCGACCCGGCCGGCGGCGGAGAGCTTCACCGGAATGACCTGGCCGGTTTCGGTGTCGAGCATGTTCAGGTAGCCGTCGGGCGCGGTGGAGAGGGGCCTCGAGAGGTGGCCGAGGAAGTCGAAGGGCCCGTCGGTGGCGCCGAGGTCGAAGTATCGGGGGAGGACGAAGTTGCTGACCCGGACGCCGTCGATCTCGTAGGCGAGCTCGTCGGATTCGACCGGGTCGCAGTTCTCGTAGGCGAAGAACGGGGAGCCGTCCTTGGTGGAGTCGCGCACGAGGAGATTGCTGTGGGGGTCTCCGAGCGTCTCCAGCAGCTCATGGGAGAGCGTGACCGAGGGACAGACGTGGTACTTGAGGTCGTCGGCCACGAAGACCTTGCCCTGGGGTAGCCCGTCCGGGGTGAGCTGGTGATATCCGAGGGGGCCGGGCTGGTCGCTGTGGTCGAGGAGGACGATGTTCCACTTCTCCTCCCAACCGGTCAGCTCGGTGGTGGGCACGAAGACCAGGCGGGCGGTGATTCCCCAGGCCGGCGCGAAGTCCCGGTCGATCTGGATTTGGAGGGCGGCGACGATGGCCTCGGCCTCGGGGTCGGTCATCACCGTGGTGCGGTTGAGGATGGCAACGTCGTTTCGCCGCACGGTGCCGCTCAGGCTACCGGGCGCCGGACCGGCCGGGGGGCGACCGCCGCTAGGGTGTGGTCATGGCGCCGGAGCCCTCCCCCCTCGCCCTGGTCGAGTTCCCGGCCGACGATGTCGAGCGGGCCCTGCGCTTCTGGGGGGGCCTTTTCGGAGCGGCTCTCGAGCCGCGGGAGGCGGGCGAGGGCGAGGGATGGCAGCTGCGCTCGGCCGGGCCGGCCGTCGGGGTGCACGAGCGGGGCCGAGGACCGGGCGACTCGTTCTCCCTGCCCTATTTCACGGTGGCCGACATGGCCGCCAGCCTCGAGCGGGTCCGCGAGCTCGGGGGGAGCGTGGTCCATCCGGGCGCGGCCTGGGCGGTGTGCCGCGACTCGGAGGGAACGCCGTTCGGCCTGGCCGCCGCGGCCGAGGCCTGACCCGGCCCGGCCGCGCTCAGGCCGGGATGTCGATCTCGCGCTTGAGGATCTTGCCGGTCGGGCCCTTGGGGAGGTCGTCGACGAACCAGACCCGGCGGGGGTACTTGTATGAGGCCAGGCGCTCCTTGACGAAGTCGCGCAGCTCCTCGGGGGTCGCGGTGGCATCGTCGCGCAGGGCGACGGCGGCGCCGATCTCCTCGCCGAGCTCGGGGTGGGGGACGCCGACCACCGCCGCCTCACGGACGGCTGGGTGCTCGTAGAGGACCTCCTCGATCTCGCGGGGATAGACGTTGTAGCCGCCGCGGATGATCATGTCCTTCTTGCGGTCGACTATGAAGAAGTAGCCGTCGTCGTCGACCACCGCCATGTCGCCGGTGCGAAACCAGCCGGCGGCGTCGATCGCCTCGGCGGTGGCGTCAGGTCGGCGCCAGTAGCCCTTCATCACGTTGTGGCCGCGGATGAGGATCTCCCCGACCTCGCCGGCGGGCCGGGTCCGGCCGTCGTCGTCGACGACCTTCATCTCCACGCCCTCGATCGGCGTCCCGATCGAGCCGGCCTTGCGCTCGCGGTCGGGGTGGTTGAACGAGGCGACCGGCGAGGTCTCCGAGAGGCCGTAGCCCTCGAGGATCTTGCAGCCGAACTCGGCCTCGAAGCCGCGCATGAGCTCGACCGGCATGGCGGCACCGCCGGAGGCGCAGACGCTGAGGGTGGCGGTGTCGTAGTCGCCGTGGCCGGGGAGGTTGAGCATGGCCGAGTACATCGTCGGCACCCCCTCGAACACGTTGACCGCGTCGCGCTGGATGATCTCCAGGGCCTTGGCCGGGTCGAAGCGGGGAATCAGGGTGAGGCAGCCGGCGGCGGCGATGGTGGCGTTCATGGCGCAGGTCTGGCCGAAGGAGTGGAAGAGGGGGAGGGCGCCGAGGGTCACGGCGTCGCCGTCGATGGCGAACAGGCTGACGGCGATCTCGGCGTTGCGCCGGAGGTTCTCGTGGGTGAGCTCGGCGCCCTTGGGCGTCCCGGTGGTGCCCGAGGTGTAGAGGATGACCGCGGTGTCCCGCGGTCCGACTTCGGCCACCTCGTGGCGGGGGGCGGCGGCGCCGACCATCTGCTCGAACTCGCCGGGCGCCACCAGGGTGCACGCCGCCCCGGCGGCGGCGGCGCCGGCCTGGGCATCCTCGGCGAACCCGTGCCAGGCGAAGAGCGCGGTGGCCTCGGAGTCGCCGAGGTAGAAGGCGACCTCCCGCTGCTTGAGCAGGACGTTCATCGGGACCACCACCGCCCCGAGCCGCAGGAGGCCGTAGTAGACGATGGGGAAATAGGGGACGTTGGGGAGCATCACGCCGACACGGTCGCCCGGCTCGACGCCGGCGGCGGCGAGCAGCCCGGCGACGTGGGCGGTGGCGCCGTGGAGCGCCGAGTAGGTGACGGCGATGTCGTCGAGGCGCAGGGCGACGCCGTCGCCGTTGCGCTCGGCGGCGGCGCTCAGCAGGCTGGCGAGGTTGCTCATGGTGTCCCTCCTTGGGCGTCGATCCGGGGGCTCACACTACCGATCGCCGCCACCCCGCCGTGTAAGCTGATTGCACAAGCAACCAACCCCCCAGGAGGGCAGGATGAAGGCGATCTGGCATGGCGTGACCCTCGCCGAAAGCGACGCGACGGTGGTGGTCGAGGGCAACCACTACTTCCCGGCCGATTCGGTGAAGAGCGAGTACTTCCAGGAGTCCGAAACCGAGTCGGTGTGCCCGTGGAAGGGCACGGCCAGCTACAAGACGGTCGAAGTCGAGGGCGAGGCCAACGCCGACGCGGCCTGGTACTACCCGCAGCCCAAGGAGGCCGCCGCCGAGATCAAGGACCACTACGCGTTCTGGAAGGGCGTCGAGGTCGTCGCCTAGCCTCGCCGCTGGTTGACGGGCTCCCCCGGGGTCTGGGCAGCCGGCCGCGGACCGCGACGGCCGTCCACTTCACGGCGAGAACCAACGCCTACAGCGCCAACTACGGCCGTGGGGCGATCCTCAACCGCGCCGGCAACGCGATCTACACGCGGGCAACGTTCCCCACGACCGTCTCAGCCGAGCGAGTAGAGGTCGAGCACGCCGCTCGTGCGGTGATCGTTGGCGTTGCCCTCGGGGAGGGCGACATGGCCGCCGGCGACGACCGGGCTGTTCCAGTGGCCGGGCCCGGCGTCGAGGCTGGCCAGGAGGCGCCCTGACGCCGGGAGGTAGACGTCGAGCTTGCCGGCGTCGACATCGTAGGCCCAGAGCAGGCCCCCGGCGACGATCGGGCTCGAGCCGTGGCCGGCGGCGCTCCACCGCAGGTGCAGACGGCGGCCGCGCAGGGCGTAGGCGGCGAGGCCGCCCGAGTTGGCCACGAACACCATCCGGTGCCAGACGGCGGGGGCGCTGAAAAGCTGGGCCCGGCCCGGCCCGTCGATGCGCTGCAGTTCGCCGCCGGTACGCAGGGGCCGGGCACGGGCGCGGCCGTCGAGGTGGGTGAGGTCGAGCAGGCGGAGGATCCCGTCCTTGCCGCCGATGACGGCGAGGCTTCCGGGCAGGAGCGCCGGCGCGCTCGACCCGAGGTCGGTGTCGGTGGCGTTGAGGCTCGCCTGCTCGGTCGGGGTGTAGGCCTGGCCGAGGCGCAGGCCGGCGGTGGTCAGCTCGAGCACGCTGTCGCCGAAGCTCGTGTGTCCGTCATAGGGAGCGTTGCCCGTGGCCACCAGCAGCCGCTGTCCGCCGGGCTCGACCACGGCGCCGGCGCGCGCCCAGATCGCCGAGTCGCTGACCGGGCAGCTGGCCGGGACGATCAGCCGGCGGCGATCGGCGCACAGCGAGTTGAACACGTGCAGGCGCCGTCCGCTGGCCCGGTCGATGGTCACGACGTGGCCCTGATAGGGCGGCTGATCGCCGTAATAGCCACCAGTCACCACCACGAGCGCCCGCCCGGCGATGTTCAACGATCCGGCGATCTTCTCCCGCGTCGGGGAAACGGTCACCGCCACCGGCCAGCCGGCCTGCTCGCGCCCGTCGGCCAGGGCGAGCTTGTGGATCAGTCCGTCGGGGGAGGCGGCGTAGACGGCGCGACGATGCGGGTCGGCGATCGGGCTGGCGTTGGTGATCTGGGGGCTGCCCTCGTAGGAGCGCAGGGCAGGCGGAGTGAACTCCCAGAGGATCTGTCCGCCGGCGGCGTCCACCGCCAGCGTGCGGCCGTAGGTCGTGGTCATCACGAACACGTCGCGGGAGGCGCCGGCCACGGTGACGCCGTGGAGATAGATCGGTGAGGAGTCCACCGTCCCCGGCAGCGCCACCCGCCGGCGGGTCAACCGGGCGAGGTCGCCCGCCCCGATCCCGGTCGCGGCATCCGAGGCGTTGGTGCGCTGGGGGTTCGAGCCGAACTCGGGCCAGTCGATCGGGGCGGCCGCCGTCCTGGCGGTGCTCGTCGCCGCCGGAGGCGAGGGCGCGGCGGGCGTCGTACTGCTCGCGCCGCAGGCCCCGAGGGCCACCGCGGCAGCGGCCAGGGTGACGGGGAGTTGCCGAGGGAGGCGCGCCACGGGGCCCGACGATATCGACCCACTGGGCGCCGGGCGCCGGCTCGCGTCACCTCAGGGATCGGCTCGGAGCGTCGCGACTCTCGGGACGTGGCCGGCCGCGGTCAGCTGGGCGGCTGACCCGGCGGCGTGCTTGAGATAGCGGTCGAGGAAGGCGGTCGTCACCCGCTCGACGATCCCGAGCTGGGGCTGGGCATCGGTGTAGGGGCCGAGGTGCGACGCCTCGAGGAGGGTGAGCAGGAACTTCGGCCTGGGTGCGATGTCGAAGAAGGCACGGGTGAAGCTCGGTGGGTTGATCGAGTCTGCCGTGCCCTGGGTGGCGAGCAGGGGCGGGCTGGCAGACGGGAAGCCGATCGCGCCCACGCCGGGGATGTTGGCACCGGAGAGGATCACCGCGGCGCGTACCCGGCGGTCGCGAAACTGGGCGTAGTAGGCGGTGGCGAGGGCGGTCTCGCCACCGTCTGACTGACCGGTCACGGCGATGGCGCGTCGGTCGATCGTCCCGGCCAGGGCGCTGTTTCGGTTGGCGCTCGCGGCGAGCATGCGCGAGATGACCAGGCTCATGTCGCCGGGCTGGTTGATCAGGTCGGACTCGTTGGGGCCGCCGGGGGCGTTGGCGTTCTCGAGCGGGAACACTGGGGCGACGACCACGTAGCCGGCGCCCGCCCACGCCTGAAGCAGCCGGGCATAGATCGCCGGGGTGACGGCGAAGCCGTGGCCGAAGACGACGAGGGGAAACCTCCCGGGGACCGGGGCTGCGCCGGCGAGGTCGACACTGCCGGGCCGCCCTCGCGCCGGGTAGCGGATCAGGGTGACCAGCCGGCGGCCCAGCAGGCGCCCCCCGGGCAGGCGCAGGTGGCGGTGCTCGTCGACGAAGGTCTCGATCCGCAGGCCCACGGCAAACGGCGCCCGCGCCGCCGCTACGCCGGCGGCGTGCCGCCGGGCCACCGGCAAGACGGGGTGCGTGCTCGCCGCCATCGGGGCGATCCGGGGGGTCGCGGGGGCGGTGCTCAGCGGTCGTGGCGCATGGGCGGCGCCGCATCCGGCCCCCACCAGCGCCAGTGCCAGGGTCGCGGCCACGGCGGTGGGCAGGGCACGGGGAGCGCGGTCGAGCGTGGCGCCGGCGGTCATTGCCGACCCCGAACCCGGGGACGCCGTCGCCGCCGGGCTAGGCGCTGGACGGCGAAGCTGAGCAGGCAGAGGAGGACCACGGTGCCGGCGATCAGGGCGATGATGCCGAGGCTGGTCAGGGCCAGCGCCGCCGCGGCGAGCGCCACCGCCGCCGCGCAGTCGACGAGGATCGCCCGCGTGCTCACAGCCGTATGAGCCGGAACGCGGATCTCGGCAGGTGGCGCAGGACGGCGAACACCCACCGCAGTCGCCCCGGTACCCAGACGGTGTGAGTCCGGCCGGCGAGGGCGCGCACCGTGGCCTCGGCCACCGCATCGGGGGTGGTGGCCATCGGCGGGCGCGGCAGGCCGGCGGTCATCCGGGTGGCCACGAAGCCGGGGCGTACCACCAGCACGCGGACGCCGCTGCCCCGCGAGGCGTCGGCGAGTCCCTGGGCCAGCGCGTCGAGCCCGGCCTTGGTGGAGCCGTACACCGCGTTGCGGCGTCGGGGACGCTCGGCGGCGACGCTGGAGAGCACGACGAGGGTGCCGCTTCCCTGCGCTCTCAGGGCCTGCAGGCAGTGGATGAGCAGGGACCCGGCGCCGAGGAAGTTCACCCGCATGACGCGCGCCATCTCCTCGGCGGTGTCGTCGAGCCCGCGCTGGGCGCCGTGGATTCCGACGGCGACCACGACGATGTCAAATCCGCCGCTGCTGGCGAACGCGGCGGCGACGGCGGCGCCGTGCGAGTCGAGGTCGGTGGCCTCGACGAGACCGGTCTGCGGCGGCTCGCAGCCGGCTCGGGCGAGCGTCGCGGCCGCCTGGGCAAGGCGCTCGGCGTCGCGCCCCAGGAGGACCGGGGCGACCGGACCGTCCGCCGCCAAGCGCCGGGTGATGGCCAGCGCGATGTCCGAGCTGCCGCCGACCACCAGCACCCGCCGCGGTGCCGCGGCGATCATCGGCCGTCAGCGGTGGTCAGGCCGGTGCGCCGCGAGAGGTCCGAGCGCCACAGGCGGTCGGGATCGATGGCGTCGCGCACCCGTTGCCACTGGGCCAGGCGCGGATACATGGCGCGCAGCGCCTCGGGGCGCAGGCGGGCGTCCTTGGTCAGATACACCCGGCCGCCCGCCTCGGCGACGAGCTCGTCAAAGGCGTCGAGCATCCGGCCGACGCCCGCGGCGGCTGCCGGCAGGTCGAGGGCCAGGGTCCAGCCGGCGAGGGGAAAGGAGAGTGGTCCGCCCGGGGCTTCGCCGAGTGCCTTGAGGGTGGCCAGGAAGCAGGGGACCCGCGCTCGGCCCAGGCCGCTGATCACCGCCTCGAGGGTGGGCTCCTCGCCGTGGGGCACGGCGAACTGGTACTGAAGCAGCCCGGCCGGACCGTAGAGCCGGGGCCAGGCCTCGAGCGAGTCGAGCGGGAACATGTGCGTGGTCAACGGCTGCGGCCGGCCTCGTTCCCCGCGGGGGGCGCGGCGGTAGCGCAGTTCGTTGAGCGCGCGAACCGTTCCGGCCCGAAGCAGTCCCGCCGGCCAGCGCTCGGGAACGGTCAGGGGGGCGGCGCCCGGAGGGCGGGGGGAGGGGCTGGGCTCACCCATGTGCTCGGAGCTGGTGAGGATGCCGCGACCGGGGCGGGGACCGAGGAGATCGAGCCAGGCCACCCGATGTCGCGCAGCGGCGTCGGGGCGCAGGAGGGCCAGCGCGTCATCGAGGCAGCGCACGCGCGTGGTGTCAACGGCGAGGAACTGGCTCCCCACGGGCTCGAGGGCAATGCGGGCCCAGAGGATGACGCCGGTCAGGCCCATGCCGCCGACGGTCGCCTCGAAGCGCTCGCCGCCCGGCTCGAGCTCGTGGACCTCACCGCCCGCGGTGAGCAGGCCGAGCGCCCGCACGTGGGCGCCGAAGCTTCCGGCGCTCGGATGGTTCTTGCCGTGGACGTCGCTGGCGATCGCTCCGCCGACGGTGACATGCTGGGTCCCCGGGACCACCGGAAGCATCCAGCCGGCGGGCAGAACCCGCCGAAGCAGCGCTCCGATGCTCGCGCCGGCTGACGCGGTCACCAGGCCGCCGGTGGCATCGAGCTCGAAGGCGTCCATGGCGGTCATGTCGAGCACGCAGCCCCCGGCCAGCTGGGCGGCGTCCCCGTAGCTGCGGCCCAGGCCCCGGGCGATCAGCCCGCTCGCCGCGCCGGGCGACCCGGCTGCTCCGGGGCCGGTCACCGCCGCCCGGACCTCGTCCTCGACGGTAGGGCGCACCAGCCAGGCGGCCGTGCCGGCGCCGCCCCCGAACCCCCGAACCGTCTCCCAGCCGGCGTGGGCCGGCGGCGCCTCAGCCAGCGCCATGGACGCTCAGGGCGAACACGACACTCCACACAAGGGCGAGCAGCTGGAGGAGGCGATCCTCGAGCAGGATCAACTCGGGCGCCCCGCCGCCTCCGCGTCGGAGCTGGAAGCCGTAGCGGACGAGGCAGGCGGCAAAGGGCACGACGGTCAGCTCCCGCCAGGGGATCCCCGGCACCGGCGGGTGTCCGAGAGCCCAGATGCAGTAGGCGGCGAAGGCCACCGCCGAGCTCGCCGCCATCACCGCCCGCAGGCGCCCCGCGGTGTAGACACCGAGGACCGGCCGGCGGGCGGTGCCCGGAGCGTGCGGCTCCCCGATCTCGGCATGGCGCTTGCCGGCGGCGACGAACACGGCGCCGAAGGTGACCACGAACAGGAACGAGCGCGAGAGGACGACGGGCGCGGCAACCCCCCCGGCAATGGCGCGCAGCACGAAGCCGGCGGCAATCGCCCCGACGTCGGCCAGGGCGATCTGGCGCCAGAGCAGGGTGTAGCTCAGCGAGACGGCCAGATACGCGGCGCCGACGACAGCCAGCAGTGGCCGGGCGATGAGGCAGACGACGAGGCCGGCGACCATCAGGGCCGCCGCCGCGCCGAGCGCCGCCCGCGGCCCGAGCTCGCCGGCCGCGACGGGGCGATGGCGCTTGCGCGGATGGTGGCGGTCCTCGGGCGCGTCGCGTACGTCGTTGACGATGTAGGTGGCTCCGGAGAGCAGGCAGAAGGCCACAAAGGCCAGCGCGACCCGCAGCGGCACGTCGTCGGCCACCAACACCCCGGCCGCCGCCGGCGCGGCGACCACGAGCAGGTTCTTGACCCACTGATTGGGACGGGTGAGGGTGAGGATCGTCGCCCCCCGCCGGAGCGCCAGCCGGGCTGTGCCCGGGCGCCAGGCGGCGTGGCCCCGATCCAGGAGCTCGCCGGCCCCGGGTCCGGGGCCCGCTCCCCCGCTCGCGGTGGCAGCCGCGGCGGCCGGCGGACTCGGCTTGGACGGCGCCTCGCCTCGAGGGCGGCCGTCATCGCCGGTATGACCGGGGGGCATGGCCCTCACGCTATTGAGCCCCGCCGGACGCATGTGTCGCGTGAACCGATCTCTAATCGAATACTCATCTGAGGCTTCGCTTGTTGTGGCAGAGTCGCATCCTCGATGGCCACTCTGGGGGACGAGACTACGCTGGCGCCGGGCACGACCTCCCAGCCCGTCCCGCCCAGCCCCGGCGGCGTGGCGTCCCACCGGTGGGGTCGCCGTCTGCGCAGAATCGTCCTCGGGGCGGCGCTGATCTGCCTTGTCGCGGCCGGAGTCTCCTTCGCCGGGGCGGTCAGTCAGCCGTCGAACTCGACGGTCTCCATCCTCGCCGTCGAGTGGCTGCGCGACCACGGGGCGCGGGGCTTCGTCAATCGGGTCGAGTCGATCTACTACTCACTGACCGCTCCGCCCAAGGGTGGCCCGGGGCTGGCCGCCCTGCCCCCGCAGCCCGACGCCATCCGCGCGGCGGCGGCGCGGCGGGTTCGCAACCGTTATCGGCCGCGGCGTGTGGCGTCGGCGATCGCGCCGGCGCTGGCCGGTGAAGGTGTCTGGCACGCCACCCTCGCCAACCCGACCAGGGGCAAGAGCCCGCCGCTGCTGGTCACCAGCTTCCGCAGCGACCCGTCCTATCCGCGACAGGTGGCCGGGGTCGCGTGGATCGACCACACCCAGACCAGGACGTTCCTCTACCCCGGCCGCCGGGAGCCATCGGTCTCGTTGGCGCGGGGGCCGTTGGCGGTCCCGAGCCGGCTGCGCGGCGTCCTGCTCGCCACCTTCAACAGCGGCTTCAAGCTCAAGGACTCCGGGGGCGGATTCGTCGTCGGCGGCCGAACCTACGCCCCGCTGCGCGAGGGAATCGCCACCCTCGTCGGCTACCGCGGCGGCTTTGTCGACGTCCGGGCGTGGAACGGAGGGCCGACGGCTGCCACCAACGTCCTCTTCGCCCGCCAGAACCTGCCCCTGATCGTCGAGAATCGGCGTCCAAACCCGAACCTCGGCGACGGGCCGCAGTGGGGCGCCACCCTGGGCAACGCCGTCCGGGTCTGGCGCTCCGGTGTCGGCGTCGACCGCCACCACAACCTGATCTACGCCGCCGCCAACGCACAAACCGTCGGTTCGCTGGCGGCGATCCTCATCCGGGCCGGCGCGGTGCGGGCGATGGAGCTCGACATCAACTCCTATTGGGTCAGCTTCATCACCTACCGCCTGGGCGGGGCCGGCGAACCGGCCAAGCTGCTCGCCAGCATGACGCGCCCGGTCACCCGCTATCTGACCCCCGACGACCGCGATTTCTTCGCGGTCTACGCCCGCTAGGTAGTAGTAGGCCGGTGCGCCGGATCCGCCGATCTCCAGGGCACCGGGGCCGCGGCCGCGCCCCCGCGGCGATGGCGCCCAACCGGGGGGGCCGCGCCCGCCGGCGGCTGGACGACCGGTGCCTGGGGCTCGTCTCTCTGCTCCTCGCCGCGCCCGTCCTTGGCTGCGGTGCTGCCGCGGCCGGGACAAGCGCTCGCCCGCCGGCTCAGGCGGTCGTCACCGACCCCGGCGGCCGGCCGCCGGCCCCGAGCACTGCCGCGCGGCCGGGGGCGGGGACGATCGCCCGCGCCTCACCCGGGGCGAGGGCGGCGGGGGGATCGGGGGCGGCGACCATCAGCGCCATCCCCAAGTACCCGGTTCTTGGAGGTTTCGGCTTCCCCGGCCCGACCTGGCGGGCGGTGGTCTCGATCCGCGGGCGCACGGCGGCTTGGATCTCGCAGCGGGAGGGGGTCACCCTGCTGCGCTTCGATCAGCGATGGGTACGGCTCGCCCTCCACGCCGGGTCAGTCGATCCGGGTCGCGGATCCTGGCGCTACGGCAACGCCATCACCGGGCGCGAGCGGCGCCACCTGGTCGCGGCGTTCAACGGCGGGTTTCGGCTGAAATCCCACACTGGCGGCTGGGAGTCCTACGGGCGCATCGCCGTCCCCCTGACCGCCGGGCTGGCCTCGATCGTCACCTATCGGAATGGCACCACCGACATCGGCGCCTGGCACCGCGGCGTGCCCGACGGCCGGCCGGTCGCCTCCGTGCGCCAGAACCTCCACCTGCTGGTCGACGGCGGCGTTGCCGCGTCGAACCTCGTCAGCTGCCTGAAGGCGTGCTGGGGAGCCACCCTCGGTGGCCGCGACTCCGTGGCCCGCGCCGGGCTGGGCATCGACGCGGGAAACGATTTGATCTGGGCCGGCGCCTTCACCGCCACGCCGAGCACGCTGGCTCGGGCCATGGTCGGCGCCGGCGTGGTGCGCGCCGCCGAGCTCGACATCAACCCGGCGTGGGTGGCCGGTTACCTCTACCACCACGGCCACGGCCCGATTCGAGCCGTCCCGGTGGTCCCAGGCCAGTTCGGGATCCCCGGTCGCTTCCTCGCCCCCTATACCCGCGACTTCTTCGCGGTCATCGGACGCTGACCGGGCGCGCCGGCGCCGGGCGCCGGAGGGAGGGGTGCCGCGCTCGGTCGACGCGTCAGCAGGCGCGCTCGAGCCCGCGCTCGAGCGCCGAGCGGGGAGCAGCCGAGCGGCTGTCGGTGAGGTAGGACCAGGCGTGGCCCCGCCGCTTGAACAGATAGGCGACCCTGCCGCCATCTGGAGTGCGCTGGCACACCACGGCCAGGCTGGGATGCGACCTCGAAATCGAGACGCCGGTCACTCCGGCGCTCGTTCCGTCCTGGCGCACCAGCGCGCGCACCAGGGCGGCGCGGTCGGTCTTACCGGCGGGGCGTACGGTCGAGGCGGCGAGGGCGCAGGCCGGGGCTGCCAACACGGCCAGGGCCGTGGCCTGACAGATTCTGCGGGTTGGTGACATGCCCGAAGCGTACGCCTCACACCGGGGCTGGGGGCCCGGTAGGCTGGCGGCGATGAGCGAGTTCGACGTGATCGTCATCGGCGCCGGTCCGGCCGGGGAGGTGTGCGCCGGACGCCTCGGTGAAGCGGGGCTTTCGGTGGCCATCGTCGAGCGGGAACTGGTGGGGGGAGAGTGCTCGTTCTACGCGTGCATGCCCTCCAAGGCCCTCCTGCGCCCGGCCGAGTTGCTGGCCGAGGTGGCGCGTGTGCCCGGCGCGCGGGAGACGGTGTGCCGTGAGCTCGATCCGGCTGACGTGCTCGCCCGGCGCGACGAGGTCATCCACGACCTCAACGACGACGCCCAGGTCCCCTGGCTCGAGAACTTGGGGGTGACCCTGATCCGCGGCCACGGACGCCTCGACGGGGAGCGGCGGGTGCGGGTCGACGAGCAGGTACTGAGTGCTCGCCTGGCGGTGGTCATCGCCACCGGGACCGGGGCGGCGATGCCCCCCATCCCCGGACTGGCCGAGGTCGAGCCGTGGAGCAACCGGGAGGGGACGACGTCCAAGGAGGTGCCGGAGAGCCTGCTGGTGATCGGCGGCGGGGTGGTGGGCGTCGAGCTGGCCCAGGCCTGGGCCAGCCTGGGGGCCCGCGTGACTCTGCTCGAGGCCCTGCCCCGCCTCCTGGCCCGGGAGGAGCCGTTCGCCGGCGAGCAGGTGGCCGACGCCCTCCGGGCGCGCGGCGTCGACGTTCGGGTCGACGCCAAGGCGTCGTCGGTGGAGCGCTGGCAGGACGGCTTCCGATTGACCCTCGAAGGCGGTGAGCAGCTCGAGGCCGAGCGGCTGCTGGTGGCCGTGGGGCGCCGGCCGCTGACCGCGGACCTCGGCCTCGAGGAGTTCGGGCTCGAGGGGGGCAAGGCGGTCGCCGTCGACGACCAGATGCGGGTGGCCGGACACGACTGGCTCTACGCGGTCGGCGACGTCAACGGCCGGTCCCTGCTCACCCATATGGGCAAGTACCAGGGCCGGGTCGCCGCCGGCGCCATCCGCGGGGGCGACGGGCGGGCGACCGAGGACGGACCGGGCGCGCCGCGCGTCGTCTTCACCGACCCGCATGTGGCGGCGGTCGGACTGACCCTGGCGGCGGCGCTCGAGCAGGGCATCGAGGCGCGGGCGGTCGATCACGCCATGGCGGCAAGCGCCGGGGCGAGCTTCTACGGACGCAACGCCCCGGGCACGGCGCGGATCGTGGTCGACGAGGTCGAGAAGGTGATCGTCGGGGCCACGTTCACCGGACCCGGAGTCGCCGAGTTCCTCCACGCCGCGACGATCGCCATCGTCGGGCGGGTCCCGCTCGAGCGACTCTGGCACGCGGTTCCGTCGTTCCCCACCCGGAGCGAGGTCTGGCTGCGGCTGCTGGAGAAGTACGGCTTCTGAGCGGGAGCGCGTCGGCTCGGCGCCGGCTCCGGCGATGACCCAGTATCTGCTGCCCGAGGGGCTTGGGCTCGACGCGGCGCTCGATCGGCTGGCTGGGCGCTGGGCGCTCGGTGTCGGCCCGGTGGAGGTGATCGAGCGGACGTTCTACGACACCTTCGACGGGCGTCTTCACCGGGCCGGTCTCGCCCTCATCGGGGCCGGCGGACGACTGGTGGCGGCGCGGGGGCCCGGCTACCACGAGGTGGCGGCGGCACCGGTCATCCCGGGCGAGCGCCTGTTCGCGCCCGAGCTGCCCGACGGGTCGCTGCGCCGCCTGCTCGAGCCGATCGTCGAGATCCGGGCGCTGGGACCGATCATCTGCACGCGGGGACAGGTCCGGGGGCTGCGGGTGCTCAACCGGGACGCCAAGACGGTGGTCCGGCTGGTGCTGGAAACGGCGTCGTCGGGCGAGGAGGTCGTACTCCGCTCCCGCCTGCGCGTGATCGGGGTGCGTGGCTACGATCGGGCCCTGGCGCGGGTGGAGCGGGCCTTGGCGGAGGATCTCGGCTTCGCCCCCTCGCCGGTCGCGCTCCACGACGACGCGCTCAGGGCGGCGGGCCGCGCCCCGGGAGGGGTCTCGACCAAGCTGGCGGTGAAGCTGGCGGCCGACGACCCGGCCCGCGCCGGGGCGGCGGTGGTGCTGGTGGCGCTGCTGCGGACGATCGAGCTGACGCTTCCGGGTACGGTGGCCGACATCGACAGCGAGTTCCTCCACGACCTCCGGGTCGCGGTGCGCCGGACCCGGTCGATCCAGCGTCAGCTCGCCGGTGTGTTCCCGGCCGGTCGCCTGGCTCGGTTTCGCAGCGAGTTCCGCTGGCTCGGCCAGGTGACCGGCCCGACCCGGGACCTCGACGTCCTGCTGCTCGACTTCGCCCGCCTGCGCGCGGAGCTCGCCGACGACCGGGCGGCCGAGCTCGCACCGCTCGGAGACCTCCTGGGCGCGCGCCGGGAGCTCGAGCGCCGGCGGATGGTGGCGGCGCTGGCCGGCGAGCGGACGGGCAGCCTCCTCGCCGGCTGGTCGAGCTTCCTCACACTCGCGCAGGCCCCGGACGGCGGCGGTGCGGACGGAGCGCCGCTGGGCGCGGTGGTCGGCCAGCGGATCCGCGCCCTCTACCGGCAGATGCGCCGGGCCGGCGTGACGATCGACGAGGGGACGCCGGCCGAGCGCCTCCACGACCTGCGCAAGCAGGGCAAGGAGCTGCGCTACCTGCTGGAGATCTTCGCCGGTCTCTACCCGGCCGAGGCGGTCGCCCCGACGGTCAAGACGCTGAAGGCGCTCCAGGAGACGCTGGGGCAGTTCCAGGATCGAGAGGTGCAGGCGACGACGTTGCGCTCGCTGGGCGACGATCTCGCCCAGGCGGCGGGCGGACCGGCCGCGCTGCTCGCGCTGGGCGTGGTGCTCGAGCGAGTCGAGGCCGATAGTCGGGCGGCCAGGGTCGAGTTCGACGAGCGCTTCGCGGCCTACGCGGCGCCCAGCCAGCGCGCGCTGGTGCGCAGGGCCTTCCGATGAGCCGGATCCTGGCCAGCTACAACATCAAGGGCGGCGTGGGCAAGACCTCGACCGTGGTCAACCTCGCCTACCTGGCCGCGCGTCAGGGAGCGCGGACGCTGCTGTGGGACCTAGACCCCCAGGGCGCAAGCACCTTCCTCCTGCGGATCAAGCCCAAGGTCAGGGGCGGGGGCGGCAAGCTCGTCGCCGGACGCACCGAGATCGGGGACCTGATCCGGGGCGCCGATCTCGAGGGGCTCGACCTGCTCCCGGCGGACTTCTCCTACCGGCGGATGGAGCTGGCGCTGGATGCGACCAAGAAGCCGCAGCGGCGCCTCGGCCGCCTTCTGGCGCCGCTGGCCGAGGAGTACGACTACATCTTCCTCGACTGTCCGCCCGGGGTGTCCCTGGTGTCCGAGAGCGTCTTCGCGGCGGCTGACAGCCTGCTGGTGCCGCTGATCCCGGCGGCCCTGTCGATGCGGACCTTCCCCCAGCTCGAACGGGTTGCCGCCGGTGGACCGCAGGTGCTCGCCTTCTTCTCGATGGTCGACGGACGCAAGCGGATGCACCGGGAGGTCATGGAGGCGATGGGACGTGAGCACACCGATCTCCTGGCCACGGTGATACCGGCGGCGAGCGAGATCGAGCGGATGGGCCTCCACCGCAGCCCGGTGGCCGAGTTCGCCCCGCGGGGACGGGCGGCGCTGGCCTACCAGGCGCTCTGGCACGAGGTGCAGGAGAGGTGCGACGGTCGGCCGCCCGGCGGGCGGCGCAGGTGATTGCGCCGTAGCCGGCGCCGTCGAGGCGGGCGGCCGAGGTCACGGCCTCGGTGGCGGGCAGTTCACGCTCGCCGCGGCCGCCAGCCACTGGTCGATGGCCAGGCAGGGCGACGCCGCACCGAGGGCCCGCTCAACACGGCGATCTGGAAGTCGGTCGAGGCGGCGGCGGCGAGCGCCCGGCGAGGTGTCTGGCGGAGCCGGTGGGGTGGGGGTCGGGATGGGCCATTTGGCCCATGCCGGCATGGTCGGTCGGCGTTAGCGTGAGTCCATCACCACCTGACCCGCGAAATCCGATGGGAGAAGGCGAAATGACTATCTCGAGCAGAGTCCGGATCGGTGGCGCCGCGGCCAGCGCGGCCACCGGTCTGGCTCTGATCACCATGAGCGCGGCGTCGGCCCAGCCGGCGGCGCTCGCCCGCGCGGCCGGGGCCGGCGGCCCGACGGCCACCCTGGTGGCTCAGCTGCCGGACGGGACGGCGGCGCTCGACGCGAGCCCGGATCCAACCGGTCGGGTCATCTACTTCACCACCAACGGCGCCCGGGGACCCGGCATCTTCGGGGTGGCGGCGGCCGGTGGCGCGCCGGCGCCGGTGCTGGTCGGCGGCCCGCTACGGGGGCCGCTCGGACTGGCGGTTTCCGACGACGCCAGGCGACTGTTCGTCGCCGATCCCGGAGCCGGTCACATCACAGTGGTGGCGGTGGGCGGCGCGGCGACGCATGTGCTGCGCGGCACGGCCGGAAGCGCACCACGGGGACTCGAGGTCGAGACCGTGGGCGGGCGGGAGTACGTGGTCTACACCGGCAGGCGCAACGGCCGCCCGGCCGTTCTGCGCATCAGCGCCGCGGGCGCCCGGCGGCCGAGCGTCCTGGCGGCGGGCGGCTTGCTGCGGCGCCCCGACGGCGTCGCCATCGCGCGCGGCGGCGCAATCTACGTGACCGACCAGGGCGCCGGCGGCCGTGTCCTTCGGGTCCTGGGCAACCGGGTGACCACGGTCGCCGGGGGCGTCAGCCTCGGGCGGCCGGGCGGCGTCGCCCTGACCCTCGACGAATCCAAACTCCTCGTCTCGTCACTGAACCCGATCCGGCGCACGGCGCAGGTGCTGATCATCGCCCTCGGCTCAGGACGCACGAGCACGTTCGACGCCGTCATCGGCGCCAACCGCGACCCGGGCGGCCTGCACCGAGCCCGGGCGGCGAGGACGATGGGCTGGGCGGACGTCGCGCGCTCGGGCAAGGTGTACCGCATCGAGCCGTGAGCCGGTGGCGAGCCGCCCAGCCGCGGCGGCCGGGCGGACCGCCGCGCGTCGGGCCGCTCAGCCGGCGCTCTTCGCTGGCTCGGCCGAGCGGGCGGCGTGACGGCGCATGAGCGTGGCCTGGGCGTCGTGCGCCTCGTCTGCGTCGGGCACGCGCCGTTCCCAGCTCCCGTCGCTGCGCAGCTCCCAGGCGTTGCGCGTGTCGGCGAAGTAGAGCTCCATGGTCTCGAGCACGTCGGCTCGCAATTCGGCGCTCTCGATCGGCACCGCGAGCTCGACGCGGGTGTCGAGGTTGCGGGGCATCAGGTCGGCCGAGGCGATGTAGACCGTGTGCTCTCCGGCCCGCTCGAAGGCGTATACCCGCGAATGCTCGAGGAAGCGCCCGACCAGCGATACCACGGTGATGTTCTCCGAGACTCCGGCCAGGCCCGGCCGCAGGCAGCAGATGCCGCGGACGTTGAGGTCGACCCGCACCCCGGCCTCGGAGGCCCGGTAGAGGGCGGCGATGCAGCGCCGGTCGACCAGCGAGTTCATCTTCATGACGATCCGTGCCGGCGTCTGCTCCGAGTGGGACTCGATCGTCCGCTCGATCTGGTCGGCGATCGCCTCGCGCAGGTGGCTCGGGGCGACCGCCACCTTGCGGTAGCTCGACGGGCGCCCGAAGCCGGTCAGGTAGTTGAACAGCTCCGCCACGTCCTGCCCGATGTCCGGGTCGGTGGTGAACAGCCCGTAGTCGGTGTAGAGGCGGGCGGTGGCCGAGTGGTAGTTGCCGGTGCCGATATGCACGTAGTTGCGCACGCCGTCGCCCTCCCGCCGGACCACCAGGACGCACTTGGCGTGGGTCTTCAGCGCCGGATGGCCGTAGACGACGTGGACCCCGGCCTGCTCGAGCGACTTGGCCCAGGCGATGTTGGTGCTCTCGTCGAAGCGTGCCTGGAGCTCGACCAGGCAGACCGCCTGCTTGCCGCGCTCGGCGGCGCGGATCAGCGCCGGCACGAGCGGCGAGTCGTCGCTGGTGCGGTAGACGGTCTGTTTGATGGCCAGGACGTTGGCGTCGGCCACCGCCTGCTCGACGAAGCGCTCGACCGAGTTGGTGAACGAGTCGTAGGGGTGGTGGACGAGGATGTCGCCGTCGCGCATCGCCGTCATCACGTCGGCCCGGCCTTCCTCGTCGGCCCGAAAGCGGGGGTGGATTGTCGGGACCCAGGGCGTCTCCCGAAGCTCGGCGTGGCCCGGCAGCTTGACGATCTCCCACAGCCCGGTCATGTCCAGGGCCCGTTCGATCGGGTAGACATCACCGGGCTCGACACCGAGGGCGGCGGTCAGCTCGTCGAGCAGCGCCTCCGACATGCCGGCCCCGATCTCCACTCGGACCACCTCGCCGAAGCGGCGGCGGCGCAACTCGTCCTCGACCGCTCGCAGGAGGTCCTCGGCCTCGTCGGAGACGCTGAGGTCGGCGTCGCGTGAGACGCGGAACACGTCGTAGTCGACGATCTCCATGCCCTGGAAGAGCGAGTCGAGGTTGTGGGCGATCACATCCTCCAGGGTGACGAACGTCCGGCTCTCCCCGACGGCGAGGAAGCGGGGCAGGATCTCGATGGGGACCTTGACCCGGGCGAAGGTCGCGTGGCCGCTGATCGGGTCGCGGACGATCACCCCGAGGCTCAGCGACAGGTTGGAGATGTAGGGGAAGGGCTGCCCGGGACCGACGGCCAGCGGCGTCAGGGCGGGAAAGATCACGCGGCGGAAGTGCTCGCGCAGCGCCCCGCGCTGCTCGTCGGTCAGATCCTCGACCCGGGCCACGCAGATCCCGTGCTCGGCGAGGGCCGGCAGCAGGTGGTTCTCGAAGCACACGGTCTGGCGCTCGGCGAGCTCGAGCACCCGTTCGCGGATGCCGTCGAGCGTCTGGCGCGCGGTGAACCCGTTGATCCCCGGCGTCTCCACCCCGGCCTCGATCTGGTCCTTGAGCCCGGCGACCCGGACCATGAAGAACTCGTCGAGGTTGGATGAGTAGATCGCCGCGAACTTGACCCGCTCGAGCAGCGGCAGGCTGCCGTCCTCGGCCAGCTCGAGGACGCGCTCGTTGAACTCGAGCCACGACAGCTCGCGGTTGAAGTAGAGGCTCGGATCCTCGAGCCCGCCCGGCCGGCCCTCGGCCTCCACGACGCTCGCCTCGGTCATCCCGATGATTCAATCACGCCGGGCCCCCCGCCGGACCATTGCCCGGCGCGGCGAGCGACTAGGCTCACGCTCGCATGCCTCGCCAACTCTGGCTGCTGCGCCACGGCGCCGCCGCGCCCCACGGGCAGGGCCCCGATGCCGAGCGCGCCCTCACCGAGAAGGGTCGCCGCCAGTCGGTCGCCGCCGGCCGGTCGCTGGCCCGGCTGGGGGTCGAGTTCGAGGCGGTCTACGTGAGCCCGCGCAAGCGGGCCCTGGAGACCGCCTTCCTGGCCGCCGGCGAGCTCGAGCTCTCGCCCCACGTGCACCAGCCGCTCCATGCCGGCTTCACCCGCCAGGACGCCGACCAGCTCCTGGCCGGTTGCGGAAGCGACGCCCGCCTGCTCCTCGTCGGTCATGAGCCCGACTTCTCCCAGCTGGTGTTCGACTTCACCGGCGGGCGCATCGACCTCAAGAAGGGCGGGGTCGCTGTGGTGGGTGTCGAGGAGGCCGCTCTCCTCGTACTGCTACGCCCGCGCGAGATCGCCGTGCTCGCCGGCGTACGGTAGCCCCGAGCCGGAACCCGCCAGCAGTCCGCGCGCGGAGTCCTCGTCGCCGTCCGGTGCGTTGCCACCCGGCTCGGCCGCGAAGCGATAGCCGATGCCGAAGTGGGTGTGGATGTAGCGCCACTGCGGCGAGGCGCGCTCGAGCTTCTGGCGCACCTTGCGCACGAACACGTCGACGGACCGGTCGCCACGAACCATCGAGTAGCCCCAGAGCCGCTGATAGATGAACTCCCGCTCGAGCACCCGACCGTCGGAGGCGGCGAGCAGCTCGATGAGCTCGAACTCCCGGCGGGTGAGGTCGATGCCGTGACCGGATACGAAGGCCTGGTACTGGTCGCTGCGGATCTCCACCTCGCCGGCGATCATCGGCCCGAGCTTGCGCGGTGCCTCCAGCCGCCGGCGGCGGCGGACCACGGCCTCGACTCGGGCGATCAGCTCCTCGGGATGGCAGGGCTTGGACAGCCAGTCATCGGCGCCGAGGCGGAGGCCCCGGACTCGCTGGGCGACGCTCGAGGAGCCGGTGCAGACGACGATGCCGAGCTCGGGCAGGGCGTCGCTCAGGCGGCCGAGCCAGTCCCAGCATGGGGGCCCGAGCACGGCGAGGTCGACGACCAGGGCGTTCAGGCGCATCGGGGCGATCGATTCGGGCGCCACCGCCGAGGCGAGCAGCCGCTGTTCCCAGCCCGCCCGTTCGAGGCGCTTGCCGAGAACGGCGAGAAAGCCCGAATCCCGGTCGATGACCGCGATGCGCAGCCCCGCCCCCGCGGTCCCGCTCCCGAACGACTCGGTCCGAGTCGCCCCCTCGGCGGCGGAGGAGTAGTCCGTCATCGCGCCGGAGTCTAACCGGGGCACCGGCGCCTGGGCGCCCGCGCCGCCCACATCACACGATCTTCACAGCCGGTGGGTCGGGGTGGCTCAGCCGCGGTGAGAGGAGTCGGAGAACTCCCGAAAGAGGCCGGTGACCACGAAGGCGGTCTGCTCGCCGATGTCGACCGCGTTGTCGCCGATGCGCTCGATGCACCGCGCGACCAGGATCATCGTCATCGCCCACTCGCGAACGTCCGGCTCGTCGCCGATCTCGATCGCCCGGCGGAAGATGTCGCGCTGGATGGCGTTGATCTCCCGATCCTGGCGGACGAGATCCTCGGCCAGCTCGACGTTGCGCCCGGCAAAGGCGGCCTTGGCCTGGGTCACCTCGGAGCGGGCCAGGGTTCCCATGCGCAGCACCATCTCGTGCACGTGGGGCTCGGTCGGGGGCTCATGACCGCAGAGGGGGATGAGCTTGCAGACGTTCACGCACTGGTCGCCCATACGCTCGATGTGCTTGATCACGTGCAGCAGCGCCGCCACCAGGCGCAGGTCGCCGGCCACCGGTGCCTGGCGGGCTAGCAGGGAGAGGATGCCCTGGTGGACCTCGAGGTAGCGGCCGTCGATCCGATCGTCGTCGTCGATGACCAGGGTGGCCAGCTCGACGTCCTGGTGGCGCAGGGCCTCGAGGGTGCGGTCGAGCTGGTCGATGAGCAGGTCGATGCCGGAGAGGGTCTGCTCCTCGAGCGAGTGGAGCTCGTCCTGGAAATGCGGGCGCCCGGCGCCGGCCGGGCTACCCAAACTTGCCGGTGACATATTCCTCGGTCCGGCGGTCGGTCGGGTTGGTGAAGATGGTGTTGGTCGGGCCGACCTCGACCAGCTCCCCGGAGAGCATGAAGGCGGTCCGGTCGGCCACCCGGGCCGCCTGCTGCATGTTGTGGGTGACGATGACGATCGTCACCGCCAGCTTGAGCTCGTCGATCAGGTCCTCGATCTTGAGGGTGGCGATCGGGTCGAGGGCCGAGCACGGCTCGTCCATGAGCAGGACCTCGGGGTCGACGGCGAGCGAGCGGGCGATGCACAGCCGCTGCTGCTGGCCGCCCGAGAGGCCGATGCCGGGTTGGGCCAGTCGATCCTTGACCTCCTCCCAGAGTCCCGCTCCGCGCAGGGCCGACTCGACCTTCTCGTGGAGGTCGCTGCGGCCGGCCCCCGACAGGCGCAGGCCGGCGGCCACGTTGTCGAAGATCGACATGGTCGGGAAGGGGTTGGGCTTCTGGAAGATCATGCCGATCGCCCGCCGCACGGCGACCACGTCCACCTCCGAGCCATAGATGTCGACCTCGTCGAGCAGCACCCGACCCTCGGCGTGGGCGTCGGGGATCTCCTCGTGCATGCGGTTGATGCAGCGCACGAGGGTCGACTTCCCGCATCCCGAGGGCCCGATTATGGCCGTCACCTGGTTGGCGTGGAAGTCGAGGTCGACTCCCTTTACCTGCTCGGCGCGGCCGTAGAAGGCGCGGAGCTTCTCCAGGCGCACGGCGTGGGCCTGCTTGGTCAACGGGCGCTCCTCAGAGGCGGCGGGGGCCGCGTTCGTCTTGGCGGCGGGGTCGCCAGAGCCGCGACGACGTCCGCGGGGTGCCGCGGCGCGGGGCGGACTCGATCCGTCGGCGGTCATGCGACACGGCTCCTTCGCGATGTGAGTCGGGCGATCAGGTTGAGCACGAGGATCATTACCACCAACGTCAGGGCGGCGCCCCACGCCCGGTTGATCACCGCGGTGGTGGGGGAGATGATGTCGTTGTAGATCTGGAGGGGAAGGGCGTTGACCTGTGCCCCCAGGCCGAGGGTGGTCTTGTTGGCGCCGCCGACGGTGAAGAGCAGCGGGGCGGTCTCGCCCGAGGCTCGGGCCACCGCCAGCAGCACGCCGGTGATCATGCCCGGGAGAGCGGTGGGGATGACGATGCGGGAGATCACCTTCCAGCGGGGGGCGCCCAGGGCGAGCGCCGCCTCGCGCAGCGAGTTGGGAACGAGGAGGAGGATGACCTCGGAGGAGCGGATGACCACCGGCAGCATGAGCAGGGCCAGGGCCAGGGACCCCTTGTAGCCGGCCAGGCCACGACCGACCAGGCCGGTGATGACCAGGGTGATGTAGATGAAGAGCCCGAAGACGATCGACGGGACCCCGGTGAGGACGTCGACGAAGAAGCGCACCACGTTGGCGAAGGCTCCGGCCCGCCCGTATTCGACCAGCCACACCGCCACGCCAACGCCGATGGGGATGGCGATCGCCGAGGCGAGGGCGACCATCTCGATGGTGCCGAGGATGGCGCTCTTGATCCCGCCGATGGACACGTTCTTGAAGAAGGTGGCGCCGGTCGGGTCAGTGGTGAAGAAGCTCCCGCTCCACGAGCCGAGCCCCTTGCGCAGCAGGTAGTAGACGAGGAGGACGAGCGGGATCAGGGCGAGCACGGTCAGCCCGGCAATGACGCCGCGAGCGGCCCGGTCGCGCCGGCGCCGGGCGGCGCTCGGGGCGAAGGCGGCGAGGACGTCGGCGGGGAGCGGCGTCATGCCCCGACCGCCGCCGCCGCGCCCGCGTCCGCGTCCGGGCCGGCCTTATCGGGGGCGACCCGGGTTCCCCGGGCGGCGCGCAGGACGAAGTAGCGGGCGATCCCGTTGACCACCAGGGTGAGGACGAAGAGGACGAGGCCGGCGGCGAACAGGGCCGAGCGGTGGAGGCCCGAGGCCTCGCCGAACTCGTTGGCGATCACCGCCGCCAGGGTGTAGCCCTGGCCGAAGAGCTGGTGGCCGAGGACCGGGGAGTCACCGATGAGGATGGTCACGGCGATCGTCTCGCCGATGGCGCGCCCGAGGCCGAGCATCGCTCCGCCGACGATGCCCGAGCGGCAGTAGGGGAGCACGGCGATACGGATCATCTCCCAGCGGGTGGCGCCCAGGCTGAGGGCCGCCTCCTTCTGGTCGGCGGGCACGGTGGCCATCACCTCGCGGGAGATGGCGCTGACGATCGGGAGGATCATGATGGCGAGGACGAGGCCGGTGACGAACTGGTTGGGAACGGTCACCGTCCCCCCGCCGACGTAGGGCAGGAAGGAGAGCTTGGCTGCCACCCACTTCTCCGCCGGCAGCAGCTTGGGGGCGAGGAAGAAGATCCCCCACAGCCCGTAGACCACCGAGGGGACGGCGGCGAGGAGCTCGATGAGGATGGTGACCGGGGTGCGGATCCGCCGGGGGCAGAGCTCGGTGATGAAGAGGGCGGTGGCCACCGCCACCGGGACGCCGATGATCAGGGCGAGGAACGAGGTGACCAGGGTCCCGACGAGGAGCGGCAGGGCGCCGAAGTGGTCGAGGCTGACGTTCCAGTCGTTGTGCAGCGCGAAGCCGAAGACCCCGAAGCGGGAGAGGGCCGGCTGGGACTCGCCGACCAGGCGTACGAAGAAGAAGGCGATGAGGGCAAGGATCAGGGCGGCCAGCCCGGTCAGGCCGTACCGCAGGGCGCGGTCGGGAAGCCGGGCGGCCGGCGACCGCTCGAGAACGGAGCGGTCGCCGGCGGGGACTGAGGCTGTCGTCACCTTCTGTCGCTGGCCTGGCGGCCGAGGCCGCTAGGCCGCGCTCACCGTGGCGCCGTTGCACACGAGGCCGGTGGAGGCGGTCTTGGCCTTGGCCAGGATCGTCGCCGGCAGCGCGGCGTAGTCGGCCTGGCTGAGGACCGACTGGCCGCCGCTCAGCCCGTAGGTGATGAAGGCGACCACGCCCTTGGCGACCGCCGCCGAGGCGCCGGCCTTGCAGAGGTCCTTGTTGACGACGATGAACGTCTGCGAGGTGATTGGGTAGGCCTGGGCTCCGGATGGGTTGCTGATGGCGAAGCCGAGGTTCGCCGGGACGACGACGCCTTCGGCGGCCGCGGTGGCCGAGGCGAGGCTTGGAGCGACGAAGTTGCCGGCCTTGTTCTTCACCGAGGCGTAGGTGAAGCCGTGCTGGAGGGCGTAGGCCTGCTCGACGTAGCCGATCGACCCCGACGTCTGCGCAACGGCCCCGGCCACGCCGGCGTTGCCCTTGGCCCCGGTCCCGCCCGGCCAGTTGACGTCCTTACCCGAGCCGACCTTGGTCTTGAACTCCGGGTCGACGGCGGCCAGGAAGCCGGTGAACCCGGCGGTGGTGCCCGAGGAATCCGAGCGGTGGATGGTGGTGATGGGCGTGCTCGGCAGGGTGAGGCCGGGGTTGAGGGCCTTGATCTCGGGGTCGCTCCAGGTCTTCACCTTGCCGAGGAAGATATCGGCCAGGGTCATTCCGTCGAGCTTCAGGCCGGTCTTGACCCCGGGCACGTTGTAGGAGGCGGTGATCGCGCCGAGGAACATCGGGATCTCCACCGCCGGGCTCCCGTTCTTGGCGATCGCCGTCTCGTCAGCCGGCTTGAGCGGCGGATCGCTGGCGCCGAAGTTGGCGGTCTTGGTCTCGAGCGCGGTGATGCCGGCGCCTGAGCCGACGGCCTGGTAGTTGACGGTCACGCCGGAGACCTGCGAGCCCCACTGCTGGTAGACCGGGGCGGCGAAGGTCGAGCCGGCCCCGTTCACGGTCGTGCCCCCGGATGTCGACGACGTCGAGCTCGAGCTGCCGCACGCCGCCAGAGCGACCGAGAGCAGGGCGGTCGCCGAAAGCGCGACCAGATTGCGGGATGGGTTCACGTTGACTCCTTGTTTGTCATGTCCTGGCCGCGATCACTCGCCGGGCTCTCGATCTGGCCGCGCCGGCTGCGGGCGCGGCTTAGAGTCTTTCGCCGGAGGCAGTCTGCATACGCCCGGCGGCGGGGTTGTCAAGATTTCGTGAAGGCTGAGGCTGGAAGCGGTAGCCGAAGCCGGGATGGGTGTGGATGAAGCGCTGGCCGGGCATGGCGGCGTCGAGCTTGGAGCGCAGCTTGCTGACATAGACGTCCACCGAGCGGTCGCCCGGTCGGAGCTCGGTTCCCCACACCGTCCGGTAGAGCTCCTCCCGCCGGAGGATCCCGCCCACCCGGCGGACCAGGGCGACGAGCAGCTGGAACTCGCGGACCGACAGGGTCACCACACCGCCCCCGGCGCGCACGAGACCCTCGCCGAGCCGGATCTCGAGCTCGCCGGCTCGGAGGACGTCGTCGCGGTCGCCGGGGATCGCCATCTGCCCGTAGGCTCCCGCGTTCCCCGCCGCTCGGTGTTATCAGGCGGTGATCGACTCGTGAACAAGGTGTGAGACGGGAGTCACCCGGGGACGGCCCCGTCAGGCTGGGTGGATGCTCCTGCTCATGGCGTGACCAGGCGGTGAAGGGGCCGCACTTATCAGAATCTTGACCCCATCCGGCGGCCCCGGATGGTGGAGTGCATCACGCGAGCCTGACCACCTCGCCAGCGAGCTCTCGAACCACCGGCGACTCCCCGGGAGTCGCACACGAGGGCCCACCCGACCAACGCCCCGGGCAGCGAGCCCGGGGCGCTTGGCCGCGCCCCACCATCGACGAGGAGGATGCCCGGCCATAGGGATCCAGACGACGGGGCGGCGTCGATGGTGGCGGCCCTTGCGGCTCCTCGCCGCCGTCGCGGTGCTCGCCTGGTTCGTTTTCGCCGTGCTCTGAGGCCGATCCGGGCCGGGGGCCGCGGGCGGACTCTGGCTCATCGTGGCCAGGGTCCGGTGAATAAGCTTCGGCGCCGTGCACGGACCGATCTCCTATTTCCAGGCCGTCGTGCTCGGTCTCCTCCAGGGCGTTGCCGAGCCGTTTCCCGTCTCGAGCCTCGGCCACGGGGTGATTCTGCCCCGCCTGGCCGGCTGGAACATCCACCAGAACGACAAGTTCTTCATCACCTTCCTGGTGGCGACCCATCTGGCCACGGCCATCGTGCTGTTCTGCTTCTTCCTCGGCGACTGGCTGCGCATCTTCAAGGGGATCGGCCGCTCCCTGCGCGACCGGGTCATAGCCCCCGACGACCATGACGCCCGCCTCGGCTGGCTGCTGGTGGTGGGCACCATTCCCGTCGGCATCATCGGCCTGCTGCTCGAGGATCCGCTGCGCAAGCTCTTCGCCTCCGCGGTCTCGGCCGCGGCCTTCCTCGTCGTCAACGGGATCGCCCTGCTCGTCTTCGAGCGCCTGCGCAAGCGCCCGCCCTCGGCGCAGCCCGAGCCGGGCGAGGCCGACGCCCGGGTGGCGCGCCTCTCCTGGCGCCAGGCGGTGTTCGTGGGAACGGCGCAGGCGGCGGGGCTCCTGCCCGGACTGTCGCGCTCGGGGTTCTCGATGGGCGGTGGGCTGCTGGCCGGCCTCTCCAACGAGGACGCCGCCCGCTATGGCTTCCTCCTCGCCACCCCGATCATCGGCGCCGCCGCCGCGCTCAAGCTGCCCGAGCTGCTCGGGCCCACCGGCGACGGCGTCCGCGGGCCCGCCCTGGCGGCGTCGGTCGCCGCCGCGCTGACCACGTTCCTCGCCGTCAAGTTCCTCCTGCGCTTCTTCGAGACCAACCGGCTGACCCCATTCGGCGTCTATTGCATCGGCGCCGGCGCGGCGTGCCTGCTCGTCTTCGGACTCGGCGGCTAGGCCGAGGCGGTCTTCGGTCCGCTCTGGAACCAGGCGAAGGCGAAGCAGGCGAGGGCGACGACCACCGCGGCGATGCCGTGCTTGGTGTGGTGGCCGGTCATGGCCGGGTCGTGGCCGGGGAAGAACGACGGCAGCGACTTCGCCGGCTCGACGAAGTAGACCCCGGCGATGACGAGGAAGACGACGCCGGCGAGCGCGGCGACGATGATGAGGATGCGTGAGTTGGGCATGGCCCAGGAGTCTAGTGCCACCACATCTTCACACGGGGTTAAGGCGCCGCCCGCATCATCGCAGTGCACCAGGATCGCGAGACACCCCGAGGACAGGAGGCCGCCGTGCCCCGCATCATCGTCGAGGCCCTGCCCACCGACTCCCAGGAGCCGGTCATGATGATGGCCGAGCGCGTCCTCCCCAGCGACATGGAGAGCGAGCATTTCGCCACCCAGTTGATCGAGCGTCTCGGCTGGGCGGTAGCCGACGCCAAGGCGGTCGAGGTCAGCCCGGCGGGCGTCCGCCGCGGCTGACGGCGCCCAGGCCTGCTCAGTCGAGCAGCAGCTCGAGCGCCGCGGTGGTCGCCGGCGACGGCGCCGGGGGGATCCCCGCGCTGAGCAGGAAGCGGGGGTTGGCTTGGGTCAGGCGCCAGGCCTGTACCGAGGAGGCCCCGGCCCGGAGGGCGAGCTCGAGGCCCAGGCGCAGCGTGTGCTCCCTGGTGCCGGGGTGGGCGTCCGAGGCGATGGCGTAGGCCAACCCGTTGCGCAGGAGGTGGACCGCCGCCTCCTGGACGCCGAGGCCGTGGTTGCCGAGCAGCGAACAGACGTTTATTTGGAGCACGGCCCCGGCCCGCAGCTGCTCGCGCAGAAGGTCAAGGCCCCCGTCGTCGAGCAGGCTGCCGGCGCGCTCGGGGTGGGCGACGACCAGGCCGTAGCCCCGCTGGCGCAGGCCGTCGCAGACACCGACGAAGTGGTCGCCGATGCCGCCGAACGGCGCTTCCAGCAGCACCCAACGACTGCCGGGCGGTCCGTGGGCGATGACCTCGAGCTCGGCGTCGCCGAGCCCGGCCGCCATCGCCGGGTGGAGCTCGCCCCCCGGGTGCAGGCGGATACCGAGATTGCGCTCGTCGATCAGGGCCTGGAGGGAGGCCACCCGCTCGGGGATGCTCGCCACCTCGAGGGCCCAGCTCGGGCTGATGTGGGGGGTGACGGTGACCTCGCGCACGCCCTCCTGGGCGAGCCGGCGGGCGTAGTCGAGCGCGTCGCGCTCGTCCTTGGCCCCGTCGTCGACCCCCGGGAGGAGATGGAGGTGCAGGTCCACGTAGGACATTGGGACTTCCTTTCCGGCGAATCTTCGCTGTCCGCCGACACTTGCGATTTCTGTTCCCACTGACCGTAGCAGGCGGTATTCGCCCGATAGCAGGGATTCGCGCCGCCGGTCACCGGCGGGTAACAATGTCGGTGGTCATGAACGACGAGCCACAGAGGCGGCGCCTGTTCGCCAGACGCAGCCATTACCTGCACGAGCTCGGCCTGGCGCGGGAGATCTCCGCCCGTGCAGTGCGCCGGGCCCGGGCCGAGCTCGTGGTCCTCGGCGTCCTCTTCGGGGCCGTGATCCTCCTCTTCGACAACCGCACGGCCATCTTCGGGTCGACCATCGATGGCCTCGACGCGCCGATCCGGGGCCTCACCGTGCTCGTCCTGGTCATCATCGGCTGGTGGCTGGCCCGCGACGTCGGACGCGGCATCGGCCCCGCCCTCCTGCGCCACATGGACGCCGCGGCGGCCGGGACCGCCGGCTTCCTCATCCGCCTGTTCACCGTCGGGGCGACCATCGTCGTCGCCTCCCTGTTCACCGGCCTCGATCCTCGGGCGGTCGCCGTCGGGGGCGCCTTCACGGCGGTGATCTTCGGGATGGCCGCCCAGCAGACGCTCGGCAACCTGATCGCCGGGACCGTGCTCCTCAGCGCGCGCCCGTTCCGGGTCGGCGAGCGGGTTCGCCTCCAGGGATCCCCGGGGAGGATCGAGGGCGTGGTGAGCTCGCTCGGCCTCCTCTACACCACCTTCGCCGACGGCGACGACCAGGTCATGGTCCCCAACAGCGTGGTCCTCGCCTCGGCCGTGACCCCCCTGCGCGAGCCGGCGGCGGTCAACCTCCGGGCCCGCCTGCCTGCCGGGGTTTCTCCCACCGATCTCCAGCGCCTGATCGAGAACGCCCTGACCATCCCGATCCGCGCGCGTCCCGGGGTGACCCTGGTCGAGCTCGACGGCGACGAGGTGGTGGTGGAGATCACCGCCACCCCCCAGACCGGCTCCGACGGCGCTCCACTGGCCAGCGAGCTCCTCGCCGTGGTCTCGGCCGAGACCACGGCGGTGATGGATGGGGACTCGACAGGGGCCGAGTCCTCCGCGCCCCCGGGTGGCGGTCCGGCCCCGCGCGTCAGCTAGCCCTCACCCGGTAGCGGGCATAGAGGAGGCCCTCGTCCTCGAGGACCCAGATCAGCTCGAGCCCGGTGGGGCCCGCCCATCCCTCGACGATGGTCAGCGGCTCGGGGCCGCCGACCAGGAGGGGGGAGACGGAGAGGAAGAGCTCGTCGACCAGGCCGGCCGCCAGCAGCTCGCCGTTGAGCGACGGGCCGCCCTCGCAGACCACCGAGCGGACGCCCATCTCCGTGCGCAGGGCGCCCATCTGCTCGGCGAGCGACGGCCCCCGCAGGTAGGAGACCCGGGCCGCGCACGGCGCGAGCTCGCCGGCCGAGGGGGTGAGCACCACCAGGTGGGAGTCGGGGTCGGCCAGCAGCGGCAGGGCGGGATCGAAGGCGAGGCTTCGGCTCGCGGTCACCGCCAGCGGCTGGGCCGGCTCGCCGCGGCCCGCGCGCAGCGCCCGCAGCCCGGGGTCGCGGATGATGGGGCCGTAGCCCTCGGTGCGGATGGTCGAAGCCCCGGCCATCACCGCGTCGGCCTGCGCCCGCAGACGGTGGAAGAGCTCCCGATCGCCGGCGCTGCCCAGGGCGCGGGTGCGCCCGTCGACGGCACCCCGCCCGTCGACGCTGGCGATCATGTTGAGCGTCAGGTGGGGGCGGCCGGCCGGCGCCTGCGACCCCGGCCGCAGGTCGTCGAGCAGCTCAGCGGCGTCCGCCGGCTCGCCGGGCGGCAGCAGCCGGCGGAATCTCACCATCGCCGGAGCCTACGCCAGCCGGCGGGGAGGTCCTACTCGGCCGCCGGGTCCAGCTTGAGCGCGGCCGAGTTGATGCAGTAGCGCAACCCGGTCGGGTTGGGACCATCGTCGAAGACGTGGCCGAGATGGCCGTCGCATGTGGCGCAGAGGACCTCGGTCCGGCGCATGAGGAACGAGCGGTCGGTCTCGGTCTTGACGTTATCGCCCTCGGCCGGCTGGTAGAAGCTCGGCCAGCCGCTGCCGGAATCGAACTTGGCGTCCGAGCGGAACAGCTCAGTCCCGCAGCCCGCGCACCGGTACACGCCGGACTCCTTGGCGTCGTTGTACTCGCCGGTGAAGGGCCGCTCGGTGCCCTTCTTGCGCAGCACCTTGTACTGCTCCGGGGTCAGCTCGCTCTGCCACTCCCGATCTGATTTGCTCACCTTGTTGGCCATGGACAAATCCTAGCGCGGGGCCCCCCGGGCGCGGGCGAGGTTTCGCCTCGTGTAAGCATTGGCCGCGTGGACGAGCCCGTCTTCCAGAGCGCCGCCGGCCGCTTTTTGCCCACCGTCCACGCCCGCGGGCCATGGGACCTGGACGCCCTCCACGGCGGGGCCCCCGCCGCCCTGCTCGCCCGGGCGGTGGAGCGCTTCGAGCCCGCCCCCGACCTCGCCGTCGTCCGCCTCTCCTACGAGTTCCTGCGCCCGGTCCCGGTGGCCCCGCTCGACCTCGAGGTGGCAATGGTCAGGCCGGGGCGCCGGGTCCAGCTCGTCGGGGCGAGCCTCCTCGCCGAGGGGCGCGAGGTCTGCCGTCTGACCGCGCTGCGCGTGGGCCGGGTCCCCGCCGACCCCGAGCTCGCCGCTGGCCCGCCCGGCCCGGGCCTAGCCCGGCCGGGTACGCTCCCGACCACGCCGTTCGTCCTCGGTGGCGGTGCCGGGCCGAGCTTTGCCGCCACCGCGATCGAGATGCGCTTCGCCCGCGGCGTCGGCGCGAGGGGACCGGTGGCGGTGTGGCTGCGCCTGCGTCGGGCGATCCTCGACGACGAGGAGCCGACACCGCTGATGCGGGTGGCCGCAGCCGCCGACTTCGGCAACGGCGTCAGCGCCGAGCTCGACTTCGCCCGCACCACCTTCGTCAACCCCGATCTCGTCGTCCATCTCCGCCGGTCGCCGAACGGCCCCTGGGTTCTCCTGGACGCGCGGACGGCAATCGAGCCGGGGGCCGGGGCGATGGCGGTGAGCGACCTCCACGACGAGGACGGACCCCTCGGCGTGGCCGTCCAGGCCCTCCTCGTCCGGCGGCGCTAGAGACCCGGCAGGGGCCTTGACTTCGGCCTTTGCTGCGGAACTGCTACCGTCACGCGCGAAATCTGCCGGACAGCCGGCGTAAAGCAGTGCGAGCGCTCGCAGGTCGAAGCTTTTACTGAAGCATCCTCCGCGTCGCGCAAGGACAAGACAGACAGTGGAGGGACGTATGCCTACGGGCACCGTGAAATGGTTCAGTGACGACAAGGGCTTCGGCTTCATCACGCCCGACGATGGTGAGAAGGATCTGTTCGTTCATCACACCGGCATCGTCGGTGAGGGTTATCGCTCACTTCAGGAGGGCGCCAAGGTCTCCTACGACGCCGAGGCCGGCGACAAGGGGCCCAAGGCGGTCAACGTAGTCGCCATCTGAGCCGACCCGCCTGAGGACCGGAGCCCGCGCCCAGCGCGGGCTCCGTTTCCGTTAAGTCCCTGTTTGCGGCCCCGGGGCCCCGGGTGGGGCCGGTATCCTCGTGGGGAGCCCCGGCCGTCCGCGGGCCGGTCACCGCAAAGCCAGCAGCATGCCGCGCTCTCCATGTCAAGCCAGCGGATAACCGCCAACTCCACCGGCTCGGCCCTGCGCGGCACCCCGGCGCAGGCCCCGGCCCCGCCGCTGCATCGGCCCGCGGACCCCGCCGCCCCGCCCGACGCCGACCCCGAGATCGCGGTCCGGCGGGAGAGCGCCCGGCGAGCCCTGGGAACCGCCTCGGCGACCGCGGCCCTCACCCTGATGGTGCTCGGAAGCCTGGCCTACGTGTCCATCGTCTCCTCCCGGGCGTCGATCCTCTCGCCCCCGAGCCACGTGCGCTTCCCGGATTGGATGGCTGGTCCCCTCGGGCCGCTGGCCGCCGGGATCCGGCCGAGCGACGATGGACGCAAGGTTCTCCTCACCGCGCTGGCCGTCGGCATGTACCTCTGCTACCTGGTGGTCCTGGCCTGCTCGAAGCGCCTGCGTCCGCGGCTGGCCCTGGCCGCCGTGGTGGCCATCGAGGTGATCTTCTTCCTCTCGCCGCCGCTCTCCCTGACCGACGTGTTCAACTACATCAACTACGGGCGGATGGAGGTTCTCTACGGGCTGAACCCCTACACCACCATCCCCGCCCTCGGGCCCCATGGCGATCTGGGCTTCCAGCTCAGCAACTGGCACTCCCTCCTCAGCCCCTACGGGCCGCTGTTCACCATCTTCACCCTCGCCCTGGTACCCCTCGGGGTGGCGACGTCGTTCTGGGTGCTCAAGGCGACCCTCCTCGTGGCCAGTCTCGGCTGCCTGTGGCTCGTCTGGCGCTGCGCCGAGCTCCTCGGGCGCGAGCCGCTGCGGGCCACCCTGTTCGTCGGCCTCAACCCGCTCATCCTCATCTGGGGGCTCGGGGGCGACCACAACGACTTCATCACCGTGTTCTTCGTCCTCCTCGCCGTCTACCTCCTCCTTCAGGCCCGGGCCCGCCGTCGGACGGCGCCCCCGGTGGGGGGGGCCGGCCCGGCCGAGGCGGCCGTCCCGCGCGGCGGACGGCGCCTGCTCGGGTGGATCGACGGCGCCCCGCGGCCGCTCCCGGCCGGAGAGCCGGGCCCCGCCCGCGAGCTCAGCGCCGGCTTCCTGCTCGTGGCGGCGGTCGCGGTCAAGGCGTCGGCCGGCCTGCTGCTGCCGGTGGTGCTGTGCGGGGTGCCTCGGCGCCTGCGCCTGCTCGCCGGGATGGCGATCGGATTCGTCGTGCTCGGCGGGGCCTCGCTCTACGCCTTCGGCCCGCATCTGCCCAACCTGGCCCAGCAGAGCACCCTGGTGACCCTGGTCGGCCTGCCCAACGTCACCGGCTACCTCCTGGGCTTCGGCGGTGAGACCGACACCATGAAGCTCGTCCTCGCCGGCGGCCTCATCCTCGCCGTTCTCGGCGCCAGCGCCTGGGCCTGGCGCACCCGCGACTGGGTGACCGCCGCCGGGTGGGCCACCGTGGCCCTGCTCCTCACCTTGAGCTGGACGCTCCCGTGGTACGTGCTCTGGCTGCTGCCCTTCGCCGCCCTCGCCCGCCGCGGACGCGGGCTACAGGTGGCCGCCCTCCTGGCCAGCCTCTACCTGATGCTGGCCTGGGTGCCGCTGATGACCAACCTGATCCACTCCGTCGGCTTCAAGCCGAGCCTGACCGAGCTGGGTCAGAAGCGCCAGGTCAAGACGCTCACCCTCCTCCACTAGACCGGCGGCTCAGTGGTCGGCGACGTACCCGCCCTCGGGCTCGATGGGCAGCCCGGCCGAGACCCAGGCCATGATCCCGCCGGTCAGGTTGTAGGCGTCGTAGCCGTCGGCGCGGAAGGCCTTGGTCGCCATGGCCGAGCGGGCCCCGAGGCGGCACTGGAAGACGACCGGCTTCTCCCGGTCGATGGTCGCCGCCTGGGAGGCCAGCCGCTCGAGCTCGATGTGGCGGGTGCCGGGGATGTAGCCGGCCTGGCGCTCGTAGTCCTCGCGGACGTCGACGAACTGCGCGCCCCGGGCCAGGAGCTCGGCGGCGATCTCCGGCGGGATCTCCGTCTGACCGGTGTCGGGCGCGCTCACCGGCGGAAGGTTAACCGCAAACCCGGGGCGGGGGAATGCGATCATGGAGGGATGGTCCGACGCCTCCTCGGATGGATTTCTGTCGCGGGGCTCGGGCTCGCCGTCGGCGGCTGCGGCGGGGGCTCGCAGCGCGCGGCGGCCAGCCCCGGGCGCGGTCCCCTCGGAGGGGTGGAGGTGATCCGGGCCTGGGCCCAGGCCCTGGCTCGCGGCGACGTGGCCGGCGCCGGCGCCTACTTCGCCACCCCGAGCCGGGTCCAGATCGCCCCTGATCAGCCGGTGGCCACCGTGGCGAGCGCCGCCGATGCCCGCGCCCTCAACGCCATGCTGCCATGCGGGGCGCGGCTGCTCGACGCTCGCCCGGTGGCCCGCTACATCGACGCCCTGTTCCTCCTCGGCACCCGACCCGGGGCCGCCTGCAACGGCATCGGCGGCACCGCGCGGGTGGCCTTCGTCATCCAGGGCGGAAAGATCGCCGTCTGGCTTCGGATCGCCGACGAGCCGGGGGACGCGGCGCGGGCGGCCCCGGGACACCGGCCGCCGGCCTCGCCGACCGCGCTGCCGCCGACCGCTCGCAGCATATGACCGGGCACTAGGATCACCCGGGGATGCAAACGCTCGCCGACGTGTACGCGCTGCCCGAGGAGATCACCGACTTCCGCGAGGCGATCAGCCAGATCTGCGTGGCCCGGGTGGCGCCGCGGGCGGCCGAGATCGACGAGACGGCCGCGTATCCGTGGGATGTGCGCCGGCTCTTCGCCGAGCACGACATCCTCGGCCTGCCGTTTCCGATCGAGTACGGGGGGACCGGCACCGGCACCCTGATGCTCAACGTGGCGATCGAGGAGATCGCCAAGTCGTGCGCCTCGAGCGCCCTGATCCTCATGGTGCACGAGCTCGGCACCCTACCCATCCAGCTGTTCGGAACCGACGAGCAGAAGCGGCGCTTCCTCCCCCGCTGCGCCACCGGTGAGTGGTCGCCGGCCTTCGCCCTCTCCGAGCCAGAGGCCGGGTCGGACCCGGGGGGGATGACCACCGCCGCGGTGCGCGAGGGCGAGGAGTGGGTGATCAACGGGGCCAAGAACTGGATCACCAACCTCGGGGTGGCCGACTTCTATCTCGTGTTCGCGGTCACCGACCGCGAGAACCGGCGGATCACCGCCTTCATCGTCGAGGCCGACCGCCCAGGGTTCAGCGTCGGCAAGCTCGAACACAAGCTCGGGATCCGCGGCTCGCCGACCGGTCAGCCGATCTTCGACGACGTCCGGGTCGGCCCGGAGAACGTGCTCGGCGAGGTCGGCAAGGGCCTCGCCGTGGCCCTCGCCACCCTCGAGCGCACCCGCCTGGGAGCGGGCGCCCAGGCGATCGGCCTCGCCCAGGGGGCGACCGACTACGCCGTGGCCTACGCCCGCGAGCGGCGGCAGTTCGGCCGGGCGATCGACGAGTTCCAGGCCATCCAGTTCAAGCTCGCCGAGATGGAGCTGCGCACCGCCGCCGGACGCGAGCTCCTCTACCGGGCCTGCGCCATGGCCGACCGCCGGGAGCCCGGGGCGGGCAAGTACGCCTCGATGGCCAAGGTGTTCTGCTCGGACACGGCGATGTGGGTGACCCTGGAGGCGATCCAGGTCCTCGGCGGCTACGGCTACGTGAAGGACTACCCGGTCGAGCGGATGATGCGCGACGCCAAGATCACCCAGATCTACGAAGGCACCAACGAGATCCAGCGCCTGGTCATCGCCCGGGCGCTGCGCTGAGCATGCCCTCGCCACCGCCACTGGGGAAGATCGTGCGGGCGGCGCTCGGCGCCCTGTGCGTCGGGCTGACCGTCGTCTGGGTGCTGAGCGGGCCGAGCTCGTCGGGGCCGGTCCGGCTGCTCGAGTTCCTGGCCACCCTCGTCGCCGGAGTGGCCGTGCTCGGGGTGGTGGTGGCCCTGGTCTCCTCGCGCCTGGGCGACTGGCGCCACCCGGCCTCGGAGGAGGAGTTCGAGCTGCTGGTCCAGCGCTCGGAGCGCCTCGCCCACGACGGCCTGGCCGCCGATCCCGACGAGACCGACTTCATGGAGCTCGACCCCCTCTCCAACGACGACTTCGCCGAGCTCGTGCGCGACGCCCTCGACGACCTGCCCGACCTCCTCCAGAACGCGCTCAAGCACGTTCCGGTGGTGATCTCCGACCAGGGCCGCCGACATCACGCCTACGGCCTCTACCACGGCGACGGCGCCCACCGCGACGAGCATCCCGATCGCATCATCATCTTCCGCGACACCCTGCGCCGGGACTTCGGGGCCGACCCGGAGGCCCTGCGCGAGCAGGTGACGAGGACGGTGCGCCACGAGCTCGCCCACCACGTCGGCTTCGACGAGATGGGGGTCAAGGGGCTGGGTCTGTGACGACTGGGGGCACGAGGTTCGCCGCGGCTGAGTGACGGATCGCGAGCGCCGGGCCGCGGTCGCTCGCGCCCGCCGTCCGACGCGCTCGCCCGGCTACCCGACCGGGCCGCGACCAGCGCCCCTCTAAAATCGGTCGTCTCGCCGCGGCACGGCGCGGCCGCGACCAGACCCGATCAAGGAGACCCCGCATGCCCGAAGCAGTCATCGTCGACGCCGTCCGCACGCCGATCGGACGCGCCTTCAAGGGCTCGCTGAAGGACGTCCGGGCCGAGGACCTCGCCGCGGTCGCCCTCCGGGCCCTGCTCGAGCGCAACCCGGGCGTCGATCCGGCCACCATCGCCGACGTGATGATGGGGGCCGCCTTCGGGGCCGGTGAGCAGGGCTACAACATCGGGCGCAACGCCTCCCTCCTGGCCGGGATCGACGTCCACGTGCCCGGCTGCACCGTCAACCGCTTCTGCGCCTCCTCGCTCCAGACCATCCGCATGGCCTTCCACGCCATCGCCGCCGGCGAGGGCGACGTCTACGTCGCCGCCGGGGTCGAGGCCGTGTCCCGGGCGGCGGGCGGACCGGACTTCCAGTTCCACCCGAAGCTCGACGGCTCCGATGGGGCGATCTGCAACGTCTACATCCCGATGGGGCTGACTGCGGAGAACGTCGCCGAGCGCTACGGCGTGAGTCGGGAGGCGCAGGATGGGTGGGCGCTGATCTCCCAGAATCGGGCCGTGGCCGCCCGCGACTCGGGGCACTTCGACCGGGAGATCGTCCCGGTGACCACCCCCGACGGGACCGAGGTCACCCGCGACGACGGACCCCGGCCGGGCACCACCCTGGAGAAGCTGGCCGAGCTCAAGCCGGTGTTCAAGCCCGACGGCACGGTCACCGCCGGCAACGCCTGCCCCCTCAACGACGGGGCCGCCGCCGTGCTGGTGACGAGCGCCACCCGGGCGGCCGAGCTCGGCCTCGAGCCCCGGGCGCGGATCATCGCCTCGACGGTGGCCGCGGTCGAACCCGAGTACATGGGCGTCGGTCCGATTCCCGCCATCGAGGCCCTGCTGGCCTGGACGGGCATGACCATCGAGGAGATCGACGTGGTCGAGATCAACGAGGCGTTCGCCGCCCAGATCGTCCCCTGCATGGACGCCCTGGGCATCCCCGAGGACAAGCTCAACCCGTTCGGCGGGGCGATCGCCCTCGGCCACCCGTTCGGCATGACCGGAGCCCGGATCATGACCACCCTGCTCAACGATCTCGAGACCACCGGCGGGCGCTACGGCATCGAATCGATGTGCGTGGCCGGTGGTATGGGTCAGGCCATGCTCGTCGAGCGGCTCGGCTGAGCCCGGCGGCGGGTGCCCGGCTACGGAGCGGCCGGGCGGGCGAGGACGAGGGCGAACTTCTCCTCGTCGTCGGTCAGCCACGAGGCCAGCTCGAGGCCGGCCGCCTCGAGGTCGGCCTCCAGGCGCACGCGGGTGAACTTGGCGCTGATCTCCGTCCGCAGCTCCTCGTCCTCGGCGAAGTCGATCTCCAGGCCCAGGTTGGCGATGACCACCGTCTGCGGCTCGATCGCCTGGAGGCGCATCTCGATCCACTCGTTGCGGTCGTCGAACAGGGCGATGTGACGGAAGCGGGCCGGATCGAAGTCGGCACCCAGCTCACGGTTGAGGACATGGAGCAGGTTCAGGTTGAACTCGGCCGTCACCCCCTGCGCGTCGTCGTATGCCGCCTGGAGGACCCGCGGATCCTTGATCAGGTCGATCCCCAGCAGCAGGCGGTCATCCTCGCCCAGGAGGCCGGCCACCGCCCGCAGGAAGCGCCGGCGGCTGCCCGGGGCGAAGTTGCCGATGGTGCCGCCCAGGAAGGCGACGATCCGCGGACCGGCCGACGGCGGCACCCGATCGAGGTGGCGCTCGAAGTCGCCGATCACCCCGTGCACCGCCAGCCCCGGGTACTCCCCGACCAGTTCCTGGGCGCACGCCCGGACCACCGTCTCGGTCACGTCGAGCGGCACGTAGCGCACCAGCGTCCCCGCCCGCTCCATCGCGTCGAGCAGCACCCGCGTCTTGGTCGCCATCCCCGACCCAAGCTCGACGAGCTCGACCGCCCCGTTGGCGGCGACGATCTCCTCGGCGTCCCGCTCGAGGATCGCCCGCTCGGTGCGGGTCTGGTAGTACTCCGGCAGGTCGCAGATCTGGTCGAACAGCTCGGCCCCGCGCTCGTCGTAGTTGTGCTTCGGCGGCAGCTCCTTGAACGGCTTGGTCAGGCCGTCGAGGACGTCGTCGGCCAGCGAGCGCTCCTCGTCGACCCAGCAGTCGATCTGGATCGCCGCGCTCGCGTCGACGGTCGGCTCGATCATGCCGCGCCCGCCACGCGCACGCCGGCGAAGATCTGCCGGCGATGGGGATAGTCCCAGTTGCGGAAGCTCGCGCTGATCAGGCCGGCGCTGGTGGCGAACGACCCGCCCCGGAGGACCCGGTGCTCCGGACCGAAGAACACCTCCGAGTACTCGCGGTAGGGCTCGGCCACGAAGCCCGGATAGCCCCGGAACTCGCTCGCCGTCCACTCCCAGACATCGCCGACCATCCCCA
>JAXDHJ010000075.1:0-14192 GCA_034664565.1 Solirubrobacteraceae bacterium
GCCGTAGTACTGGCCCGCCCACATCTGGTGCTGACCGACGTCGGAGGTGATGATCGCCTCGCCGCCTGTTGCCTTGAACATCGACTGAACCATGAACTGGGGCTTGATCTCGGAATCGGTCGAGTCCTCATAGGCGAGCGGGTACTCCTTCTGCCAGGCGCGGATCCGCTTCCACCAGTCCTCGAGCCGCGTCGAGTCGGCTTGCAGCGCCCGGTACTCCTCGGTCAGCCTCGGCAGGATCAGCTTTGCGTCACCGACGATCGGGATGTGAGCCGGGACGTTCTTTGAGATCTCGGCCGGGTCAACGTCGAGGTGAATGAACTTGGCCCGCGGAGCGAACTCCGAGAGCTTGCCGGTGATCCGGTCGTCGAAGCGGGCGCCGACGGCGCAGATCAGGTCGGCCTCGTCCATGGCGTAGTTCGCCGCCCGGGTCCCGTGCATCCCCAGCATGCCCAGCCACTGGGGGTGGTCGGCCGGGAAGCCGCCCAGCCCCATCAGGGTGCAGGTCACCGGGAAGCGGTCGGTGGTGGCGAAGGCGGTCAACTCGGCGGCGGCGTTGGCGTTGATCACCCCGCCGCCGGCGTAGATCACCGGCCGGCGCGCGCTGGCCAGGGCCTTGGCCGCCTGGCGAATCTGCTTCTGGTTGCCCTCGGTGGTCGGCTGGTAGCCGGGGAGGCGAACGTCGGTGACCGGCTCGTAGGGGATGTCCGCCCGCGAGAGGTCGGTCGGGATGTCGACCACCACCGGGCCCGGGCGTCCGGTCCGGGCGATGTGGAAGGCCTCGTGGATCGCCCGGGGGATCTCCAGCGGGTGCTGGATCATGATCGAGTGCTTGACCGCCGGCATGGTGATGCCGATGGTGTCGGCTTCCTGGAACCCGTCGGTTCCCAGCAGGTCGGTCCGCACCTGGCCGGTGATGAACACCACCGGCACCGAGTCCATCATCGCGTCCATGATCGGGGTGACCAGGTTGGTCGCCCCCGGACCCGAGGTTCCCAGGGAGACCCCGACCCGGCCCGTGGCCTTGGCGTACCCCTCGGCCGCGTGGCCGCCCCCGGCCTCGTGGCGGACGAGGACGTGCTTGATCCCGGCGTCGTAGAACGCGTCGTAGGTCGGCAGGTTGGCCCCGCCCGGCAGGCCGAAGACCACGTCCACCCCTTCGGCCTTCAGGCATTCCATCAAGGCTTCGACTGCGCGCATGTCCGGTACGACCTTCCTTCGCCTCAGGCAACGACCACAGTGGCTGGCGTGGCCAGCCGACCGCTCAGGATAGCGCCTAGAGCCGCGGCTGGACGCGCAGGGCCGAGGTCGGAGCGATGATCTCCGTCGCCTCGGGATACTCGAGCTCCTCGCCGCAGCTGGTGCAGATCGCGTCGTAGATCCGCGTGGCTCGACGGCAGTTCGGACACCGCCGCAGATCCTCCTCGGTCTCGTAGCGGTAGACCAAGGCGGTGATCAGCCCGAGGAACGGCACCACCGCCGAGATGGCGAACCACACCAGGAACGAGCTGCCCTTGTGGCGCCCGACGAGGCCGCCGGCCACCCCGAAGCAGAAGGCGATGACCAGGTAGGCCATGACTCACTCAGAGCAGGACGCGGGCCGCCCAGACGGCGGCGATGATCGCCACGATGACCACCACCACGCTGGCGATGGCCACCGCGATCCCGATCAGGAGGTGGAGCAGGATCCAGCCGGCGACGAGCAGGACGATGACGGCGATCGCCCGGGTGGTGAGCGACGGCGCGGACCGGGGTGCCTCGTTCATGCTCACAGCATAGTCCCTCGATTTCTCCGCCCGCCCCGCCGGCCCCGGGGCCCGCTCGGCGGGGACCACGCGGGCCGGTCGGCGACATGCCCCGTCGTGGGACCAGGGTCCAGGCTCAGGCGGACCGCGGTTGACCGAAGGTCGACGCCGCGGCCGCCAGCGCCGGGCGCATGGCCGGATCCAGGCGCCGGCGCACCCGCCAGCGCGCCCCGGCGAAGGCCAGGTTGGCCACGGTGGCGAAGCCCCGCTCGTCGGCCCGGAGGGCGAGCAGGAGGTGGGCCACCCGGTCGCCGCTCGGGAGGCCCGGGTCGGTCACCCTGACGCAGTAGCAGTGGACCCGCCGCCCCCCGCCCCGCACCAGGAGGGCGCCGGCCTCCCCCACCAGCCACACCCCGAGCCGGCCCCGCTCGAGGACGAGGCCGGTGGCCGCGAACAGCTCTCGCGCGCCGTGGTCGAGCAGGTCGCCGAGCAGCCCGAGCGCCCGCGTCTCCGCCGCCGCCCCGGCCCGCGGCCGCGGCCGGACCACGTTGGCCCCCCGGCGGGCGTAGAGCTCGGGAATGACCCAGGCATGGGCCACCGCCATCGCCGCCACCGGCGCCGACAGCGGCTGGAGGGCCATCAGGCCGATCGCCGCCCCGAGGAAGGGCACGGTGTGGCCGACGGTGCACGCCGTCCACCGTCCGCTCGCCCGGCGCAGCTCGCGCTCGTCAACCAGCCGGCGCCAATGGACCCGGGCCAGCTCGGGCAGGAGCTCGCGGTCGGCCGGCGGCGGCGGCGGCGGCGGCGCCGGCTCGGCGAGCTCGGACGGCGGCGGCGGGGTCCTAGCCACCCGCGATGGGCAGCCGGAGGATCACCAGGTCGGCGTCCAGGGGCAGCTCGCGCACCTGCTCGGCATGCCCCTCGCCGGTCGAGACCATCCCGAAGTAGCCGCGTTCGAGCTCGCGGGCGAAAGCCGCGACCGCCGCCTCGGCCGCGGCCGGGTCCCCGGCCGTCCATTGGGCGAGCGTGGTGTGCCCGGTCTTGTCCATGCGCACGAGTCTTGCCATCGGGGACCTCCTGGAGTTGGCGCCTTGAGTTTGATGCTACAGACCGGGCCCACCGGCCCTGCCCGGCGGGCGGCGCCCCCGGCGGCCTACTCGGCGGCGAGCTGCTCGTGGACCAGGCGGGTGACCTCGCCGCCGTCGGCCCGTCCCTTGGTCTCCCGCATCACCGCGCCGATTATGGCGCCGATGGCCTTGGCGTTGCCGGCGCGGATCTTGGCGGCGGCGTCGGGATTTGCGGCGATGGCGCCGGCCACCACCCCGGCCAGCTGATCACCCTCGCCGAGGGCCCCGAGGCCGCGGTCGGCGACGATGGCTCGGGGGTCGCCGCCGGTGGCCACCAGCTCCTCGAGCACCTCCTTGGCCGCCTTCTGGGTCACCTCGCGGGCGGCCACCAGGTCGACCAGGGCGGCCAGGGCCGGGGGCTCGAGCGGCGAGTCGGCCGGGTCGCCGTCCCCGAGGTGGCGCACCAGCTCGCCGGTGACCCAGTTGGCCAGGGCCTGGGCGTGCTCGGTGTGGACGACGGCGGCCTCGAAGAAGTCGCCGAGGTCGGTGCGAAAGCCGAGCTGGTGGGCGCTCTCGGGGCTGAGGTCGAGGCTCGCCCGCAGCCGCTGCGCCCGGGCGGCCGGGAGCTCGGGCATGGCCGCCTGGGCGGCGTCGAGCATGGCCGGGGTGATGGCGATGGGGATGAGGTCGGGCTCGGGGAAGTAGCGGTAGTCGTGGGCCTCCTCCTTCGAGCGCAGCGAGGTGATGCGGTCGGTGGTGGGGTCGTAGTGGAGGGTCTCCTGCTCGACCGTCCCCCCGGCGGCGATCAGCGCCCGCTGGCGGGCGATCTCGGCGTGGACGCCGCGCTCGAGGAAGCGGAAGGAGTTCATGTTCTTGAGCTCGGTCTTGGTCCCCAGCGCCTGGCTCCCGGCCGGGCGGACCGAGACGTTGGCGTCGCAGCGCAGGGAGCCCTCGTCCATGTTCACGTTGCTGACCCCGAGCCGGCGAAGGGTCGCCCGCAGCAGCTGGAGCCACTCCCGCGCCTGCCCGGGCGAGCGGACGTCGGGCTCGGTGACGATCTCCACCAGGGGGGTCCCGCCGCGGTTGAAGTCGACCACGCTCTGGCTCGAGCCGTGGATCCGCCCGCCACCGCCGGCGTGGGTGAGCTTGGCGGCGTCCTCCTCGAGGTGGACCCGGTGGATGCGCACGCCCGAGAGCTCGCCGCCCCGGCAGAGGGGCTCGTCGTACTGGGAGATCTGGTAGCCCTTGGGCAGGTCGGGATAGAAGTAGTTCTTGCGGTGGAAGATCGATCGCGGGGCGAGCTCGCAGCCGAGGGCGAGCCCGATCATCAGGCCGAAGTGGATGGCCCGCTCGTTGACGGTGGGAAGGGTGCCGGGCAGGCCGAGGCATACCGGGCAGGTCCGGGTGTTGGGCGGCTCACCGAAGGACAGGCCGCACGAGCAGAACATCTTGGTAGCGGTCAGGAGCTGGACGTGGATCTCCAGGCCGATGACCGGCTCGAGCTCGGGGCCGCCGACCCCGCCGCTCATCCGCGCACCCGGCTCGAATCGAAGTCGAGAACCCGCTCGAGGGCGTGGGCGGCGCCGAGGATGCGGTTCTCGCTGAACGCCGGCCCGGCGATCTGGAACCCGGTGGGCAGCGTCGGCCCGCCCTCCGGGGGCTCGGCCATCCCGTTGGGGATGGAGATGGCGGGGATCCCGGCCAGGGACATGGGGACGGTGCAGAAGTCGTTGAGGTACATGGCGAGCGGATCATCGAGCTTGGCCCCGAGGGGGAAGGCCACGGCCGGGCTGGTGGGGGTGACGATGAAGTCGAAGGCGGCGAACGCCTGGCGGAAGTCGTCGGCGATCTTGGTGCGCACCCGCTGGGCCCGGCCGTAGTAGGCGTCGTAGTAGCCGCTCGAGAGGGCGTAGGTCCCGAGCATGATCCGCCGCTTGACCTCGGCGCCGAACCCGTCGTGGCGGGTGCGGGTGTACATGGAGAGGAGATCGCCGGCCCCGTCGGCGCGCAGGCCGTAGCGGACCCCGTCGAAGCGGGCGAGGTTGGAGGAGCACTCGGCCGGGGCGAGCACGTAGTAGGCCGAGAGGCCGTGGGCGGCGTGGGGCAGGGTGCAGGTCTCGACCGTCGCCCCGAGCTCGCGGGCGTGCTCGAGGGTGGCGGCGAAGGCGGCGAGGACCCCGGGCTCGATGCCCTCGCCGGAGAGCTCGCTCGGCACGCCGAGGCGCACCCCGTCGAGGCGCGTCCGGTCGGGGAGGGCGATCTCCTCGGGGAAGGACAGGGACGTCGAGTCGCAGGCGTCCCGCTCGCCGACCATGTGGCGCAGGAGGAGGGCGGCGTCGGTCACGTCGCGGGCGAAGGGCCCGGCCTGGTCGAGCGAGGAGGCGAAGGCGATCATCCCGTAGCGGGATACCGCCCCGTAGGTCGGCTTGAGCCCGACGATCCCGCACAGGGCCGCCGGCTGGCGGATCGAGCCGCCGGTGTCGGTCCCCAGGGCCCAGGGGGCGAGGCCGGCGGCGACCGCCGCCGCGCTGCCCCCCGAGGATCCGCCGGGCACCCGGGCGGGGTCCCAGGGGTTGAGCACGGGACCGAAGGCCGAGTTCTCACACGAGGACCCCATGGCGAACTCGTCCTGGTTGGTCTTGCCCAGGAGCGGCGCTCCGGCGGCGGCCAGGCGATGGACGACGGTGGCGGTGTACGGGGGGCGGTAGCCCTCGAGGATGCGGGAGCCGGCCTGGCTGGGGACGCCCTCGGTGGCGAACAGGTCCTTGACGGCGAGGGGGACGCCGCCGAGCGGGGTGCCGGTCGAGGCCGCGGCCGCGGGGGCCTCGCCGGCCACCCAGGTGAAGGCGTTGAGCTCGTCGGCGGCCGCCCGCTCGCGGTAGGCGGCGAACAGGTCGGACGCCCCGAGCTCTCCGGCGGCGAGCCGGCGCGTGGCCTCGAGCGCCGAGAGGCCGATGAGGGCGGCGCGATCCTCGGTCATGCCTGGGGGCTCGGCACCGCGAAGCCGCCGCCGACGACCTGCGGCGCGGCGGCGAGGGCCACCTCGCGGGGCAGCGACGGCCGGGGCTCATCGGGGCGCAGGGCGTTGCTGACCTCGACGACGTGGGAGGTCGGCGGCACCCCGGCGAGGTCGAGCTCGTTGATCTTGTCGATGCTCTCGAGCACCTTGGAGAGCTCACCGGTCATCCGCTCGACCTCGCTCTCGCTGAGCTCGAGGCGGGCGAGCCGGGCGACGTGGAGGACCTCCTCGCGGTCGATCATGGCGCCGGCAGCTTGACCGGGACGCCGCGGGCCGGCCGCTCGTCGTTGATGGCCAGCCAGCCGGCCAGGGCGACGAGGAGGGCGCCGGCGAGCCCGAGCCAGACCCCGGCGCACGTCCCTGAGCTGCCGGCGGGGGCGAAGACGAGGCGCAGGGCGATGGCCAGGGAGGCGATGAGCCCGAGCAGCCCGGTCCACACCGCCATGGCCACGGGGAGAGCCGGCGAGGTCCGGGTCAGCGTCACCCAGGTCAGGGCCGGGGCGGCGACGGCGGCGGGGGCGATGAGGAAATCGACCACGGTGAACGCGCTGAAGGCATCGAGGTTGCCGGAGGCGAAGCGGTACCAGGGGAGGAACATGGAGACGGCGAGGAGCAGCCCGCCGGGGAGGGCGAGGAGCTCGCCGGCCCGCAGCCGGTGAAAGTCGAGGGTCATGGCGGGGGAAGCCTAACGAGGCGGGCCGGCCAGCTGGGCCTGGGCGGCGGCCACGGTGTTGCGCAGCAGGCAGGCGATGGTCATCGGTCCGACACCGCCGGGGACGGGGGTGATCGCCCGGGCCACCAGGGCGACACCGTCGAAGTCGACGTCTCCGGCCAGGCCGTCGGAGAGGCGGTTCATGCCGACGTCGATGACCACCGCCCCGGGCTTGACCCAGTCGCCCTTGACCATCCGCGGCCGCCCGACGGCGGCGATGAGGACGTCGGCCCGGGCGCAGACGCCGGGGAGGTCCCGGGTGCGGGAATGGCACATGGTGACGGTGGCGTTGGCCTCCAGGAGGAGCTGGGCCATGGGCTTGCCGAACAGGTTGGAGCGGCCGATCACCACCGCCTCGGCCCCCTCGAGCTCGGTGTCGACGCTGGCCAGGAGATCGAGCACCCCGGTGGGCGTGCACGGACGCAGGCCGGGCGAGCCCTGGGCGAGCAGGCCGGCGTTGACCGGGGTCAGGCCGTCGACGTCCTTGGCCGGATCGATCAGACCGGTGAGGGCAGCGCCGTCGAGGTGACCGGGGACCGGCAGCTGGAGGAGGATGCCGCTGACCGCCGGGTCGCGGTTGCACTCTCCGAGGAGGTGGGCCAGCTCCTCGTGGGCGATGTTCTGGGGCGGCCTATGGTCAAAGGCGGCAATCCCGGCTTGCGCGCAGGCCTTCTGCTTGGCGGCCACGTAGACCGCGCTGCCCGGGTCCTCGCCGACGAGCACGGTGGCCAGGCCCGGCGGGCGGCCGTGGGCGGCGGTGAAGGCGGCGACGTCGCGGGCGACCTGGTCACGCACCCGGGCGGCCACCGCCCGCCCGTCGATGACCACGGCGCTCACCGCTTGGTGACCGGGGCGATCTCGGCGATCAGGTTCTTCTCGCGGCCGGAGGCGAAGCGCACGACGATGATCCCGCCGGGGATGTCGGTCCCGGTGACCACGCCGTCGCCGAAGGCGGCGTGGACCACGTCGTCGCCGATGCGAAAGTCGAAGGGCCGCCCGGCGGCGGCCCGACCGGCGGCGGGCGCCCAGTTGCCGGCGCCGGAGGAGGACGCCCAGGTCGTCTCGCGCAGGAGCGCTCCCCGCCGCGCCGGGCCGGCCTCCTGCTCGTCGGTCAGGGCGGCGGGAATCTCGTCGAGGAAGCGGCTGCGCAGGCCGAAGCTCTGGTTGCCGAACAGGGTGCGGCGGCGGGCGTAGGTGAGGTAGAGGTCCCGCATGGCCCGGGTGATGCCGACGTAGCAGAGGCGGCGCTCCTCCTCGAGCGAGCCCTCGTCGAGAGCCCGCGAGTGGGGGAAGACGCCCTCCTCGCAGCCGATAATGAAGACGATGGGGTACTCGAGGCCCTTGGCGTTGTGGAGGGTCATCAGGGTGATCAGGCCCTCGTCGTCCTGGCGGGTGTCGCCGTCGGCGACCAGCGCCACCTGCTGGAGGAACACGTCGAGGGTGGCCTCGCCGTCGTGGGCGGAGGACTCGAACTCCCGGGCCACGCCGACCAGCTCCTCGAGGTTCTCGAGGCGGCCCTGAGCCTCGAAGGTCCGTTCGGCCTCGAGCGCCTCGACGTAGCCGCTCTGGTGGAGGGTGGCCTCGAGCAGGTCGCCGACCCCGGTGCCGCCCTCGGCCCGCAGCCGCAGCTCGACCATGGTGTCCATGAAGCGGCCCAGCGAGGTGATCGCCGCCCGGCCGAGCCCGGGCACCCGATCGGGGGCGACGGCGGCCTCCCAGACGCTGATGCCCTGCGTCTCGGCGTGGGCGAGCACGCGGGAGAGCGAGGTCTGGCCGATCCCCCGGCGGGGCGAGTTGGCGACCCGGGTGAAGCTGATCTGGTCGGACGGGTTGGCCAGCAGAGACAGATAGGCGACGGCGTCCTTGATCTCGGCCCGCTCGTAGAACTTGGTCCCCCCGATCACCTGGTAGGGGATCTCGGCCCGGACGAGGGTGTCCTCGAGCACCCGCGACTGGGCGTTGGTCCGGTAGAAGACGGCGATCTCGGACCGGCTGACCCCCTCGTCGACGAGCCGCTCGATCTCTCCGAGGACGAACCGGGCCTCGGCGTGCTCGTCGGCCTGGAGGCGCACCTTGACCGGGTCGCCCTCGCCGAGCTCGGTCCACAGCGCCTTCTTCATCGCCCCCCGGTTGTTGGCGATCACCGCGTTGGCGGCCGAGAGGATGGTCTGGGTCGAGCGATAGTTCTGCTCGAGCTTGACCACCCGGGCGTCGGGGAAGTCGTCGCAGAAATCGAGGATGTTGCGGACGTCGGCCCCGCGGAAGCCGTAGATCGATTGGGAGTCGTCGCCGACCACGGCCAGGTTCCGGTGCCCCCGGGCCGAGCCCTCCTCCCCGCGGGCGCCGGCCCCGGCGAGCAGGGTCAGCCAGCGGTACTGGGCGTGGTTGGTGTCCTGATACTCGTCGACGAGCACGTGGCGGAAGGCCGCCTGGTAGCGGTCGCGCACCTCCTCGAAGGTGGTGAGGAGGTCGACCGCCCGGAACAGGAGGTCGTCGAAGTCCATGGCGTTGTAGCGGACGAGCTGGCGCTCGTAGATCTCGTAGGCGTCGGCCACCGTCTGCTCGAACAGGGAGCCGACGAGCTCGCGGTAGGCGGCGGCGGTCCGCAGCCGGTTCTTGGCGTCGGAGATCTGGTTGTGGACCCCGGCGGGGGCGAAGCGCTTGGGATCGACGCCGAGGTCGTCGAGGGCGCGCTTGACCAGGCGCCGGGAGTCGGCCTGGTCGTAGATGGTGAACTGGCGGGTGTAGCCGAGGCGGTGGGCCTCGGCCCGGAGGATGCGGCTGGAGGCGGCGTGAAAGGTCATCACCCACATCCCCCGGGTGCTGCGCCCGAGCAGGAGCTCGACCCGCTCGCGCATCTCCTGGGCCGCCTTGTTGGTGAAGGTGATGGCCAGCAGCTCGTCGGCCCGGGCGCGGCCGCTGTGCACGAGGTAGGCGATCCGGTGGGTGAGCACCCGGGTCTTGCCGCTCCCCGCGCCGGCGAGTATGAGCAGGGGCCCCTCCCCGTGGGTCACCGCCTCCCGCTGGGGCGGATTGAGACCGTCGAGCAGAGCCTCGATGCGCTCGTCCTCGACGGTGTCGGCCATGCCTCCCAGCATAGAGACGGGTCCGGGCGCCATATCGTTGGCGGATGGGCCTGTGCGACGACGTCCGCCGCCACTGCGCCGAGGTCGCGGCCGCCGCCCGGTGGGTGGCCATCGACCGCGAGCTCCTGGACGCGGTCGAGCCGCCGCCGGGACGGTGGTCGCAGGCGGCCCCCCTCGACCCGCGCTGCCACTTCCTCGACGGCGAGCCGGCGCAGATCGCCTCCTACCTGCTGGTGCTCGACACCATCAACTTCGGCTCGGGCTGGTTTCCGACCCTGGCCAAGCGCCCGGGCTGCGGCGGCTACACCACCATCGCCTGGGCCTTGGCCGACCGCTTCCGCCTCGAAGGGGCGTGGAGCGGGCCGCAGCTGCGCCGGATGGCCGCGGCCGAGCTCGGGCCGGTGCTCGGGCAGCCGGCCGACCACGAGCTGATCGCCCTCTACGCCGAGGCCCTGCGCGCCCTCGGGCGCTTCCTGGGGCCGCGGACCCCGCTCGAGCTGATCGACGCCGCCGGGTCGAGCGCCGAGCGCCTGGCCGAGACCCTGGCCGGCGGCATGGCCATGTTCGCCGACCGGGGCTTCTACAAGCGGGCCCAGATCACCGCCGCCGACCTCGCTCTGGCCGGGGTGGCGGACTTCGCCGACGTCGACCGGCTGACCATCTTCGCCGACAACCTGGTGCCCCACGTCCTGCGCTGCGACGGCGTCCTGCGCTACGACCCGGGGCTGGCCGAGCACATCGACGCCGGGCGCCTGCTCGCCCCCGGCCGGGCCGAGGAGGAGATCAGGGCCTGCGCGGTGCACGCCTGCGAGCTGCTGGCCCAGCGCTTCGGGGTGGCGGCCCGGGTGCTCGACGGGTGGCTGTGGAACCGCGGACAGGCGCCGGCCTACAAAGTCGGGCGACCGCGACACCGCTGTCGCTGCGTCTACTACTGACCGAGGCCCGCCTCAGCCGCCGGCCGGGTTGCGCCCCTTGACCGTGCGCAGCGGGCGGACCTCGGCCGACGTGCGCCGGGGCGCGGGGTGGGGCTCGCCGGCGAGGTCGGCGACCGCCCGCTCGAGGGCGCCGATCCGGTTGGCCAGCCCCTTGAAGGCGTCGGCCACCGGGTCGGGCAGGTGGATCCAGTCGGCGTCGGGCCCTTCGGGCCGGCGGCCGTCGACCCGGACCGGGTGCCCGGGGTTGCCGACCACCGTCGAGTTGGGGGGCACGTCGTGGACGATGACGCTGTTGGCCCCGACCTTGGCGCCGTGGCCGACGGTGATGGGTCCGAGGAGCTTGGCGCCGGAGCCGATGGTCACGTTGTCCTCGACGGTGGGATGGCGCTTGCCGCAGGCGAAGCCGGTGCCGCCGAGGGTGACCCCCTGGTAGAGGGTCACGTTGCGCCCGACCTCGGCAGTCTCGCCGATGACCACGCCGGCGCCGTGGTCGATGAAGATGCCCTCCCCGAGGCGCGCCGCCGGGTGGATCTCGATGCCGGTGGCCGCGCGGGAGAGCATGGCGATCGTCCGCGGCACCATCGGGACGCCGGCCCCGTGGAGGCCGTGGGCCACGCGATGGGCGAGGACGGCCTGGATCCCGGGCCAGGTGGCGAGGAGCTCGACCTGGCCGACCCCCCGGGCAGCAGGGTCGCGGTCGCGGGCGGCGGCGAGATCGCGGCGGACCTCGCCGGCCACTCGGGCAATGGCGCCAAGGCCGAGCATGCCGGAAAGACTACTCAGGCGCACGGGCCGGCTCGGGGGGCCGGGGCGGCGCCGGGCCGGCGGCTCAGGGGGCGAAGAACGGAGTGGAGACGTAACGCTCGCCGGAGTCGGCGAGGATGGTGACCAGGCGCTTGCCGCGCGAGGCCGGGCGACGGGCCACCGCGAGCGCCGCCCAGAGGGCGGCTCCCGCCGAGATCCCCACCAGCAGCCCCTCCTGGCGGGCGGCTTGGCGGGCGGTGTCGAGAGCGTCCTCGTCGGTCACGGTGATCACCTCGTCGATCAGCTCCCGGGCCAGGACGGGGGGCACGAAGCCGGCGCCGATGCCCTGGATGCGGTGGGGGCCGGCCCGGCCACCGCTCAGCACCGGCGAGGAGGCCGGCTCGACGGCGACGATGCGGCACTTCGGCTTGGCCCGGCGCAGGGCCTGACCGACCCCGGTGATCGTCCCCCCGGTGCCGACGCCGGCGACGAGGATGTCGGCCGCCGCCCCGAGGGACTCGATGATCTCGGGGCCGGTGGTCAGCCGGTGGGCCTGGGGGTTGGCGGGGTTGGAGAACTGGTCGGGGAGGAAGAAGTTGGGCTCCTGGGCGAGCTTGCGGGCGGCCTCGACCGCCTCGTTCATCCCGCCGAGCGACTCCACGGTCTCGACCCGGGCCCCGTAGAGGCGCAGGAGGCCGGCGCGCTCCCGGCTCATCCCCTGGGGCAGCATGAGGACGAGGTCGTAGCCCTTGGCGGCGCAGATGAAGGCCAGGGCGATGCCGGTGTTGCCGCTGGTCGCCTCGACGACGGTGGTGCGCCCCGGCTCGATCCGACCACCACGTTCGGCGGTCTCGATCATCGCCCGGCCGATGCGGTCCTTGACGCTGCCGCCGGGATTGAACGACTCGAGCTTGGCGTAGAGCTTCACCCCGAACTCCGGGTCGAGCATCCGGGTGAGCTGAAGCATCGGCGTCCGACCCACATGCTCCGCAATGTTGATCGGAATTCGGGCCATAGCTCCAATGTAGTCGAGACGGCCGACCCGAGCCGGGTGGGGGCGGTGCGGCGGCGGGCGGGGCCGGGGACCCGGGCCTGGCGCCGCCTTCAGCGGTCGAGCTCGTGCCGGCGCCGGCGGCCCGAGCGCAGACGCTCAGGCCGGCGGCCGGACTCGGCCGCCGCGGGGCCCCGGCGCACGTCGGCGCCGCCCATGATGGAGATGAGCCGCAGATGGAGGACCGGGCCGTCGGGGTCGGTCGCCCCGCCTTCGAGGCGGACCTCGTTCCCGCCCATGAGGGCGAGCTTCGACACCTCGACGGCCAGCGACTCGGGCACCCGGATTCGGCTCCCGCCCATCACCGAGATGACGGTGAGCTCGACCTGGTCGGCCCCGAGCTCGGCGTCGGTCAGATCGAGGTCGGCGCCGCCCATGAGGTTGATCACCCGGCAGCTCGGGGCCAGCCGCCAGCGGCCGCGGCGAACGGCGCCGCCCATCACCGCGACCACCCAGCCGGTTGCGCCCGGGCCGCCGCGGACGGGGACGCGACCGGCGCGCGCGGCGACCCCGACGGCCGGGGCGCCGGTCGGGAGGTCGGCCACCAGCAGGTCGAGCTCGGCCGTGGTCTGCGCCCGGTAGGCGGTCTCCAGGCGCTCCTCGAGCTCGGGGACGGTGAGCCGCCCATCGCCCATGGCCTCTCGCAGCCGCTCGGCCGCGACCTCACGATCGGCGTCGGAGGCGCGGAGCGGGGCGTCCATCTCAGTCCTGTCCGTCCTCGTAGCGCTGGCGCCAGAGGTCGAGATCGTCGGAGGCGGCCGGGACCTGGATCTCCACGCCCTCCTCGAGGGCCAGCGAGGCGACCTCGGCGGCACCGTGGAGCATGCCGACCTCGACGGCCTTGGTCAGCGCCGTGGTGATGGCCAGGCGATCCTTGCCGCTGACCTCGCCCTCCATGCGATCCCAGAGCTCCTGGGTCACGGGGGCCACCAGGTGGATCACGCCCATCAGCAGGTCGCCGCCCCCCATGCCTGGCTGGCAGCTGTCTGCGCCGGGGTCTCTCATGTTCGTCTCCTTGTCGGGTGGCCGTCGGTCACGGAAGGGTACGGCCGACTAGATGTAGTACATCGCCGTCCCGGTCTCCCGCGTCTCGCGCTCGACGATCTCGGCGATGGTCGTCTCGGCCAGGACCTGGCGGGCGGCCCGGGCGGCGTCGGCGAAGATGCCGGCGGCGTCGGCCCCCAGGGCGCCGTCGAGCAGCTCGACGATCTCGAGCACGGTCACCGTCGAGGGATCCCGGGCGAAGCTGTAGCCGCCCTTGACCCCGCGCTGGGAGCGCAGGACCCCGGCGCGGCGGAGCACGGCGAACAGCTGCTCGAGGAACTGGACCGGGATGTCACGCCGGCGGGCGAGCTCGCCGATCGACACCGGGGCCGCCGATCCGCTGCGGCTCAACTCGGTCAGCGCCGCCACCGCGTAGGGCGACTTGCTGGTGATGGAGATCACCGGCTGATCGTATCCCCAGCGCAGGCGCCCCGCCGCCGGCGCGGCCGGCGGGCCTCGCGGCGGGCCGACACCCAGGCGCTCGGGTCTAGAGCCAGCCCTTCTCGGTGGCGGTGAGAACGGCCTGAGCCCGGTCGACGGCGCCGAGCTTGCCGTAGACGTTATGGAGGTGGGTGCGGACCGTGCTCGTCGAGAGCTGGAGCTCGTGGGCGATCTGCTTGTAGACCTTGCCCTCGGCCAGACGACGGAGCACGTCCATCTCCCGCGTCGAGAGGGGGCACGGCTCGGTGGCCCGGCGGCGGGATCCGCCGCTCTCGTTGGGGAGGTCGAACATCACCGCCCGCAGCTGCCGCGGCCCGATGCCGAGGGTTCGGGAGGTCTTGAGCATCT
>JAXDHJ010000076.1:0-9573 GCA_034664565.1 Solirubrobacteraceae bacterium
TCGACTACGGCTTCCACGAGGCCAAGACCACCTTCGGGCGGATCGGCGTCAAGTGCTGGATCAACAAGGGCGAGATCATGCCCGAGGGCTACAGCGGCGCCGACCTCACCGACATGAGCGCCCCGGCACCATCCGGCGATCGCCAGGATCGCGGCGGCCGCGACGACCGGGGCGGGCGCGGGCGCGGCGGACCCGGTGGACGCGGCGGCCCCGGTGGGCCCGGCGGACGCGGTGGACCCGGCGGCGGGCGGGGCGGGCCCGGTGGCGGACGCGGCGGCGGGCCCGGTGGACCCGGCGGCGGTGGCGGCGGCGGCGGGCGTGGGCGCCCGCCCGGAGGCGGTCGCTGATGCTCTCCCCCAAGCGCGTCAAGCACCGCAAGCAGCATCGCGGCCGTCGGGCCGGGATCTCCCGCGGCCAGGTCAAGGTCCAGTTCGGCGAGTACGGACTCAAGTCGATGGACGCCGGCTGGCTGACCAACCGCCAGATCGAGGCCGCTCGTATCGCCATGACCCGCAAGATCAAGCGTGGCGGCAAGGTGTGGATCAACGTCTTCCCCGACAAGCCGGTGACCAAGAAGCCGGCCGAGACCCGCATGGGCTCGGGCAAGGGCTCGCCCGAGGGGTGGGTGGCGGTGGTCAAGCCCGGCCGCGTCATGTTCGAGCTCGCCGGCGTACCCGAGCCCCTGGCCCGCGAGGCGCTCCGCCTGGCCGGCCACAAGCTGCCGGTGAAGACCAAGTTCGTCGTCCGTGAGGACTAGCTGATGCCCCAGGCCAAGGAACTTCGAGACATGGCCGACGACGAGCTCGTCGTCCATGTCGCCACCGTCCGCAGGGACCTGTTCGGACTGCGCTTCCAGCACGCCACCGGCGAGCTCGAGAACACGGCCGGGCTGCCCGCCGTCAAGCGCGAGCTGGCGCGGGCGCTGACCGTCGCCCGCCAGCGCGGCCTGAACGTCGACCGCGCCCACACCGAGAGCTGAGACATATGCCTGCAGATACCCCCGATCCAGCCTCGGCCCCCGGCGCCGAGGCGCCGGCCAGCGCCCCGGTGAGCGCTCCCCAGGAGGTCCTGGCCCCCAAGGAGCGCCGGCGGCGCCAGCGCGCGGCCCGAACTCCCGGCCGGCGCGGCCCCATGACCCCGCAGGAGCGCCAGGCCGAGCGCGACGCCGTGCGCGCCGCCAAGGCCCGCGAGCGTCGGGCCGGCCGCCTCAAGGCCCGTGAGAAGGCCAAGGCGGCCGCCACCCCGCGCCCGGCCGAGCCCGCGGTTGAGTGGGAGCCCGGCGCCCAGAAGGTGCGCCAGGGCGTCGTCGTCTCCGCCCGGGCGGCCAAGACCATCACCGTGCGCATCGACACCAGCCGCCGCCACCGCCGCTACCAGAAGATCGTCCGCAGCTCGAAGACGGTCCACGCCCACGACGAGCACGACGAGGCCCACGAGGGCGATCTCGTCCGCGTGATCGAGACCCGGCCCCTCTCGCGGACCAAGCGCTGGCGCCTGACCGCCGTCCTGGAGCGTGCCAAGTGATCCAGAACGAGACCCGCCTCAAGGTCGCCGACAACACCGGCGCCCGGGAGATCCTCTGCATCCGCGTCAAGGGTGGCTCCCGCCGTCGCTACGCCCACGTCGGGGACATCATCACCGCCACCGTCAAGCAGGCCACCCCCCAGGGGACGGTCAAGAAGGGCGAGGTGGTGACCGCCGTGGTCGTGCGCACCAAGAAGTCCTTCGGCCGCACCGACGGCACCTACATCGCCTTCGACGAGAACGCCGCCGTGATCATCGACGACCAGCGCAACCCCCGGGGGACCCGCATCTTCGGGCCGGTGGCCCGCGAGCTGCGCGACCGCAACTTCATGAAGATCGTCTCCCTCGCCCCGGAGGTGCTCTGATGAAGATCCGCCGCGACGACCAGGTCACGGTGATCAGCGGCAAGGACCGCGGCAAGACCGGCCGGGTCCTCCGCGTCGATCGCGCCAAGGACCGGGTCTACGTCGAGGGCCTGAACATCATCAAGCGCCACGAGCGCCCCCGCCAGGTCCGCGACGTCCAGCGGGCCGAGTCGGTCGGCGGCGTGATCGAGCGCGAAGGCCCGATCCACGTCTCCAACGTCGCCCTCATCGACCCCAAGGACAACAGGCCGACCCGCGTCGGCGTCGTCCGCGAAGACGGCAAGCGCTTCCGTGTCACCCGCCGCTCCAATACCAAGATCGACTGATGACCCCACCGACCACCACAGCCCGCCTCAAGACCCGCTACGAGCAGGAGATCCGCCCGGCGCTGACCGAGCGCTTCGGCTACTCCTCGCCGATGCAGGCCCCCAAGATCCAGAAGATCACCCTCAACATGGGGATCGACGCCCGCCAGGACTCGAAGGTCCTCGACCAGGCGACCCAGCAGATGGCCACCATCGCCGGCCAGAAGCCGAACATCCGCCGGGCCCGGAAGTCGATCGCCGCCTTCAAGCTCCGCGAGGGCATGCCCGTCGGCATCTCGGTGACCCTCCGCCGCGAGCGGGGCTACGAGTTCCTCGATCGGCTGCTCTCCATCGCCATCCCCCGGATCCGCGACTTCCGCGGCCTGAACCCCAAGTCCTTCGACGGACGGGGCAACTACTCGATGGGCGTGCGCGAGCAGATCATCTTCCCCGAGATCGACTACGACGAGGTCGACCAGGTCCGGGGGATGGACATCACCATCACCACCACCGCCGCCACCGACGAGGAGGCCTTCGCCCTGCTCACCGCCTTCGGCATGCCCTTCGCCCGCGAGGGTCGCCCCGAGGGCGGCGCCGCCGGGGCCACCATCGCCCCGCCGGCCGCCGTCGCCGTGACCGAGCCGGCGGCCGCCGTGGCCGCCGACCTCGAGGTCGCCGAGGCGGCCGAGGACGCCCTCGAGGCCGAGGCGGCAGCCGTGGCCGCCGCCGAGGCTCCGCCCGAGCGGCTCGAGCTCGACACGCCCCCCGAGGCCGACGCCGAGGCCGACGCCGGGGCAGGACCCGACGCCGGGGCCGAGGCGGCGGCTTCCCCCACCGACGACGCCGCGGCGCCGCCAGCCCCCGACCGGGAACCGCCGGCGACCAGCAAGGAGAACTGATGGCGAAAACCTCTCAGGTCGTCCGCCAGGCGCGGACCCCCAAGTTCAAGACCCGCGGCTACACCCGCTGCCATCGCTGCGGCCGGCCCCGGGCCGTCTACAAGAAGTTCGGCCTCTGCCGGATCTGCCTGCGCGAGATGGCGCACACCGGCCAGATCCCCGGGATGACGAAGTCGTCCTGGTAGGAGGAGGAGCTCACCCATGTCAATGACCGATCCCATCGCCGACTTCCTCACCCGGATCCGCAACGCCATCCGCGCGTCCCACGAGACCGTCGTCATCCCGTCCTCCAAGCAGAAGACCGAGCTCGCGCGGATCCTCGCCGAGCAGGGCTACATCGACGCCTTCAAGGTCGCCGAGAACCCGAACGCCCCGGGCCAGATCCTCGAGATCGTCCTCAAGTACGACGCCGGCCGCCGCTCGGCGATCTCCGGCCTGCGCCGGGTCTCCCGGCCCGGACGGCGCACCTACGTCGACGCCAAGCACATCCCCCGTGTCCTCGGCGGCATGGGCACGGCCATCGTCTCCACCTCGAGCGGCGTCATGACCGGCCACGAGGCCCGCTCGGCCGGCGTCGGCGGCGAAGTCGTGGCCGAGGTCTGGTGAGCCATGTCTCGCATCGGTAGACAGCCGATCCCCGTCCCCGCCGGGGTCATGGTCTCGATCGAGCCCAATCTCGTCCGGGTCAACGGACCCAAGGGCGAGCTCTTCGAGCGCATCCCCCGGGACATCACCGTGGCCCAGGAGGACGACCACCTGGTGGTCACCCGCCCGACCGACCGCGGCGAGCACCGGGCCCTGCACGGGCTGGTCCGCACCCTGGTGGCCAACATGGTGACCGGCGTCACCGCCGGCTACGAGAAGCGCCTGGAGATCCAGGGCGTCGGCTACCGGGCCCAGCTCAAGGGCTCCGACCTCGAGCTCGCCCTCGGCTACTCCCACGCCGTCTCGGTGCCCGCCCCCGACGGGATCCAGTTCGAGGTGCCCCAACCGACGCGCATCGTCGTGCGCGGCATCTCCAAGCAGCAGGTCGGCGAGGTCGCCGCCAAGATTCGCAAGAAGCGCCCGCCCGAGCCCTACAAGGGCAAGGGAATCCGCTACGAGGGCGAGTACGTCGCCCGCAAGGTCGGCAAGCGGGCATGAGCACCGCACGCGCCCCCGGCGCGCGCCGCAAGGAGATTCGAGCATGACAGTGATGACCACCCAAGCCCGGCGCCTCAAGCGCCGCCGCCGAGTTCGCGCCAAGGTCTCGGGCAGCCCGGTCCGCCCGCGGATCTCCGTGTTCCGCTCCAACCGCGGGATCTCGGCCCAGCTCATCGACGACCTCAGCGGCCGGACCCTGGCCGCCGTCAGCTGGACCGAGCCCGAGCTCCGGTCCCTGCCCCGGGCCGACGGCGCCCGGCGCGCCGGCGCCCTCCTCGCCGAGCGGGCTCAGGCGGCCGGGATCACCGCCGCCGTGTTCGACCGCGGCGGCTACCAGTACCACGGCCACGTCAAGGCGCTCGCGGAGGGGGCGCGCGAGGCGGGCCTGTCGGTCTGAGGCCCGCTGCTACCCTTCCCGCCTCATGCGCATCGACAGAACAGTCAGCCCCGCCGGCCTCGACCTCCAGGAGCGCGTGGTCGAGATCAACCGGGTGGCCAAGGTCGTCAAGGGCGGCCGCCGCTTCTCCTTCACCGCCCTCGTCGTCGTCGGCGATGAGAAGGACGTCGTCGGCGTCGGCTACGGCAAGGCCAACGAGGTTCCCCTCGCCATCCAGAAGGGCGTCGAGCAGGCCAAGAAGAGTCTGTTTCGGGTGCCCAAGCACGGCTCGACGATCACCCACCAGACCACCGGCGTCTTCGGCGCCGGGCGCGTCTTCCTCAAACCGGCATCCCCCGGCACCGGCGTCATCGCCGGCGGCGGCGTCCGCGCCGTGCTCGAGCTCGCCGGGATCCACGACATCCTCTCCAAGAGCCTCGGCTCCCAGAACCCGATCAACCTCGTCCGGGCCACCGTCGAGGGCCTCCATGGCCTGCGCACCCCCCGCGAGGTCGCCTCCCTCCGCGGCCTGTCCATCGCCCAGGTCCTCGGCGTGACCGACAAGCGGATCGAGCGGGCCGCCGCCGCCGAAGCCGCCGAGGCCGCCGCCGCGGCGTCCGCCGCCGAGGCTGAAGCCGAGGCCGAGGCCGCCACCGCCGAGGCGCCTGAGCCGGCCGGCGCCGCGCCCGAGCCGGCCGGCGAGGCGCCGGCCCCGGCCCCCGACGCGGCCGCTCCGGCGCCCGAGGGGGCGGTCATCCCGTGAGCAGCTTCCAGGTCGTCCAGCGCAAGTCCCGCAACGGGGCCAACCGCCGCCAGCTCGACACCCTGCGCTCGCTCGGCCTGCGCCGGATCGGCCATCAGGTGGAGGTCGTCGACACGCCCCAGGCCCGGGGCATGCTCCACGCCGTGCGCCACCTGGTCAGCGTCGAGGAGAAGCCGTCATGAGCACCCCGCCGAAGCTCAAGCCGCCGACCGAGGCGCGCGAGGAGTGGATCGGCCTGCACTCGCTCAAGCCGGCTCCCGGGAGCCGGCGCCCGCGCAAGCGCGTCGGCCGGGGCGAGGGCTCGGGCACCGGCAAGACCTCGGGCCGCGGCCAGAAGGGCGCCGGCTCCCGCTCGGGCTCCAAGGACCGCTCCCGCTTCGAGGGCGGTCAGATGCCGATCCACATGCGGATGCGCAAGCTCCGCGGGCCGACCAAGAAGATGTCGATGCCCTTCGGCCCGTTCCGCACCCACACCCAGCCGGTCAACATCGGCGACCTCGAGGCCCGCTTCGAGGCCGGGGCCGAGGTCACCCCGACGACCATGGCCGCCGTCGGGCTGGCCACCCGCAAGGGGATCCCGGTGAAGATCCTGGCCAACGGCTCGGTCAGCAAGGCCCTGACCGTCGAGGCCCACGGCTTCAGCGCCACCGCCCGCGCCCAGATCGAGGCGGCCGGCGGCACCTGTACCGTCATCGCCGCCTGATCCCGCCGACCGGCGCCCGTGCCCTCCCCCCGCCGGATGAGACCGTCTAAGATCGACGGTCGCGCATGCTGAACACCATCCTCAGCGCCTTCACGGTCGCCGAAATCCGCAAGAAGCTCGCCTTCACGGCCCTGGTGCTCGCCCTCTACCGGGTCGGCTCGCACATCCCGGTGCCGGGGATCGACACCCAGGCGGTCAAGTCGCTCTCCCAGTTCAGCGGCTCGAACATCCTCAGCTTCCTCAACCTGTTCTCCGGCGGCGCGCTCTCCAAGCTCGCCCTCTTCGCCCTCGGGATCATGCCCTACATCACGGCGTCGATCATCCTCCAGCTCCTCACCGTGGTCGTGCCCTCCCTCGAGAAGCTCTCCAAGGAGGGCGAGGTCGGCCAGGCCCGCATAACCCAGTACACCCGCTACCTGACCGTCGGGCTGGCCTTCGCCCAGTCGATCGGCTACGTCTTCCTCTTCCGCTCCCTCTCGGCCTCCTCCGGGGTCCCGGTGATCACCCACTTCGACCTGGCCCACGTCTTTCTCATCGTCGTCACCCTGACCGCCGGCACCGTCCTCCTCATGTGGATGGGCGAGCTCATCACCCAGCGGGGGATCGGCAACGGGATCTCGCTGATGATCTTCGCCTCCATCGTCGCCCGCCTCCCGAGCGGCCTGCAGTCCTGGTGGACCTCCGACAACCAGGTGTTCAAGGTGATGATGCCGTTCATCGTCCTCGGCGTCGTCGCCTCCATCGTCTTCATCCAGGAGGGCCAGCGCCGGATCCCCGTCCAGTACGCCAAGCGCGTCATCGGGCGGCGGATGACCCAGGGCGGGCAGACCTACCTGCCGCTGCGGGTCAACATGGCCGGCGTCATCCCGGTGATCTTCGCCGCCTCGATCATGGCCTTCCCGCCGACCGTCGGCCAGCTCATCAACACCCCGTGGGCCCAGTCGATCTCCAACTTCTTCAGCCCCAACGGCTGGCACTATGTGGTCGGCGAATCGGTGTTCATCGTCCTCTTCACCTACTTCTACACCGCGGTGACCTTCAACCCGGTCGACCAGGCCGACAACCTCAAGAAGTACGGCGGCTTCATCCCCGGCGTGCGCCCCGGCCGACCGACCGCCGAGTTCCTCGATCGCATCCTCGCTCGGCTGACCTTCCCCGGGGCCCTCTACCTCGCCGCCGTGGCCGCCCTCCCGACCATCCTCATCGCCCGGGCCCACGCCAATTTCTTCTTCGGCGGGACCTCGGTGCTCATCGTCATCGGGGTCGCCCTCGACACCATGAAGCAGCTCGAGGCCCAGTTGATGATGCGCAACTACGAGGGCTTCCTCAAGACCTAGGCTCGCCCGCGGCGGCCGCCGACCCGCCGCCGGAAGGCGCAGGCCGCGATGGCGCTAGGCTTCACATCGCCGGTCGCGCCCGACCGGGGCCGCGCCGTCCTCGAGGAAACCTGCCGTGTCCGAACTCAATCTGATCCTGCTGGGACCGCCGGGCGCCGGGAAGGGCACCCAGGCGGTGCGGCTGACCGAGGACTTCGGCCTGCCCCACATCTCCACCGGGGAGATCCTCCGGGCGGCGGTGGCCGCCGGGACCGAGCTCGGTCAGACGGCGTCGCGGTTCATGGACGCCGGCGAGCTCGTGCCCGACGAGGTCATCATCGGGGTGATCCTCGAGCGGCTCGAGCACGACGACGCCCGCGATGGCTTCCTCCTCGACGGCTTTCCCCGCACCATCGATCAGGCCGGCGCCCTGGCCGACGAGCTGGCCAAGCTCGACCGTCGCCTGACGGCGACGCTGCTCATCGACGTGCCCGACGACGATGTCGTGCGGCGCCTCTCCGGCCGCCGGGTCAGTCGCAAGACGGGTCGGGTCTACCACGTCGAGTACGACCCGCCCAAGCACGAGGGCCGCTGCGACATCGACGGGTCGCGGCTCATCCAGCGCACCGACGACGCCGAGGAGACCGTGCGCAAGCGCCTGGCCGTCTACCACCGCCAGACCGCCCCGCTGGTCGACTACTACGAGGAGCGCGGCCTGCTCCGGCGCTTCGACGGCACCCGCAGCCCGGCCGAGGTCCACGACCACATCCGCGCCACCCTGGCCACGCTGCGCCTCGAGGAGCAGCTGTAGGCGCGGCCGCGCGAGGCCCGGCGCGCCGCCGGCGCGCCGCGTCGAGCGGCCGTTCGCGGTCGCCAGCGCCGCCCCCGACCATGATCATCAAGAAGACACCCGAGCAGATCGAGAAGATGGCGGCCGCCGGGGACATCCTCGTGCGCACCCTGCGCGTCCTCGAGCGCCAGATCCGCCCCGGGGTGACCACCGCCGATCTCGACGCCAGGGCCGAGCGGTTCATCCGCGGCCAGGGGGCGGTGCCCGCCTTCAAGGGCTACCGCGGCTTCCCCGGCTCGATCTGCGCCTCGCCCAACTCGATGGTCGTCCACGGGATCCCCGGCCCCTACGCGCTCGAGCGGGGTGACCTGATCTCGGTCGACGTCGGGGTGACCCTCGACGGATGGGTGGCCGACGCCGCCCGCACCTTCCCGGTCGGGCCGGTCAGCGCCGTGGCCTCCAAGCTGCTCGAGACCACCGAGCGCTCACTGTTCGCCGCCGTCGAGCAGTGCCTGGTCGGCAACCGCCTCGGCGACGTCTCCCACGCCGTGCAGCGCTGCGTCGAGGAGGCCGGCCTCTCGGTGGTGCGCTCCCTGGTCGGCCACGGGATCGGCCGCGACATGCACGAGGACCCCCAGATCCCCAACTACGGGCCGGCGGGCAAGGGCCCGCTGCTCGAGGAGGGGATGGTCCTGGCCATCGAGCCGATGACCACCGCCGGGCGCCAGGCGGTCCGGGTCGGGGGCGACGGCTGGGCGATCTTCTCCCAGGACGGATCGCTGGCCTCGCACTTCGAGTTCACCGTCGCCATCACCGCCGACGGGCCCCGGATCCTCACCCCCTGGCACCTGGACGACGGACACCGGCCGCCAGTTGCTAACATCCCCGGTCGCGCCCAGGTCCAGTGACCGACGCGCGCGTGTACATCCGTGAGCGGTAGCGGCAGCCGAACCGGCAGCCAGAGCCGACTCGACCGGACTCATCGAAAGGGATCATGAAGGTACGACCGTCGGTCAGGCCGATGTGCGAAAAGTGCAAGATCATCCGGCGCCACGGCGCCGTGCTGGTCATCTGCAAGAACCCCCGCCACAAGCAACGGCAGGGTTAGGCCATGGCGCGGATCGCCGGCGTGAACCTCCCGCTGAACAAGCGGGTCGAGATCGGGCTGACATACATCTTCGGCGTCGGACGCGCGACCTCGGGCCAGCTGCTGGACAAGGTCGGGATCTCCCGGGACGTCTACGTTCGCGACCTGACCGAGACCGACATCGGCCGGCTGCGCGACATCATCGACACCGACCTCACCGTCGAGGGCGACCTGCGCCGGGAGCGCTCCCAGGACATCAAGCGCCTGACCGAGATCGGCTGCTACCGGGGCATCCGCCACCG
>JAXDHJ010000077.1:0-49427 GCA_034664565.1 Solirubrobacteraceae bacterium
CGCCGAGCCGGGCGATCGCGCTCTGGCACGCGCTGGAGCACCTGCCCGATCCGTGGGCCGTACTCGCCGCGGCCGCCGCCAACCTCGAGCCTGAGGGCGTGCTGGCCATCGCCATGCCCAACCCCCAGGCCGTCCAGTTCCGCCTCCTGCGCGGACGCTGGGCCCACGTCGACGCCCCCCGCCACCTCTATCTGATCCCGGCCGCCGAGCTGACCCGGCGCGCCGCGGCAGCCGGCTTGGATCGGCTGGAGCTGACGACGAGCGACCTCGCCGGGCGTCACTGGAACCGCTTCGGATGGGAGTACGCCCTGCGCCGCTTCCCGGCCCGCCGACCGGGCTCGCGGAGGCTGGTCATCGCCTCGCAGGTGGTCGAGCGCGCCCTGCGGCCGCTCGAGAGTCGCGGCCTGGCTGGGACCGCCTACTCGGCCGTGTTCCGGAAGCGCGAGTGACCTCGCAGGCGGGCACCGGAGCCGGCGATCACCTCGACACGGCGGAGGCGGGCGGCCGCGCGCTGCGCGGTGGGGTCCTGCGGAGCGCGGGCTACGCCGGCGGAATCCTCGTCTCGCTCGCCTCGGCGCCGATCCTCATCCGCCATCTCGGCCGCATCGGCTTCGGCGAGTACGTCACCGCCGTCTCGATCGTCACCGTCGTCCTCGGGCTCACCGAGGGCGGCCTGAACGCCATCGCCCTGCGCGAGTACGCGACGCTCAGCGGACCCCGGCGCGACGAGTTGATGCGAAACGCCCTCGGGGTGCGCCTCGTCCTCTCGACCGCCGGTGTCGCCCTCGCCATCGCCTTCACCGCGGTCGCCGGCTACGGATCGAGGCTCGTCCTCGGCGTCACCCTCGCCGGGATCGGGGTCATCCTCCAGCTCATGCAGAGCATCCTCTCGGTGCCGCTCCAGAGCGAGCTGACCCTCGGCCGTGCCTCGCTGGTGGACTTCGCGCGCCAGGCGGTCAGCGCCGCCCTGATCGTCGCCCTGGTGATCGCCGGCGCCGGGCTCGTCGATCTGCTCGCCGTCGCCATCCCGGCCGCCGCCGTCTCGCTCGTCTGGACCGCGGTCCTCGTCCGGCGGCTGACGCCGCTGCGCCCGGCCTTCCATCCCCACCGCTGGTGGCCGCTCTTGCGCGACAGCGTCCCCTACGCCGCGGCGATCGCCGTCAACGTCGTCTACTTCCGCGTCGCGGTGATCCTCACCTCCCTGCTGGCGAGCAGGCTCGAGACCGGCTACTTCGCGGTCTCCTTCCGGATCATCGAGGTCCTCGTCGGCGTCCCGGCGTTGGCCATCGGCGCCGTCTTCCCCATCCTCGCCCGGGCCGAGACCAACGACCCGCGGCGCTTCCTCGCGGCCAGCGGGCGGCTGTTCGAGCTCGGACTCCTGGCCGGGACCTGGATGGTGGTGATGCTCGAGGTCGGCGCGCCGTTCGCCATCGAGGTGCTCACCGGGCACGGCACCGGGCCGTCGGTCACCGTCCTGCGGATCCAGGCCGTCGCCATCGTCGCGACCTTCGCCAACGTCGCCTGCGCCTATCCCCTGCTCAGCCTGCGCCGCTACCGCGACCTCCTGATCTCCAACCTCGTCGCCCTGGGCACGAGCGCCGGCCTCGTCGTCGCCCTGGTCGGGCCGCTCGGCGCCCGCGGTGCGGCGATCGCCGCCACCGCCGGCGAGGTCGGGCTCGCCCTCGCCGTCGCCGTCCTGCTCGTCCGCGCGAGCCCCGAGATCCGCCTCCCGCTCAGCGCGCTCGCCGTCGCCGTCGGGGCCGGTGGCCTGGCGGTGGCGGCCGGGCTCGCGGTCCCGGTCCACCCGGTCGGGCAGACCCTGGTGGCCGCGGTCGTCTACCTCCTCGCCCTGTGGGCCGGCGGGCGGCTTCCGCCCGAGGTCGGCGAGATCGTCCGCAGGCGCCGATGAAGCGGGTGCTCCTGACCGGGGCGACCGGCTTCGTCGGCCGCCAGGCCATCGAGCCCCTGCGCGAGCGTGGCTTCGAGGTTCACGCCGTCACCTCCCGCCCCGGTCAGGCGGCCCGCCCGGGCGTCGTCTGGCACGAGGTCGACCTGCTCGCGCCCGACGCTCCCCGCCGGATCGTCGAGGAGGTCGTACCGACTCATCTCCTGCACCTCGCCTGGTATGCCGAGCCGGGCCGCTTCTGGACCTCCCCGGAGAACGAGCGCTGGCTCGAGGCGAGCGTCGACCTCGTGCGCGCCTTCGCCGACGCCGGCGGCCGCCGAGCCGTGGCCGCCGGGACCTGCGCGGAGTACGACTGGTCGGTCGGCGGCGCCTTGCGCGAGGGCGCCACGCCCGTGCGCCCGAGCACGGTCTACGGTCAGGCCAAGGCGGCGTTCGCCGCCCGGGCGCAAGAGCTCGTGCCGACGCTCGGCTGGGGGCGGATCTTCTTCCTCTTCGGGCCGGGCGAGCACCCGGCGCGCCTCGTCTCCTCGGTCGCCGGCGCCCTGCTCGAGGGGCGCCCGGCGCCGTGCTCCCACGGACGCCAGGTCCGCGACTTCCTCCACTGCGCCGACGTCGCCGCCGCCTTCGCGGGGCTCCTCGACAGCGCGGTCGCCGGGCCGGTCAACATCGCCTCGGGCGAGCCGGTGACGATCGCCGAGCTCGTCGGCCTGATCGGCGAGGCGACCGGGCGTCCGGAGCTGATCGAGCTGGGCGCCCTCCCGGAGCGGCCCGACGAGCCGCCGGTGCTCCTCGCCGAGGTGGCGCGGCTGCGCGACGAGGTCGGCTTCGCACCCCGCCTCACCCTCTCGGAGGGCATCGCCGCCACCGTCGAATGGTGGCGGCGCGAGCTCGGCGCCCGCTAGCGTTCCGCCCATGGCCCCCCGGTACTCGGTCCTCCTGCCGACCCGCAACGGCGCCTCGCTGCTCGAGGACTGCCTGCGGTCGATCCTCGACGAGCCCTACGAGGACATGGAGCTGATCGTCTCCAACAACGCGAGCCAGGACGGCACGCGGGAGATTCTCGAGCGGTTCTCCGGTGACGCCCGCCTCGAGGTCGTCGAGCTCGCCGAGGCGGTCGAGGTGACCGCGAACTGGAACGTCGCGCTCGCCCACAGCCGGGGCGAGCGCATCCTCCTCCTCGGCGACGACGACCTGCTCCTGCCCGGCTACTTCGAGCGCGTCGACGCCCTCTTCGCGCGCCACGACGACCCGGACGTCCTCAGCTACAACGCCTACGCCTACGCCTACCCGGGGTTCTCGGGCTCGGTCGAGAGCCACTACGCCGACCCCTTCTTCGAGACCGATCCCCGGGTGCCGAGCGACGGCGAGATCACGTCGGCGCTGCGCCGCGAGATCGTCGCCGAGATGTTCCACTTCGTGTTTCCCCTCGCCCTCAACATGCAGACCGTGGTGGTCTCCCGGCGGGCGCTCGCCTGCCTTCCGGCCGGCCTCTTCAAGGAGCCGTTCCCCGACTTCTACGGGCTCAACGGACTGCTGCTCGGCTGCGATCGCTGGGTCAACGTCGAGGACCGGCTGGTGGTGGTCGGCGTCTCGCCCAAGTCGTTCGGACGGACGCTCCACAGCTCGAGCGAGCAGGTCCGCGGGGTCGAGTACCTCGGCATCCACACCGACTTCGACGGCTGGCTTCCGGGGAGCGAGTTCCTCAACGGCACCTACCGGTGCCTGCTGGCGCTGCAGGCCGACTTCCCGGCCGAGCTCGCCGGCCTCGAGATCGACCGGCCGGAGTACGTCATCCAGCAGGCCTACGCCTGGTACATCCAGCTGCGCCTGGGCTCCCTGCGCCCCCACCAGGTCCTGGCCATGCTCCGGCTGCTCGGTCGCCAGGACTGGCCGCCGCTCCTGCGGATGCTGGCCGCCCGCCTCCAACCGGCCAAGCTGTGGCACCGGCTGCGCATCGACCGCGCCGATCCGACCCCCCAGCTGTGGCCGGGGATGCGGCCGCTGCCCGAGGTCTCAGACATCGCGCAGTTCGCGGCCTGGGTCGGCGCCCGCGAGCGGTGAGCGAGCCGCGCGTCACCGCGGTCGTGCTCAACTACGACGGTCGCCACCTGCTGGAGATCGCCCTGCCGTCGCTCGCCGCCCAGCGTTACCGGGACTTCCGCACCGTGGTCGTCGACAACGGCTCGACCGACGACAGCCGCGCCTGGCTGGCCGAGACGTGGCCCACCGTCGAGGTCGTGGCGCTGGCGGTCAACATCGGCGTCACCCCGGCGCTCAACGTCTGCGTCGAGGCTGCCCGGGGGGAGCTCGTCGCGCTCTTGAACAACGACATCGAGCTCGACCCCGGCTACCTCGGGGAGCTCGTCGCCGCGCTCGACGCGCATCCGCGAGCCGGGGTGGCGGCGGCGAAGCTCATCGACTTCCACGACCGCCGCCGCCTCGACGGGGCCGGCGACGTCTTCCACTGGGCGGGCTACGCCGCCCGCCGCGGCCAGGGCGAGCTCGACCGCGGCCAGTACGACGAGGCGCGGGCGATCTTCGGCGCCTGCGGCGGAGCCGCCCTCTACCGGCGGGCCGCCTTCGCCGAGGTCGGCCTCTTCGACGAGCAGTTCGAGGCCAACCTCGAGGACGTCGACTGGTCCTTCCGCGCCCAGCTCGCCGGCCACGGCAGCTTCTACGTACCGAGCGCGATTGCCTACCACATGGGTGGCGCCACGCTCGGGGCGCGGCTCGAGGGCAGGACGCTCTACCTCAACTGGCGCAACGCCCTGTGGACGATCGCCAAGAACTACCCGGCTGGCGCCCTCGTGCGCCACGCCCCCGAGCTGATCGCGCTCCAACTCAAGGGTCTTGCCAAGTCGCTGCGCGACCGCCAGCTCGGGATCTGGCTGGCCGTGTGGCGCGACGCGCTGCGGGGCCTCCCGAGCATCCTGCGAAAGCGCCGCGCCGTGCAGCGGTCGCGGCGCCTGGGGCTGCGCGAGCTCGAGCGTCTCGTCGGCGACCGCTAATCGAGCCGCGGAACTCCGCCGAGGGCGCCCCGCGCCGCTCGGTAGGCGAGGTTGCGCACCCGCTCGGTCACCCGCAGCGCCGCCGGCGGGCCGAGTCGCCCGCCGGTGGCGGTGACCATCGCCACCAGGGGCGCCGCCACCCGCTCCCAGGAGTGGTCGGCCGCGGCGCGGGCGAGCGCCGGCGCGTACGCCGCGCGGCCCCGGTCGAGGACGGTCTCGAGCGCGCGCGCCGCGCCGGCGCCGTCCAGCGGCCCGACGGTCGCCCCGAGCCCGTCGCGCTCGATCCGCTCGGCGAACTCGTCGCCGCGGGTGCAGACCACCGGGAGGCCGGCCCAGAAGCAGTCGAGCAGCCGGGTGCGGGAGGACAAGCGCGTCTCGAGGTGCTCGTGGTGGAGCGAGAGAGCGCAGTCGGCGGCGAGCAGCCAGCCGTCCCGCTCGGCGTAGGGCACCCAGACGTCGTTGAAGAACACCGCCCGGTCGAGCAGCGGCCCGGCGGCCGCGCGCGCCTCGCGCGTGGCGCGCTGCGCCGGTCCGAACGAGGTGGCGCCCATGAAGACGAGCCGGACTCCCGGGTCGCGCCCGGCCAGGGCGCCGACCGCCGCGATCGCGCTCGGGGCGTCGAACCACGGCCAGATCCCGCCGTTCCACAGGACGATCCGGTCACGGGCGCCGAGCGCCGGAAAGCGCGCGCGGATCGGGTCGACGGCGCCCGGTCGGGGTGGGTCGCGGGGAACGCCGAAGGGGACCACGTCGATCACCGAGCGCAGGCTCGGGTCGCGGTCATACAGCGCCGGCGTGATCGCCCGCCCGGCGAGCAGGACGCCGAGCCAGAGGTCGCGCTGGCGCTCGGTGGCGCAGATGACGTGGCTGGCGATGCGCATCGCCTCGGCCACCCGGTCGATCGAGTAGGCGCTCATCAGGCGTCGCAGCGGCGCCGGGCGCCCGGCCAGGTGCTCGATGGTCGGGAACGTCTCGGGGTCGTAGAGGTCGAAGATCAGCCGCGCCCCGCTGCGCCGCAGGAGGGCCATGTGCGCCGGCCACTGCGGCTGGGCGACGACGAGGTCGACGTCGAGCAGGTGGGGAGCCAGGGAGCCGGGATCGTGGGGTCGGAAGGTGACGTAGCGGACTCCGTCGTCCGGCGGATCGGTGACCGCGGCGGCGGCGACGGTCACCCCGGCGCAATGCGGGCGCAGCGTCCGGGCGAGCTCGACGGCGCGAATTCCGACGCTCGCCATCTTCGCCCCGACGGTGTCGGCGTAGAGCAGCAGCACGCGCGGCCGCGTCGACGCTGGAGACGGGCTCACGGCGGCTGACTCTACAGTCCGCCCGGTGACGCGCGTCCTCCACGTCCTGCCCCATCCCGGCGGCGGCGGTGAGACCTATGTCGACCTGCTCGGCGGACTCGACGGCTACGTCCACGAGCGCCTCTACCTCAGCGACTCGCGCTCGCCGCTCCTGGCCGCAGCGGCGATCGCCTGCGCCCTGGTGCGCGCCGCCCGGACCCCGGCGGACATCGTGCACGGCCACGGGGACGTGGCCAGCGTGCTGGCGGCGCCCATCCTCCGCGGCCGGCCGCTTGTGATCTCGAGTCATGGGCTCCACATGCTCCGGCGCGCCCGCGGGCCCGCCCGTCCCGTCTTCCTGGCCGGCCTCTCCCGGGCCCTGGCCGGCGCGACGACGATCTGCGAGTCGCAAGCCGAGCGCGACGAGCTCCGGGCGGTCCTCCCGAACGCACGACTCGTCGTCGTCCCCAACGGAATCCTCGCGCCGCCGCCGCCCCCGCCGGGCGATCCCGGGTCCGTCCGAGCCGAGCTCGGCATCGCCGCCCACGAGGTCCTGGGCGTCTTCGCCGGCCAGCTCGAGGAGCGCAAGGAGCCCATGCTGGCCATCGCCGCGGCCGAGCGGGCGCGGGGTGCCGGGGCGCCGTTCGTGCTGGCGGTGGCCGGCGCCGGACCGCAGCAGGCCGCGGTCGACGCCCGGGCGAGTGATGCCGTGCGCCCGCTCGGCTTTCGCCGGGACCTTGGCGCGATCCTCGCCGCGGCCGACGTCTACCTCGCCCCGTCGCGGCGCGAGGGGGTCTCCTACGCCCTGCTCGAGGCCATGGGCAGCGGCCTGGTCCCCGTCGTCGCCGACGGTCCGGGGAGCCCCGAGGTCGTCGGCGAGGCCGGGCTCGTCGTCGCCGCCGGCGACGCGGAGGCGCTCGCCCGCGCCCTCGTCCGCCTCTGCGCCGAGCCCGAGCTCCGCCGTGATCTCGGCCGGGCCGCGCGGCGGCGCGTGGTCGAGGACTTCTCGCTCGAGGGCTTTCTGGGCGCGACCCGGCGGGTCTACGAGCGCGCGCTCAGGGCGCCTGACCCAGACGCCGGCGCCGTGCCCGCTTGAGCGCCGGAGGGGTGAGCAGGGAGAGCGCCGGCAGCGCCAGCCCCGACGCGCCGCGGAGGGTGCGCCGGCGCGCGAGGGCCCGCACCCGGATCACCATCGCCTCGACATTCTGGGCGCGCTCGGCGCGGGCGGCGACGTTGGTCGCGCTCATCACGCGGGTGGCCAGGACCTCGTCGAGCGCCACCACGCGATGGCGCTCGGCCAGGCGCAGCCATAGGTCGTACTCCATCGCGTAGCGGTAGCGCCGGTCGTAGCCGCCCACGGCGAGGACCGCCGACCGCCGGAAGGCGGCCGAGGTGTTGGGGATCGGATTGAAGCGCATCAGCACCGGGCGAACGTCGCCGGCGGCGAACGTCGTGCGGGGCGCGAGGCGCCGGCCGGCCTCGTCGACCTCATCCATCCGGCAACCCACCACAGCGACCGCCGGATCGCCGTCGAGTACGGCGAGCTCGCGCTCGAGCCGGCGCTCGTGCGAGTGGTCGTCGGCGTCCTGGACGGCGGCGATCGGCGCCCGGGCCCGGGCGAGGCCGGCGTTGAGGCTCCGCGAGATGCCGAGGTTGCGCCCCATGGAGAGGAGCTCGACCCGCGGGTCGGAGGCGGCGATGGCGGCGGCCACCGCCGCCGTGGCGTCGGTCGACCCGTCGTCGATGATCAGCAGCTCGAGGTCGCCGACCGACTGGTCGAGGATCGACGCGGCCGCCCGCTCGAGGGTGGCGGCGTTGTTGTAGGCGCCGATGAGGACGCTGACCCGAGGCGTCGCCACTACCACCGCCCGGCGCCGCCCGCGGAGGGGATGTGGTGGATCAGGCAGAGGCGCATCGGCGCCGGAGCTTGGCAGACCGTGGCCCGGGGGCCACGGCGTTGCTCTAGGCTTCGAACGCCGTGGCCGGCGTTCCGACGCGCGCCGACCCCTGCTTGACATGGATCTCTTCGCCTGCTGGGTGCTGTACGTGGCCCTCTACCTCGTCGTCGCCCTCGGTCTCGGCCTGCTCACCGAGCGCGCGGCCGGCGCCCGGCTGCCCGGGGTGCTCCTGCTGCCGGTCGGGGTGGCCGGGGTGTTCGTCGCCTCGCAGGTCCTCACCTACTTCTCCTGGTCGACCTGGGCGGCCACCCCCGGGGTGATCCTGCTCGGGCTGGGCGGGCTCGTCGCCGGCCGCCGGCGCCTTGGCGATCGGGGCCGCCTCGACCGGGCCGCCCTGGCCGCCGCCTTCGTCGTCTTTGCCGTCTTCGCCGCGCCCGTGGTCCTGAGCGGCGAGCCGACGTTCGCCGGCTACACCGTCCTCGGCGACACCTCGATCCACTTCATCGGCGCCGACTACATCCTCCATCACGGCCGCCACCTCGGCGGCCTGGCGCCGTCGTCCTACGAGTTCAGCCTCGAGCGGTACTACGGCAACGGGGGCTACCCGTCGGGCGGGCCGACCGCAGCCGGGGTCCTGGCCCCGGTGGTCGGCGAGGACATCGCCTGGATCTTTCAGCCCTTCCTCGCGCTCCTGGCCGCGATGACCTCGCTGTGCATCTACGCGATCGTCGCCCGCGGCGTGCGTGCGGCCTGGCTGCGCTTCTTCGCCGCCGCCCTCGCCCCCCAGTCGGCCCTCGTCCTCGCCTATGCGCTGCAGGGGAGCGTCAAGGAGGTCGGCACCGCGTGGGCGATCGCCCTGCTCGCCGCGCTGGTCGCCGTGTTCGCCGAGCAGAGCGGTGGTGGGCCGCGCCGCGTGGTGGCGCTCGCCCTCGCCGCGGCCGCCGGGCTCAGCCTGATCAGCCTGTCGATCGCCCCGTGGCTCGGCCTGATCATGCTGGCGGCGCTCCTCGCCGCCGCGCGCCGCGCCGGGCGGGCCGGCTGGCGCGGGGTGGCGCTCCAGGCCGGCGGCTTCGCGGCGCTCGCCGCCGTGCTCGCCTTCCCGACGATCGCCGTGCTCGGGAGCTTCCTCCCGACGGTCACCGCGACGGTCACCGCCCAGAAGGAGTTCGGCAACCTGCTCGGGGCGCTCGACCCGATCCAGATGTTCGGCACCTATCTCTCGGGCGACTACCGGGTCAAGCCGGACACCTCCTCGCTCCTGCTGGCCACCCATCTGCTGCTCGGCGTCTCCTTCGTCGCCGCCGCCCTCGGCGTGCTCTGGGCGATCCGCCGCCGATCGTGGGCGCTCCTCTACGTCGTCGTCTCGCTGATCGGCTGGTACTACGTGACCCGCAATGGCTCCCCCTGGGCCCAGGCCAAGGCGCTGATGATCGTCTCGCCCGCGGTGATGGTCGCCATCGCCCTCGGGCCGGTGGCCCTCCACGAGGCAGGGAGGAGGCTCGAGGCCGGCCTGCTGGCGGTGGTGGTCGCGGTCGGGGTGCTGGCCTCGAACGCGCTCGCCTATCACGACGTGAGCAACGCCCCCTGGAGCCGGATGGTCGAGCTCGAGCGGGTCGGCCACCGGATCGCCGGCCAGGGCCCGACCCTGTACACCGAGTTCGAGGAGTTCGGCAAGCACTTCCTCGCCGCGGCGGATCCCGAGAGTCCCGGGGAGGGCTGGCAGCGTCGCGCCGCGCTCGCCGCCCAGACCACCGACGGCACGGCGATCCACCAGGGGCAGAGCTACGACCTCGATACCTTCACGCCGGCCTACGTCGACTACTACCGCACCATCGTCCTGCGCCGGGGACCCGCCTTCAGCCGCCCGCCGTCGATCTACCGGCGGGTGTGGTCCGGTCGCTACTACGAGATCTGGCAGCGTCCGGCCGGGGCCGAGAGCCGCGTCATCGCCCACCTCCCGCTCGGATCGCGCACCGGGGCGGCGGCGCTCCCGGCCTGCCCGGCGGTGCGCGGCCTGGCCGCCGAGGCGAGCCGGGCCGGCGGCCGGCTGGCCTACGCGACGGCGCCGGCTCCGCTGGTCATCCTGCCGACCCGCACCGCCTATCCGCCGGGTTGGGCGATCGATCCGTCGGATCCGCTCAGCCTGATCCCCACCGGCCCGGGCAAGGTGCAGGACTCGGTGGTGGCCCAGAAGGCCGGGGTCTACGACATCTGGCTCGAGGGGTCGATCGCCCGCCCGTTCCGGGTCTACGTCGACGGCGCCTACCTCGGGACCGTCGGCGACGAGCTCGCCGGCCGGGGGCAGGCGACCCGCGCCGGGACGGTGACCTGGCGCCCGGGCCGCCACGTCATCGCGGCGGTCGAGGGCGGGGGCGGCCTCGCGCCCGGCAACGGCGAGAGCGGTCGCCGGCTCGGCCCGATCTCCGCCGTGCCGCGGGACCCGGCCGCCGGGGCGCTCAATTACCTCGCGGCGGCCAGCTGGCGGACCCTGTGCGGGCGACCGGCCGATTGGATCGAGGCGGTTCGTTAAGCTAGTCACGCCGCAAACCGCGCCACTTTTGGCCTCGGCGGACGGTTAGAACGCTTGCACCCGGCCCGTGACGCCCCCTCCGTGAGCACCCTCGAGCAGAAATCCGCCGCCTCCACGGTCGACGAGCGCCAGCCGCTCGTCTCGGTGGTCATCCCCTGCCTCAACGAGGAGGAGAACATCGAGGCGTGCGTGGCCGCCGCCCGGGCGGCGATGGCGGCGGCGGGGATCGACGGAGAGGTGCTGGTGGTCGACAACGCCTCGACCGACGCGAGCGCCGAGGTCGCCGAGCGGGCCGGGGCCCGGGTGATCCCCGAGCCGCGGCGGGGCTACGGGAGCGCCTACCTGGCCGGCTTCGCCGCCGTGCGGGGCGACTACATCGTCATGGCCGACGCCGACCTGACCTACGACTTCGCCGAGATCCCCCGCTTCGTGGCCCAGCTCGAGGACGGCGCCCAGCTGGTCATGGGGGACCGGATGGACAACATCGAGCGGGGGGCGATGCCGTGGCTGCACCGCTACGTCGGCAACCCGGTGCTCACCGGCATCCTCAACCTGTTCTTCCGCACCGGGGTCAAGGACGCCCACTGCGGGATGCGGGCCCTGCGCCGGGACGTCCTCCCGGTGCTCGACCTGCGGACCATCGGCATGGAGTTCGCCTCGGAGATGGTGATCCGGGCGGCCAAGGAGGACCTGCGCATCGCCGAGGTGGCGATCCACTACCACCCGCGGGGCGGCGACTCCAAGCTCTCGACCTTCCGCGACGGGTGGCGCCACCTGCGCTTCCTGCTCGTCCACAGCCCGACCCACCTGTTCGTCATCCCGGGGGCGGTGCTGGCGGCGCTGGGGACGATCATCTCGCTCACCGTCCTCGCCCATCTCGACATCCTCGGCCGCCGGTGGGACCTCCACGCCGAGATCGCCGGGGCGCTCCTGACCATCGTCGGCTCGCAGGTGCTGGCCCTCGGGCTGTGCGCCCACGCCTACGGGACCTACTTCATGGGCGAGAAGGACGCCTGGTTCGATCGGATGCGGGCGCGCCTGCGCCTCGAGCACGGTCTGCTCCTCGGCGGGGCGATCATGCTCGCCGGGGTGATCGCCGCCGCCGTCATCCTCGGGCGGTGGATCGAGCGGGGGCTGGGGGCGATCTCCGAGGAGCGCCTGGCCATCGTGGCCGCCGAGCTGCTGATCGTCGGCATCCAGGTCTTCTTCTCGTCGTTCCTGCTCAGCATCCTCGGGCTGCGCCGGGTCGAGAACCGCTGAGCGCGATGGCGCCGAGCGTCGAGGCGTCGCGCCCGCCGAGCGCCGCGCCGAGCGCGGTCTCGGTGGTGGGCCTGAGCAAGGGCTTCCGCCTGCCCCACCAGCAGTACTCGACGCTCAAGGAGCGGATCCTCCACCCCTTCCGGTCGAGCACCTACGACGAGCTCAGGGCGGTGCAGGACATCACCCTGGAGATCCCCCCGGGCGAGTTCTTCGGGATCGTCGGGCGCAACGGCAGCGGCAAGAGCACCCTGCTCAAGTGCCTGGCCGGGATCTACCGGGCCGACCGGGGGTCGATCGCCATCAACGGCCGCCTGTCGCCGTTCATCGAGCTCGGGGTCGGCTTCAACTCCGACCTGACGGCGCGCGACAACGTGATCATCAACGCCATCATGCTCGGCCTGACCCGCCGCCAGGCCCGGGCGCGCTTCGACGACGTCCTCGCCTTCGCCGAGCTCGAGGAGTTCGTCGACCTCAAGCTGAAGAACTACTCCTCGGGAATGACCGTGCGCCTCGCCTTCGCCGTGGCCATCCAGGTCGACGCCGACATCCTGCTCATCGACGAGGTGCTGGCGGTCGGCGACGTGTCCTTCCAGCAGAAGTGCTACGAGCAGTTCCACCGGATGCAGCGGGAGGGGAAGACCATCGTCTTCGTCACCCACGACATGTCGGCGGTCGAGCGCTTCTGCGACCGGGTGGCCCTGCTCGAGCGGGGGGAGATGGTCGAGCTCGGGGAGCCCCGGGATGTCACCCGCGCCTACAACGAGCTCAACTTCGGGCGCCTGGCCCACGACGCGGGCGACGCCGCCTTCCGCTCGACCGGGACCTTCATCTCCGAGGGCTGGTTCGAGGACGCCGGGGGGGAGCGGGTGGCGGCGCTCGGCCAGGGGGAGGCGATGCGGGCGTGCTTCGAGGTGCTGGTGCGCGAGCCGCTCGAGGACCCGGTGCTGGCGGTGACCCTGCGCAACGAGGCGGGCCAGACCATGGTCGTCGGGCGCAGCGACCGCCACGGCGAGGAGTCGGGGTCGTTCGCCGCCGGGGAGCGGCTGGTGGTGAGCTTCGAGTTCGCCAACTGGCTGGCCCCGAGCCGCTACACCCTGAGCCCGTCGATCGCCCGCGAGGGCACCGGGGCCGACACGGTGGCGGTGGCCGAGGACATCGCCTCGGTGGTGGTCCACGGCTTCGCCACCGGCGGCGTCCTCGACCCGCCCCAGCGCTTCGAGGTCCGGCGGGGATGAGCGCCTCGACGCCGGGGACCCGCGACGCATCCCCGGCCGCCGAGCCCGAGCCCCTGCCCGGAGCGGGCCGCCGTCGCCGGCGCCCCCGGGAGGGCGCGCGGACCCGGCCGCGGCCGCTGCGCCCGCACGGGCCGTCGGCCTTCGGCTCCGACCTGCGGCGCTTCTGGGCCCTGACCCTGACCCTGGCGCGAACCGAGTTCAAGCTGCGCTTCTTCGGCTCGGTGCTCGGCTACCTGTGGTCGCTGATGCGCCCGCTGATGCTCTTCGGGGTCCTCTACTTCGTCTTCGTGGTCATCGCCCGGGTGGGGACGTTCCCCTACTTCGGGGTGTACCTGCTCGCCTCGATCGTCCTCTTCACCTACTTCGCCGAGGTCACCGGCGCGTCGGTGACCTGCCTGGTGGCCCGGGAGGCGATGCTGCGCAAGGTCCGCTTCCCGCGGATGGTCATCCCCCTGGCGGTGTCCCTGACCGCCCTGTTCAACCTGGGGATGAACCTCATCGCCGTGCTCGTCTTCGCCCTCCTCTCCGGGGTGCGCCCCCGCTGGAGCTGGGTGGAGATGCCGGTGTTGGTGGTCGGCCTGGTCATCTTCGCCACCGGCATCGGCATGCTCCTCTCCGCCCTCTACGTCCGCTACCGCGACGTCCAGCCGATCTGGGAGGTCATCTCCCAGGCGCTGTTCTACGCCTCACCGGTGCTCTACGCCATCGACACCGCGCGCAGCCAGAAGGTGGCCGGGATGAACGCCGAGCACCTGCTCATGAACAACCCGCTGGCCGTGGTGTTCACCCAGATGCGCTACGCCGTGCTCCCGCCCTTCCCCCGCGCCCAGTCGGCGGCCCAGGCCATCGGGGGTTGGCCGCACCTGGCGGTGCCCCTCGGTATCGTGGCCGGCGTCTTCGCCTTCGGACTGTGGTTCTTCAACCGGGAAGCCCCGAGGATCGCCGAGAACCTGTGACCGAAGTCACGCCACAGTCGCCGGCGGCGGGGGCCCAGGCCGCCCCCCCGGCGCTCTCGCCCGAGGAGGAGGTGGCGGAGCTGCGGGCCCAGGTGGCGGCGCTCGAGGCCGAGCTGGCCGACACCCACCGGCGGGCCAACGCGGCCATCGCCGCCGCCCAGGAGCAGGTCTACTGGCTCGACCGCTGGCACGTCGACCTCAACGAGCTCATGCGCCGGCGCTCGGCGGCCCAGGTGCGGGCGGTGCTCCGCGCGGTGCGGGGGATGGCGCGGCGGCTGCGGCGGTTCACGCGCGCCCTGCGATGAATCCGGCGTCGGTCTCGGTGGTGGTCCCGGTGCGCGACGGCGAGCGCTACCTCGAGGAGCTCCTCGCCGCCCTGGCCGAGCAGGGGCAGGGCCTCGAGATCCTCGTCATCGACTCTGGCTCCCGAGACCGCTCCAGAGAAATAGCCCGGGCGGCCGGGGTGGATCTGCTCGAGATCGCCCCGGCTGACTTCGGGCACGGGCGCACGCGCAACCTCGGGGCCGAGCGCACCAGCGGCGAGCTGATCTGCTTCCTCACCCAGGACGCCACCCCCCGGCCGGGTTGGCTGGCCGCCTACCGGGAGGCGTTCGGGCTGGCCGAGCGGGTCGGGGCGGCCTACGGACCGCACCTCCCGCGCCCGGACACGAGCCCGATGATCGCCCGCGAGCTCGTCGAGTTCTTCGCCACCTTCGGCACCGCGCCGACGCTCCAGGGCGCCGGGGGGCCGAGCTTCCTCTCCAACGTGAACGCCTGCTACGCCCGGGCCTGCTGGGCGGAGATCGGCTTCCGGGACGTCGCCTACAGCGAGGACCAGGCCTTCGGGGCCGACCTCCTGGCCGCCGGCTGGGTCAAGGTCTACCACCCGGGGGCGGCCGTCCTCCACGCCCACGACTACCGCCCGACCGAGTTCATGCGCCGCTACTTCGACGAGTACCGGGGGCTGCGCGAGGCCATCGGCCACGTCGAGCCGATCGGCCTGCGCGCGGGAGCCGGCGACGTGCGCCGGCTGGTCGGGGCCGACGTGCGCTGGATGGCCGCCCGCGGCTACGGTCGCTCGGAGCGAGCACGCTGGGGTGGACGGGCATTGGTCCACCACGGCGGGCGCAAGGTCTTCTCGGCCCTCGGTTCGCGCGCCGGCACCCTGCCGGCGGGAGTCCAGCGCCGGCTCTCGCTCGAGGGCCGGGTGGTCGGCCCGCCCCCACCGGTGACCGCGGCCGCGGCCGCGGCTCCCCCGGAGCCGGCGGCGCCGCCGGCGAGGCCGATGGCCCACATCCCCCAGCACCGCCCGGGTCACCCTTACGACCCGATCGCCCACCTGTTCCGGGAGGGGCCGGCGCCGCTGCGGCGTCCGGTGACCGGGATGTCCGGGCGGGAGTGCCTGCACCTGGCCTTCGTGATCCCGCCGTTCGGGATCGGGTCGGGCGGCCACAACATCATCTTCCAGCTCGTCGACCAACTCGAGCGGCGGGGACACACCTGCTCGATCTGGGTCTTCGACCCCTTCGAGGAGCGGGCCAACGAGTGGCCGGCGGTGATGCGCCACACCGTGGTCGAGCACTTCGCCCGGGTCAGGGCGCCGCTGCACAAGGGCTTCGAGCACTGGCGCGGGGCCGACGTGGTGGTGGCCACCGGATGGCAGACGGTCTACGCCGCCCTCGCCCTGGAAGGAGCCCGGGCCCGGGCCTACCTGATCAACGACCACGAGCCCGAGTTCTATTCGACCTCGGTCGAGTCGCGCTGGGCCGAGCTGACCTACCGGATGGGGCTCTACGGGATCTGCGGGAGCCCGTGGCTGGCCGGCCTCTACGCCGAGCGCTACGGCGGGGTGGGGGGGAGCTTCCAGTACGGGGTCGACCACTCGGTCTACCGGCCGCTGGCCGTCGGGCGGCGGCCCGACACCGTGGTGTTCTACGCCCGGGCGGTGACCGGCCGGCGGGCGGTGGCGCTCGGGGTGATGGCCCTGGCCGAGCTCCACGCCCGCCGCCCCGACGTGCGCATAGTCATGTTCGGCGACCGCGATCCCATGCCGGCCGCCTTCCCCTACGAGCACCTCGGGGTGGCGAGCGCGCAGGAGCTGGCCCGGGTCTACAACGAGGCGAGCGTCGGGCTGTGCCTGTCCCTGACCAACTACTCGCTCATCCCCCAGGAGATGCTGGCCTGCGGCCTGCCGTGCGTCGACCTACTCGGGGCGAGCGCCGAGTCGGTGTTCGGCGGCGACGGGCCGGTCACCCTCGTGCCCTTCGACTCCGACGCCCTGGCCGGGGCGCTCGAGGAGCTGCTCGACGACGAGGAGCTCCGCCGCCGGCGGGCCGAGCAGGGGATCGCCTTCGTGGCCGGGAACTCCTGGGCGGCGGCGGCCGGCCAGGTCGAGGGCGAGCTGCGGGCGGCGCTCCGCCTGCGCGAGGGCGGGCGCGAGCTGCCGGCGCCGGCCCTCTGGGCGGCGGGGTCGGCCTCGGCCGGGCCGTTCGCCCGCGGCCCCGAGGCGCTCGGGCCCGGCGACCTCGGCCGGCTGGCGCCGCCGATCCGGGTCGCCGGGGCCGGGGAGCCGGTCTCCGAGCGGCTGTTCGAGCGCCTCGGCGACGAGGACCTCGCCGCCGTGGAGGCAGCCCTCGATCCCGACGAGCGCTGGCTCTGGGACGCCTGGCCGCCCGAGCGCCGCCGGGTCCTGACCCTGGCCTACGGCGTCCACCACGGCGTCCCCGGCGTGCTCGAGCGGACGGGGTTGAGCGCGACCATGCCGCCCGAGGAGGTCCACGCCATGGCCCGGGACGTCCTGGCCGCCGGCGGCGGCTACTGGTACGCCGACCTGGTGGGCGAGGCCCTCCGCGGGGCGGGGGCCGACTTGGCGGCGGTGGGCGACGGCCTCGACTTCGGGGCCTCGTCGGGGCGGGTGATCCGGGTCCTGGCCGCCGCCTACCCCGAGGCCCGGTGGACGGGGTGCGACCCCAACGAGCCGGCGATCGCCTGGGCCGCCGCCAACCTTCCGGGGATCGACTTCTTCGTCAGCCCCCAGGACCCGCCGCTCCCGGTCGCCGACGGGGCCTTCGACCTGGTGTTCGCCATCTCGGTCTGGTCGCACTACGGCCGGGGGGCGGCCCTGGCCTGGCTCGAGGAGATGGCCCGGGTGGTCCGGCCCGGCGGCCACCTCGTGCTCACCACCCACGGCTCCCAGTCGGTGTCCTACTACGCCGAGCAGGGGACCCGGGCCACCGCGCAGCTGCTCGACATCGTCAAGGCCCTTCACCGCGAGGGCTTCTGGTTCAAGGCGGAGTTCGGGCCCGACGGCGACTGGGGGGTCGTCCACCCGGAGTGGGGGACCGCCTTCCTCACCCCCGAGTGGCTGCTCAGCCAGCTCGGCGGCCGCTGGCACGTGGCCCACTTCATGCCCGGCTACGTCGAGGGCAACCAGGACGTCTACGTGCTCCGGCGGGTGCCCCCCGCCGGCCCCGGCTGACCCGTTGGCTCATGCGAGGACGGCGGGGGTTGGCCGCGCCAAGCGTTGACATCGCCGAGGGGTTGCTATAGAACGGCCTTGCCTCAAGTGGGCCGGACAACCACGAGGAGTGACATGACCGAGGCGGAGAATCCCAGGGACGCAGGAGTCATCCCTCCGCTCGACCCGGGAGTCGGCTCCGGCGAGACCCCGGTGATCAATGTCGGCGACGGTCCGGTGGTCAACGTCGGCGACGCCCCGGTGATCAACCTCGGGGAGGCGCCGGTCATCACCCCTGGCGACGGCGCGGGAAGCTGGTCCGGAGATGGGACCGAGGCGACAGACGGAATCGGGGGGATGTCATCACTCAAGGGCTTGATTCTCTACGGAGCGACCCTCACATTTGCCGGACTGTACGTTTATTTCATGGTCAAGATCTTCGGGGCAAGTCCGGGTGTGAAGCCGAGGTTGAGTGGAGCGACGGTCGCCACGGCCGCCGCCCTCGCCGGGGTTCTCGGTTCCGCCTTCGCCCTCGAGATCGGTACTCCGACCCATGAGCACGAGACAAATCCGACACTCAAGGCGGCGTTGGAGACCAGGCCGTCGGGGGTTAAAGGACACAAGTCAGCTCGCGTGTGGCGGGCATTGTCACTCGAGCCGTGTAGTACCCAGGCGGCGAGCTGGCCCAAGACGTTTGGGATCTGGGCCTACGCGGTTGTCGCCACCGCCGTCGCCATCACCTACGTCGTCAATCAAAACGAGACCCCAGACGCCATCAAGGGCTTGGCCGTCGCCTTCGCCGGCTACGTCATCACCCTGATCAACGCGGCCTACAAGGCCAAGGGCAGGTAGCCGGCCCGTCGCTCCCGGTCGGTGGCCGGCGGGTCGATCTCGGGCCGACCACTAGGTTGTCCGCCGCGGGCCCTCCCAGCTCGCCTTCCCCGCGCCGCCGGCGTCGGCGGCGAAGCGGACGGCGTCGAGCCGGGCGGCGGCGTCGAGGGCGAAGACGACGCACCCGGTTCGCGTCGTCGCCGGGGCGATCTGGTTGTCGAAGTCCCGGTCCTCCGTCTTGCACGGCCCGCGCGAGGCGGCGGCGGCCGAGGCGGTGCCGGCTGAGGCGGCGATGGAGAGGTCGCCGGTGGAAGAGCTGTCGTAGACCCCGGGTCCGAGATTGCGGATCCCCACCACCACCCCGACGGCGCGGGTTCCCGGCGGCAGGGCGACTCCGGATCCCCGCAGCGGATCGAACACCCTGGCCACGGTGACGGCGATGGTCGCCCCCCGGGCCCTGATCCGCTGGGTCGCTCCGATCCGGCGGCCGCGCGGCCGAGGTGGCGCCGGCTGGTGGGCGGCCGCCGGCGGGAAGGGCGCCGGGCGGGCGCCTGACCCGCAGCCGGCGAGCCACAGGCCGGCGGCGGCCGCGGCCGCCATGGTCAGCGCCGGCCGGCTGATCGCCTGAATACGGGTCGGTGTCGCCAAGCCAGGATCTCCGCCGGATCTACGAGAGGAACCTCCGCTCGAGCCCGGCGTCCGAGCCTACCGGGAGGGGGGCCCCGAGACCTCGTCTATGCTGCGGCTCAAGCGGGGCTCGGGTGAACGATCGGCTACGGGAGGGGAATCATGCGTCGGGCGGGTGTGCTTTGTGCCCTCATCCTGCTCGGTCTGGCCGCCGGCGGCCGGGCCAGTACCAGCCACGCCGGTTGGCCCCCGATCCAGTACCTCCTGATCGACCATGACGACTCCGGCGCCAGCCACGTCCTCTACGCCACCCCCGGCGTGCACAACGAGCTGCTCGGGAGCTACGGGAGCGACACCATCTACGGCTCGAATGCCGGCGACGTGATCTGGGCCGACTACCACCCCGACTTCTCGACCTACGATCCGACGCGGCGCTACTGCCCGCGGCTGAAGGAGTACATCGGCTCGCTGGCCCAGAAGCCGACCCCGGCCGAGCTGCCGGCGGTGAAGGCGGCCTTCGCCCAGAGCGACCGCGCCTGCAAGGCCCAACCGGCGACCACCGGGAAGCCGCCGTCGAGGACGCCGCCCCCATCGGTCGGGACGATTCACGCCGGTAACGGCAACAACTTCATCTACGCGACCGACACCACCAACTACGTCTGGACCGGGACGGGTGCCACCAAGGTCCACGCCTCGGTCGGCGGCGGGGTGATCCACTGCCAGTCGAGCAAGGTCATCGTCTTCCTCAGCCATCGCAGCCGCCCCCACTACCAGCTCCCCGGCTGCAGGCACCTCAGCTACTTCAGCGTCGGCCACTGACCGTCCCGCCTGGCGCTCCCCCGGCTCAGGCCGCCGCCGGCGGGCCGTCCTCGATCGGATCGTCGTCCTGGCTCGAGGCGAAGGCCTGGCTCGTGCGGGTCAGGGTGACGAAGCCGAGGCCGCCGATCATGTTCCCGGCGGCGGCGATCCCGAAGTTCTGGGCGATGTCGAGCCACGGGATGTCGGCGCCGAAGCGGTGGCCGAAGAGCATCTCCAGGGTCACGACGATCACATGGTCAAAGGCGCCGAGGGTGAGCAGGGCCCCGGCGATCCAGGCCACGAGGATCCGCCCGCCCGAGGTCGGGCTCCCTTCCACCAGCCAGGTCATCAGGGTGATCAGGGCACCTCCGACGATGGCGCTGGCGAAGGCGGTGGCCACGCCCAGGCTGTCGAAGTGGAGGCCGATCGCCTGGAGGCTCTTGCCGGCGCCGGTCGGCATCACCCCGTGGGTGGTGACGATATAGATGAGGATCCCCCCGCCGAGGATGTTGAACACCGGCGAGACGAGCCAGAGCTGGGCCAGCTTCAGCTTGGAGGCCGTCCCCTGCTCGAGCCCGGTCACCGGGACCATGAAGTTCTCGGTGAACAGCTCCGAGCGCCCGACGGTGATGAAGATGAAGGCCAGGCCGAAGGCCAGCGCCCCGGCGAAGTGGCCGGCCTGGGTGCCGAAGTGGGGCGTGACGGCGGCATCGGCCGAGGCCAGGGCGATCACCCCGAAGACGACGTCGAAGCCGGCGACGAGCGACGAGGCGGCCAGCTCGAGTCGCGTGCGCCCCAGCCGGTCCTTGCCCTCCTGACGCATCCGGCTGAAGATCTCATGGGGCTCCGGCGCGTCGCTCATCGCCCGCCGCCCCCCCGGCCGCCCCGCCTCGCCCCTGCCGACATGCCGCACGCCCTACCCCCGAGCCGCGCGGCGGCAAACCTCCGGTCGGTCCCCGGCGCTCGCCCCGGCTGGGCCTGGCCGCTCAGCCGCGCAGCCGCCGCTCGACGCGCCCGATGAGGCCCGCGCCTCCCCATTTCGAGCTCGTCGTCCGGGCCGCCTCGGCGCGGACGGTCGCGAGCTCGTCCTCCAAGCGGGCCAGCTTCCGCCCGCGACGGTCGAGCTCCTCGCGCAGCCCGGCGTTCTCCTTCTGGGCGGCGGCCAGCTCGGCCAGGCGCTGTTCGGCGCGCTTGACGTAGGACGGCGCCGCCGAGTCGCCCTTGCCGAGGAGCCCGCGCGCCAGCTGGGTGTTGCGCCGGCGCAGCTCGGTGTTGGCCCGCTCGAGGCTGCGCATGTAGCGGTTGTAGTTGGGGGCCATGGCCAGCTGCGCCCGCCCGCCGTGAGCGTCGCCCAGGCGCTCGGCCGCCTGCCCGCAGGCCAGGAGGAAATGGTTGGCGTAGTGGGGCTCGGCCCGCTCGAGGCCGTGGAGGCGGGCGTCGAAGTCGCTCGCCTCGGGGAGGACGATCAGCGAGCCCTCGGCCAGGTACTGCTCGAGGACGACCCCACCGGGAAAGCCGGCGAACGCGGCCTGGGCCTCGGCGTGGCCGAAGTCGGTGCGGTGGAACTCGTTCTCCTCCCCAACACCCCGGCTGTTGGGGACCGAGGCGATGACGGCGATCCCCTCGCCGGCGTGGCGGCGCAGCTCGCCGAGCGCCGCCTCGACGTCGGGCAGATGCTCGAGGCCCTCGAAGCAGACGATGACCTCGAAGCGCCGGCTCAGGTCGCCCCGGAGGAAGGCCGTGGCGTCGGCCAGCTCGAAGGTGATGCCGGCACCGAGGCCGACGGTGGCGGCGGCGAGGTCGACGGTCGCCGCGTCGTAGTCGATCCCGTGCACCGACTCGGCCCGCTCGGCGAGGATCTCCGCGCCGTAGCCGCTGCCGCAGCACAGGTCGAGCACCCGCAGCCCGTGGCAGAGCGGCGCGGCGAACTCGTAGCGGTGGAGGTGCTCGGCGGCGATCAGCGTCGGCTCGGCGATCGCCTGGAGGGTCAGTCGCTCCTGTACTCCCATCGCACCTCCCTCTCGCGCATGCCGGCGGCCATCTCCTCGCGCAGCCGCGCCGTGTTGGGAATGCCGAGCTGACGGATCATCGAATTCTCGCGCACCCGGTAGTCGAACAGCCGCTCGGGAATAACCAGGCCGAAGTGGCCGGCCCGGGCCAGCCGGCAGTAGAGATCCCAGTCCTCATAGCTGGTCAGATCCTGGCTGTAGTCGAAGCCGATGTCGAACAGCCAGCGCCGGATCAGGGCCACCGCGTCCCCGGCGACGTTCTCGGTCTCGATCATCGTCGTGCGGTTGCCGATGGGCTGGAAGCCGATGCCGGGGTGCTCCAGCGGCTCTCCGTCCTTGTCGATGTACCGCGACCATGAGGTGACGAAGGCGACGCTCGGCTCGGCCTCGAGGATCTCGAGCGTCCGGGCCACGAAGGTCGGGCCGAGCACGTTGTCGGCATCGAGGGGCAGGATGTAGCGACCGCGCGACTGCCCGATGCCGAAGTTGCGGGCCGCGCCGAGGCCGGCGTTGGCCTGGGAGAGGACGGCGAGCGGGTATTCGGCGGCCAGCTCGGCCAGGATCCAGTCCTCCTCCCCGAAGGACCCGTCGTTGACAAGGATCACCTCGATCGACCGGTGGGTCTGGGCGAAGGCCGAGGCCACGGTCTCGGCGACGTGTTCGGCCAGCCGGTGGTAGGGGATGACCACCGAGACCACCGGCGCGCGGGCCGCGGCCACGCGCGGGCCGGGCGGCCGGCGGCCCACCCGGGGGGCGCCGGCCGGCCAGCGTCCCGGCGCCTCCACCAGCGCGCGGTAGCCGGCGGCCACCGCTCCCGGTTCGACGAGCTCGGCGAAGGTCCGGGCCGGCAGCCCCTCGAGGCGCAGCCGCTCGACCTCCCGGCGGTCGAACAGGAGTCGCTCGATGGTCGAGGCCAGGCTCTCCGGCCCGGTGTCGGCGGTGACCCAGCCGCTGACCCCAGGTTGGACGAGCTCGGCAAAGCCGCCGACCGGGGTGGCGATGATCGGCCGGTTGGCCTGGAGCGCCTCGAGGGCGACGTAGGGCCAGGCCTCCCAGAGCGAGGGCAGGACGACGGCGTCGGAGGCGAGGACCACGGCCCGGAGATCCTCGAGCGTCAGCGACGGCACGAAGTCGATGCGCGGGTCGTCACCGGACATGAGCTCGAGGTTGCTCGCCATCGAGGTGCCCAGCGGCGCGGTGTCGGTGTCGCCGCCGACCAGCGTCACCTGGAGGAGGTTGCTGTCGATCGAGGTTACGGCCGCCACCAGGGTCTGGACGCCCTTGCGCCGCTCGAGGCGGCCGAGGTAGACCAGGCGCAGGGGACCTGAGGGATCGCGCGGCTCCTCGGGCCCGGCGGCGGCGGCTTCCCCCGCCCGGGCGTAGGGATAGCGGATGTGGTGGGCCGGGGCCAGCTCGCCGGCCCCGTAGAAGCGCCGGTAGCTGGCCAGGGTGTCGCCGCCCTGCCAGACGACGACGTCGGCCTCGCGCAGGGCGAGCCGTTCGAGCGCGCAGGTCGACCGGCTCTCGAAGTCCTGGCCGAGGCTCCCGTCGAGGACGGCGCACATCTCGGCGCTGGTGTGGAGGCGGACGGCGACCTTGGTCTCGCTCAGGAGGGGATCCCCGGCCCGGCGGGCCTGGACGGTGACCGCTCCCTCCCCGAGGTAGTCGGAGAACTCGATCAGGTCGGGACCGCGGTCGCCGTAGGTGCGCCGCAGGGCGTCGAGCACGGCGGCGCTGTAGGCGTGCATGACGCTGTAGAAGCCGCCGACCTCGTCGGGCTCGACCTCGGGGACGAAGACGATCTCGACGTCCTCGACGGGCAGCCGCGGGTCGCCGGCGGCACTCAGCTCCTCGTAGCGGGCCCGGTGGCGGCTGGTGGTGAACACCTTGACCTCGCCGATCTCGGCCAGGAGCCGGGCGGTGGAGCTCACGTAGAAGCCGATCCCCCCGCCGCCGAAGGGGTACACCTCGCGCGAGACGAGGGCGAAGCGGGGCCGCTCGGGAGGCGCCATCAGCCGCCGCCCCGCGCCCGCTTGACGGAGCGGATGGGTCCGGTCAGGCGCCAGCTCCAGGAGTCCATCATCGCCCGCCAGAGCCCCTCGTGGTGGGCGGCCACGCTGCGCAGGCGCCGAACCTCCTCCTCGGACTCGGCCAGCTCGTCCTTGAGCTGGGCGACCAGGCGGGCCTGGGTCGGGTCGATGGGGATACCGCTGTAGCGGGCGTTGCGGCCTTCGGCGCGCTCGCGGACCACCACGTAGTCGCGGGCCTCGGCCAGGAGGGCGCTCGAGGGGAGGTAGCGCCCCGCCACCACCGCTCCGGCGTGGTAGCGCCGGGTGGCGACGTCGAGGACGACGAGGGCGAGGCCGCCGCGCAGCTGGTGGCGGCCGGGCTCCTCGGCCAGCACGTGGCCGGGGAGGAGGTCGGGCTCGACGAGGGCGACCTTGGGCCAGGCGGCGAAGCGGACGGCGTCGAGCTCCCGGCGCCCGTGCTCGGTGGTGGCGCCGTAGACGAGGATCGTCGTCCGGGCCAGGGCGGCGGAGTCGAGGAGGCGGTCGAGGATGTGGCGCAGTCCGTCGGGCCGGGCGGCGGCGTCGAGGAGGACGAAGTCGACGTTGCGCTCGGCCACGGCGAACTCGGCCAGGGCCGCGGCGAGCAGGCGGTGGCGATCGCCGGCGTGGAGGATCACCTCGGCCGTCGCCTCGCCGGGTGGCCGCGGCGCCTGCTCCTCGGTCGGCTCCGCCTCGGCGTGGTCGAAGGCGTGGACCTCCTCGGCGTGGCGGGCCAGGCGGTCCCCGCCGGCCGGCCCGAGCTGGAGGGCCAGCCGGGGAGCGCAGGCGGCGAGGATCCCCTCGAGGGCGGCCCGCTCGCCCCGGGACATCTCCCCGGCCGGGTCCTCGAACATCTCCACCGGTCCCCCTCCTCGCCGCCTAGCGCGGCGGCGAGCCGGCGCCGGCGCCGGCGCGGGCGCGGGCGCGGGCGCGGGCGCGGGCGCCGGCGGCGTAGCGGAACGGCAACTCGGGGGTCACCTCGGCGAGGGCCGGGGCCGAGGCGTCGCGGGCGGAGACGATCCGCTCGGCCGGGGCGACCGGCCAGTCGATGCCGATCTCGGGGTCGTCGTAGGCGACGCTCCGCTCGAGCGCGGGGTCGTAGTAGCCGGTCTGGCGATAGATCACGTCGGCCACGTCGCTCAACACGCAGAAGCCGTGGGCGAACCCGACCGGCACCAGCAGCTGGGCGTGGGTCTCGTCGTCGAGGGTGAACGCCTCCCACCGCCCGAAGTGGGGCGAGCCGCGGCGCAGGTCGACGACGACGTCGAGGATCGCCCCCCGGGCGCAGCGCACCAGCTTGGCGATGCCGTCGCCGAGCTGGAAGTGCATGCCGCGCACCACTGCCCGCCGCGAGCGGGAGTGGTTGTCCTGGACGAAGTCGACCCCGTCGCCGAGGTCGAGGCCGGGCAGGTCGTCGTGGCGGAAGGTCTCGACGAAGAAGCCGCGGTCGTCTCCGTGGATCACCGGCTCGAGGAGCAGCGGGCCGTCGAGGCTGGTGGACCGCACGCGCACCGGGCAAGGTTAGAGGCTCCGCCTCCCGAGGGGGTGGCGGAGCGTCCGGGGGCGGTAGTGTCGGCGCCGGCAGGGGCAACCGACGATCGAGGAGCAGCAGAATTGCTAAGTGGAGCCGCGGACATGGAGAGCATCGGCGCCCGCTCGATCCCCGAGTTCGCCGGAGTCGGCGCCGTCTGGCCGCGGGGCGCCCGCCTCGAGGCGATCCGCTCGGCGACCGTCGCCTACCGCGAGCGCTTTCGCCGGGGCGGACGGATCCGCGCCCTCGAGACCCATGCCATCGCCGCCGCGAGCTATCCGACGCGGTTCGCCCTCCAGGGCGCCGCCCTGGCCCCGACCGTCCCCTACGTGCTCCTGGTCAGCCGGCTCCTCGTCGTCCAGTACGAGGACTTCGCCGGCGTGGCCAGGACCCTGCTCTGGGAGCCGACGATTCCCGACGGCGCGGCCGAGGCGCCGTTCCACGCCCAGCTCGAAGACCGGGTGACCCGCCTGCCGGGGGGCAAGTACCTGGCCCACAACGTCTTCTCCAGGCACTACGCCACCCTCGAGCAGGCCCTGGCCCGAGCCGGCGTCAACCACGCCGACGTCGACTACGTCTCCTTCGGCCACCTCCAGGCCCAGGACCCGCGCCTGCTCATCGGCACGACCGAGCCGTGGGCCGACGAGCCGGCGCCGCGGGCGGCGATGTTCCCCAATGCCCGGCTGATCGTCCAGCGCCGGGAGGCGGCGACCTTCGCCTCGGTCCACCCGATCCAATGGGCCTGGTACGTCGACGGAGGCATGGACGACATCGTCGAGGAATCGGTGGTGCTCGTCGACGGCGACCTCGAGCTCGGGGCCGGCGTCTCGCTGCTCGCCACCCCCGGCAACACCGACGGGCACCAGAGCCTCGCGCTCAACACGCCGGACGGCCTGTGGGTGGCCTCCCACAACGGCGTCGCCCTCGATAACTGGCAGCCGCAGATGTCGAAGATCCCCGGGGTGCGCGCCCATGCCGACTTCTTCAACCGCGAGGTCGTGCCCAACGCCAACACCCTCGAGGATTCACTCGATCAGTACGACTCGATGATCAAGGAGAAGACCCTCGCCTCCCCCTGCCAGGCCGACCCCTGCTGGCTGCAGATCCTGCCCGCCCGGGAGCTGGTCAACTCCCGCCGCCACTGGCCGGTCCTCCCGACCTACGAGCACGGCGAGATCACCTACGGCGCCATCGCCCGCACCTCGCCGCAGTCGGTGGCCTAGGGCGTCGCACAGCGACCCCGGGGGGCGCGGCGGGCCGGAGACTGGACGGTAGAATCGTCGCCGTGTCGTTCACCCTGAGGAACCTCAAGGAGGATGTGGACGATCTTGGGTCGAACTTCGACGGCGCGCCGGAGCTGGAGTTCCGCCTGGCAGGCAAGGCGCTCGAGCTCGAGCAGTCCGGCCTCAGCTACCAGCGCATCCCGCCCGGATATCGCTTCCCCTACGGTCACACCCATCAGGAGCAGGAGGAGGTGTACGTGGTCGTGCGGGGGAGCGGGCGGATGAAGCTCGACGACGAGATCGTCGAGATCAGGGAATGGGACGTGGTGCGCGTCCCGCCCGGCACGTGGCGAGGCTACGAGGGCGGCCCGGACGGCCTCGAGATCCTCGTCTTCGGCGCGCCCCATCTCGGCGAGAATCCGCGTGGAGACGTGGAGGGTCAGCGCGACTGGTGGGTTGACTAAGCTGGGAAGCGACCACCGACCCCCGCTGGGTCGGTGAGCCCGGCCGGGCAGGGCTGACGCCGGCACGCGGTCGCGCTGACCCGCCGGCAGGCGGCCCGAGTGGGATTGGCGAGCGAGTTCCGCGCGCCAGCCGCCCCGAGCCTGGGCCCGAATGGGGTGCGGAGCGAGGCAGGCGGCTGGCGCGCGGACGTACCGCAGGCGGGGGCCAGGCGGCGAGAGCTACTTGTTGAGCTGCTTCTTCAGCGCGCTCGCCGCCGAGAACTTCGCGGCGTTGCTGGCCGCGATCTGGATCGTCTCCCCGTTGGCCGGGTTGCGCCCGCTACGGGCAGCACGGTGGCTGACGCTGAACTTGCCAAAGCCGGCGACCGACACTTCTCCCCCGCTGGCAAGCTGCTCCGCGATGGCCTCGAATGCCGCATCGACGGCGTCCTTGGCCTGGCCCACGCCGATCCCGGCGCTCTCCGCGACCTTGCCGGCGAGCTCGTTCTTCGTCATGACGCTCCTCTCTTAAGTTCCACTATGGCCTCCACGCTAACGGGTCCGACGGACAGGGGGAGTCCTGGAACCCCGGAAAACCGCCTGATTTCGTCGGCCGCGGGGTCGGCTAGGCCGAAGCCGGGGCTCGCGGCGCCGCCGCCGCCCGGTCGAGCGCCGCCGCCGGCTCGGTGCTCGGCGACCGCCTCGGGGTCAGGCGACCTGCCGCGGCGACGGCCCAGAGCACGGTCAGCCAGGTGAGCGAGGCCAGGGTCACGTGGACCCAGACCACCTCGGCCGGGAGGTGGGTCAGGTACTGGAGGCCGCCGACCACGCCCTGGGCGAGGAGGAGGAGGCAGACGGCGGTGACGCTGCGTCGCAGGATCGGGTCGGCGCCCCGGGCTCGCAGGAGCGCCCAGACCCCGACGGCGGCCACCCCGAGGACGGAGGCGATCAGCCCGTGGGCGTGGATCGTCCAGGCCAGGGTGTCGCGGCCCTCGAAGGTCAGGCGCCGGATCACCTGCCCGGCGCTGCCGCCGGCGTGGGGGCCGGCGGCGGTGGCGGCGGTCCCGGCGAAGATGGCGATCGCCGCCAGGGGGGCGAGCAGGCGCACCGACCAGACGACGAGCCGGTCGTCGGTCCGCGGCCTCGACCGGGGCTCGTGGCCGGCCCTCCAGGCGAGGGAGGCGGCGGCGACGAGGATGAGCATGGACAGGCCGAAGTGGGCCATGACGAAGCCGGGGGCCAGGTGGTGGCGGACGGTGAAGCCGCCGAGCACGGCCTGGGCGACCACCCCGAGGGGGAGGAGGATGCCGAGGACGGCGAGGTCGCGCCGGTACGGCCGGCGGCGGAGGGCGAGGGCGCCGGCGGCGATGGCGGCGAGCCCGACGAAGCCCGAGAGGATGCGGTTGGCGAACTCGATCAGGGCGTTGGTGTTCAACGGCGGGTAGGCCCGGCCGTAGCAGCGGGGCCAGTCGGGGCAGCCGAGCCCGGAGCGGGTCAGGCGGACCGCGGCGCCGGTCATGACGATCAGGGTGAGTGAGGCCAGGGCGACCTGGGCGATGCGCTCGTACTGGCGCGGGGTCAGGGTGATCGACAGGCGGCGGCCCATGGCGAGCTCAAGTGTGCCAGGCGCGGCCCGGAGACAGGCCGATCAGAGCGATCGCCCCGCCGGCGGCCACGAGGAGGGCGGCGGTGGCGACGCCGTAGCGGAAGGCGCTGATCGAGGCCGCCGTCGCCGCCCGGGCGAGCTCCCGGCCCGGCCCGCCGCCACCGGCCGCCCGGCCCGCGCCGCCCGGCGCCGAGGCCCGGGTCAGCGGCCGCGATCGCACGCCGGCGACCTGGGCCTGCTGGGCGGCGGGGAGGCGGACGGAGGCCAGGCGGGCGTCGAGTACGCCGGTGAAGCGCACGGAGACGACGAGGCCGACGAGGGCTATGGCCAGGAGACCGGCGACCCGGGCGAGGGCGTTGTTGACCCCCGAGGCCACGCCGGCCCGTCCGGGCGCGGTGGCCCCGAGCACGGTGGCGGTCAACGGGGCCACCGTGGCCGACATGCCCAGGCCGAAGAGGGCGGCCGCCGGGAGGAGGTCGGTGAGGTAGTCGACGTGGGAGCCGAGCCGCAGGAAGAGCAGGGCGCCGGCGGCCGCCACCAGGGGCCCGATCCCCATCACCGGCCGCGGGCCGACCCGTGCGGCCAGGGCGCCGAAGCGGCGGGAGAAGACGACGAGCATCACCGTGACCGGCATCAGCGACAGCCCGGCCGCGGTGGCGCTGTAGCCGGCGACCTGCTGGAGGTAGACGGCGACGAGGAAGGTGAACCCGGCGAGGCCGGCGTAGATGGCGACCGTCGCCGCGTTGGCCACCGCGAAGTCCCGGGCGGCGAACAGCTCGAGGGGGAGCATCGGCTCGGGCGTGCGCCGCTCGTGCCCGACGAAGAGGACGAGGAGGACGCCACCGGCGAGGAGGGGACCGGCGACCACCGGATCGCCGAAGCCCCGGCCCGGCTCCTCGATCAGCCCGAACACCGGCCCGGCCAGGCCGAGGGCGCAGAGGCCGGCTCCGACCAGGTCGAGCGAGCCGCCGCGGGCGGGAAAGGCGGGCACGGCCCGGCGGATGAGCAGGAGGGTGGCGAGGACGAGGGGGACGTTCAGGGCGAACACCGCCCGCCAGGACAGCACGTCGACGAGGAACCCGCCGAGCGGCGGCCCGAAGGCGATGCCGGCCGAGGTCCAGGCCGTCCACGAGCCGATCGCCGCCCCCCGGGCCGCCCCGCGGTAGGTCTCGGTGATGATGGCCAGGCTGCTCGGCACCAGGAGGGCGGCGAACACCCCCTGGAGGGCGCGCAGTCCGATGAGCACACCGATCGACGGGGCCAGGGCGCAGGCCAGCGAGGCCAGGCCGAAGCCGCCGACCCCGAGGGCGAACACCCGGCGGCGGCCCAGGCGGTCGCCGAGGGACCCGCCGAGGAGGACGAGCGAGCCGAGGGTCAGGAGGTAGGCGTCGACCACCCACTGCTGCCCGCCGAGTCCGGCGCCGAGGTCGGCCCGGAGGGCGGGCAGGGCGACGTTGACGACGGTGGTGTCGATGAAGACGACGGCCGAGCCGAGGATGCAGGCGAGGAGGACCAGCGCCGGAGGATCCCACACGCCGCCCGGCCCGCCCCCGCCCGGGACCGGGCCGGCGGGGCGGACTGAATTAGGGTGGGGGCGTGCGCGTGGGCATCCTCACCGGCGGCGGCGACTGTCCCGGCCTGAACGCCGCCATCCGGGCGGTGGTGCGCAAGGGCGTGAACCGCTACGGCGACACCTTCGTCGGCTTCCGCGACGGCTGGCGCGGGCCGCTCGAGGGCCTGCACGCCCCGCTGACCCTCGACTCGGTCCGGGGGATCCTCCCTCGCGGGGGGACGATCCTCGGCTCGAGCCGGACCAACCCGTTCAAGGGAGAGTCGGCCGGGGTCGAGCCGGTTCTCGCCGCCCTGGCCGAGCTCGACGCCCTGGTGGTCATCGGCGGCGAGGACACCCTCGGGGTGGCCGCCCGCCTCCACGCCGAGCACGGCGCCCGGGTGATCGGGCTGCCCAAGACGATCGACAACGACCTCGGGGCGACTGACGCGACCTTCGGCTTCGACACCGCCCTCCAGATCGCCACCGACGCCATCGACCGGCTCCACACCACGGCCGAGAGCCACCACCGCAACCTGGTGGTCGAGGTCATGGGTCGCCATGCCGGGTGGATCGCCCTCCACTCGGGCATCGCCGGCGGAGCCGACGTCATCCTCATCCCCGAGCGGCCGTTCGACGTCGAGGAGCTCTGGGCCGCCGTCCGCCGCCGCCACGAGCGGGGGAGCTACTTCTCCATCGTGGTCGCCGCCGAGGGCGCCCTGCCGATCGGCGGCCTGCCGGAGAGCGGGACCGAGGTCGACGAGTTCGGCCATGTCCGTCTCGGCGGGATCGGCCGCTGGCTCGAGGGCCAGATCGAGGAGCGCACCGGCTACGAGACGCGGGCCACCGTCCTCGGTCACGTCCAGCGCGGGGGGACGCCGACCGCCTTCGACCGGGTCCTCGCCACGCGGCTCGGCCTGGCGGCGATCGACGCCGTCCATGACGGGCATTTCGGCACCATGGCCGCCCTGCGCGGCAATCGGATCGAGCTGGCGGCGCTCTCCGACGCCACCGCCAACCTTCGCACCGTCCCCCTCGAGGACTACGCCCAGATCGAGGCTCTCCTCGGCTGAGCCGCCAGCCGGCCCCCGCCGCCCCGGGAGGACCGGTGGCGTTTCGGCCCCGCCCCATTGGGTAGGCCAGTCAGAGAACGCACGCTGTGCGACATGCCGGCGTGGACCACGACCAGGAGGCATTGGATGCCTGGCCCCGAGCAGGATGAGAAGAAGACACCGGAACTTCCCGACGAGGTCTTCGGTGAGCAGGAGGGCCTCTCGCGCTCGGACTCCCCGGCGTGGGGTGGGGTCGACCTGAGCCTCGGCGACAACGCCGACGCCACCGGCGGCTCCGAGGGCGGCGCGGATCGCCCCGAGGAGTAGCGGCCGCGAGCCGGGTGCCGGCTTGACCGGCGAGCCGTCGTGGTTCAGATTGTCGGCGTGCCGATCAGGTCACAGCCCGGGTCACCACCCGCCGCCCCGCCGCCCGGCCGGCGCGGCGCCGGGCGGGCGGAGAGCTCCGTAGGCGCGACCGCGGTCTCGCCCCGGTCTGCGGCCGGCCGGACCCGAACCCGGACTCGGGCTCGGGCTCGGACTCGGGCCCTGGCCGGAGCGGTGGCCGGAGCGCTCGTCCTCAGCCTGGCCGGAGCCCCGGCGCCGGCCGTCGCCGGGCCGGGGAGCGGGCCGTCGGCGGTGGTGAGCATGGGCGACAGCTACATCTCGGGGGAGGCGGGACGCTGGCGGGGCAACAGCATCGACCCCCTTCCCGGCAACGACGCAACCGACCGGGCCTGCGTCCCGGGAGCCGTGATCTGCCTGGCCGACAAGACGCGGGTCTATGTCGGCGGGAGCGCGGCTGACGGCTGCCACCGCTCCGACATAGCCGAGGTCAACAGCGCCCGTCTCGCCGTCACCGAGCGGGTGAACATCGCCTGCTCGGGTGCCGCCACCAACAACATCCTGCGATCCCAGAGCGGCGGGGTCGGCCAGAACGGGGAGCCGCCCCAGGCCGACCAGCTGCTGGCCATCGCCCGGTCGGCCGACGTGCGGATGATCGTCCTCTCCATCGGGGGCAACGACCTCGGCTTCGCGGGGATCGTCACCGCCTGCTTCGAGGCCTACCTCCTGCGCCAGGGCCCGTGCCAGCCGGCCCAGCAGCAGGCCCTCGACCAGCGGGCGCCGGCGGCCACGGCGGGGGTGGAGCGGGCGATCGACGAGATCCGGGCGGTGATGGCGCAGGCGGGGTACCGGCGGACCGACTACCGCCTGGTCGCCCAGACCTACCCGTCGGTGGTGCCCCGGGCGGCCGAGGCCCGCTACGGGGAGTCCGACCCGCGGCGGGTGACCGACGGCTGCCCGTTCTACGACCAGGACCTCAACTGGGCCCGCGACGGGGCGGCGCCGGAGATCGGCTCCGTGGTCAGGGCGGCGGCCGAGGCCCGGGGGGTCGAGGTGCTCGACCTGCGCGACGCCCTGGCCGGCCACGAGATCTGCGCGGGCACCGACCGCGAGGCCACGCTCCTCGACCGCCCGCCGCCCGGCGCTTCGGAGTGGGGCCGGTTCGTGGGGGCCAGCACCATCGTCGAGGGCGACCTCCAGGAGGCCTTCCACCCGAACGCCCTGGCCCAACAGGGCCTCGGCCGGTGCCTGACCCAGCTGTTCACCCGGGCCCCGGGCGACTACACCTGCCGGGGCGGGCCGGGGCTGAGCCCCGACGGCCTTCTCCTCACCCCCGGCTGACGGTCTAGGGCGTCTGGGTGGCCAGGTAGCGGGCGACCTCGCCGGCGACGTGCTGGACCCGCTCGGAGCCGGGGTGCTCCCGGCGGATGGCGGCCAGGTGGTTGGCGGCGGCAGCCGGGTCGCCGAGGTTGAGGAGGAGCATGGCCCGCGAGCACTCGATCACCGCTCGGTACTCCCCGGTGAAGGGCTCGGACCCCCGGTCGAAGAGGGCGACCTTCTCGGCGGCCGGGAGGGCGTCGAGGCTGGGGGGGATCTCGGCGGCGGGGATGGCCCGAGTGCAGAGGTAGACGGCCGAGCACCAGGGGACGGCGTCGATGAGCTCGAAGGAGTCGCGGAAGAGGCCCATGGTCATGGTCAGGTAGGGCAGCCACTCGTGGATCAGATCCTGCTGGACGATCACGCCGCGACCGGGGAGGAGGGCGGGGAAGAACTGGCCGACGACATGGTCGTTGATCGCCCAGGACTTGCAGATGTCGATGAACAGGACCTCGACCGGATCGCCGGACCACCGCTCGCCACAGATGTCGCCCTCGTGGACCTCGACGCGGGCCAGGAGCGGGCCGAGCAGCGCCTCGAAGCGGGGGCGCATCGACTCTCCGACCTCGATCCCGTCGACCAGCCCGGGGTAGGAGTGCTTGTAGGAGGCGTCGAGGGCGAAGAGGTCGTAGGTGTGGATCGGGGGGCACCGCTCGGCCCGGGGGTTCTCGGCCAGGCCGCCGGCCAGGGCGATGGTCGAGCCGCCGAGGAAGCAGCCGGCGTCGATGATCGCCCCGTCGCCGTGGACGTAGTCGCGGGCGAGGACGTAGAGGAGGCGGCGCTCCTCGAGGCTCAGCATGGTCGGGACGTCGGCTACCTCGGGCGGGAGGGGCCCGTCGGTCCAGGGCCGGGAGCGCAGCCAGTCGGGGCCGGGAGCGGGCGGGCGCGGCCGCGGCCGACGGCGGCCGCCGAGGAGCCTCACCGGACGTGGACGCCGGAGATGGCCCGGGCGACGACGAGCCGCTGGATCTCGCTGGTTCCCTCGAAGATGGTGTAGATCTTGGCGTCGCGGTGCCAGCGCTCGACCGGGTACTCGCGGCTGTAGCCGTTGCCGCCGAGGATCTGCATCGCCCGCTCGGTGGCCCAGACCGCGACCTCGCCGGCCTTGAGCTTGCTCATCGAGCCTTCGGCGGCGGCGAAGGGAACCTGGTTCTTGCCCATCCAGCAGGCCCGCCAGACGAGCAGGCGGGCGGCGTCGATCTCCATCCGCATGTCGGCCAGGGTGAAGGCGATGGCCTGGTTCTCGACGATGGCCCGGCCGAACTGATGGCGCTCGCCGGCATAGGCGAGGGCGAACTCGTAGGCGGCCCGGGCGATCCCGACGGCCATCGCCCCGACGGTCGGGCGCGAGGCCTCGAAGGTGGCCATCGCCGTCTGGCCGCCGCCCGGCTTCCCGTCCCGGGCCCGGGCCAGGCGCTCGTCGAGGCGGTCCTTGCCGCCGAGCAGGCAGCCGCCGGGGACGCGGCAGTCGTCGAAGAAGACGTCGGCGGTGTGGGAGGCCCGGAGCCCGTGCTTGCGGACCTTGGTCCCCATGGTCAGCCCCGCGGTTCCGGGGGGAACGACGAACGAGGCCTGGCCGCGGGCGCGGAGATCGCGCTCGACGGCGGCCACCACCACGTGGACGTTGGCGATCCCGCCGTTGGTGGCCCAGGCCTTCTGGCCGTTGATCACCCACTCGTCGGCGGCGGCGTCGTAGCGGGCGTGGGTGCGCAGGGCCGAGACGTCGGAGCCGGCGTCGGGCTCGGAGACGCAGAAGGCGGCGACCTGGGGTTCGGCGGCGGTGCCGAAGCACTGGGGGGCCCACTCGAAGAACTGCTCCGGCGTCCCGGCGCCGAACAGGTTGGCCAGCGCCAGCGTCGTGCCCATGATGGCCATGCCGATCCCGGCGTCGCCCCAGAAGAGCTCCTCGTTGACGATGGGCAGGAGCAGCCCGGTCGGGTCGGCGAAGAACTGGGCGATCGACTCGAAGGAGTAGAGCCCGATCTTGGCCGCCTCGGCGATCACCGGCCACGGCGTCTCCTCGCGCTCGTCCCACTCGGCGGCGGCCGGGCGCACCACCTGGGCGGCGAATCCGTGGACCCAGTCGCGGATGTCCTTCTGGTCCTGGCTGAGGGCCAGCGAGAACGGTGCGACCTCCGATGCCAGTGCCGCCTCGGCGGTCTCCTCAGGTGCGCTCAAGATCTGCCTTCCGCTTTGGAGCGGCCCCGGGTCGGCGGGGCGCCGGCGCCGGTGGCCGAGAGGGTCGGGGGCTCGGCCGGGCGCCGGACGCGGACCACGCGGCCGCCGAGCTCGACGGTGTCGCCGCCGGCCGGCCGGACGAGGATCTCGCTGCCCTCGCCCTGGCGGATGACCAGGGGCCGGTCGAGGGTCGCGCAGAGGACGATGGCCGCCGAGCCGGTGGCCGGGTCCTCGGCCACGCCGTAGTCGGGGGCGAATACCCGGGCGCGGACGAGGCCGGCCGCCTCGTCGGCGAAGGCCCAGTGGAGGATATGGCCGTCGGGGGGTGGGGGCAGGGCGTCGACGGCCTCGGGCGAGGCCTCCCGGCGAATCTCCCACCGGGGGCAGAGCTCGGCCCGGGCGGTGATCCAGGTCAGGGGCGGGTCGCTGCGGGTGGCCACCGGGCCGGCCGGCGGGTGGAGGGTCGGGCGGCGCAGGAGCCAGGCGGCTCCGACCAGGGGGTGCCCGGCGAAGGCGAGCTCGGTGGTCGGGGTGAAGATCTGGAGGCGGTCGGCGCCGTCGACGAACACCGTCTCGCTGTAGGCGAGCTCGGCGGCGATCCGCTGGCGCTCGATCGGGCCGATGGCGGCGGCGCCCTGCATCACCCCGAGGTGGTTTCCGGCGGCGCCGTAGCCGTCGACGAAGACGCGCAGGACGTGGAGCTCGGGCATCGCGGCGACTATACGGACCACGTGGCGGCGGCTGTCGCCCGGGCGCGGGCGGGCGCCGGGGCGGGGATACCGCCGGCGGAGCGCACACCGGGCGCGACGGCGGTGGGTGGGGATCGCGGATGGGACGGGCGGCGCCACCGGCGGTTCCCGGCCCGGCCCGCTGTGTTAGTCGGCTCTTTGGGAGACTTGCGGGCCGCCCGCCGCGCGATCAGGAGAAACCATGTCCACGAACAGCTTCGGCGCCCGCGCCGAGCTCGTCGTCGGAGAGCGAACGTTCGAGATCTTCCGCCTCGACGCCCTGGCGGGCCGCTTCGATGTGGAGCGGCTTCCGTTCTCGCTGAAGATCCTGCTCGAGAACCTGCTCCGGACCGAGGGCAACGGCGCGGTCGAGGCGGCCGACGTCGAGGCCCTGGCCGGGTGGGCGGCGGATGCGACCCCGGCCCGGGAGATCGCCTTCACCCCGGCCCGGGTCCTCCTCCAGGACTTCACCGGGGTGCCGGCCGTCGTCGACCTCGCCGCCATGCGGGACGCCATGGCGGCCATGGGCGGCGACCCGGCGAAGATCAACCCGCTCGTGCCGGCCGAGCTGGTCATCGACCATTCGGTTCAGGTTGACTTCGCCGGGACCCGCGACTCCTTTCGGGCCAACGCCGAGCGTGAGTTCGAGCGCAACGAGGAGCGCTACGCCTTCCTGCGCTGGGGCCAGGACGCCTTCCGTCGCTTCCAGGTCGTCCCGCCGGATACGGGGATCGTCCATCAGGTCAACCTCGAGTACCTCGCCCGGGTGGTGTTCGTCGATCCCGGGACCGACGGGAAGGGCGGGCGGGCCTATCCGGACACGTTGGTCGGGACCGACTCCCACACCACCATGGTCAACGGCCTCGGCGTCCTCGGCTGGGGGGTCGGCGGGATCGAGGCGGAGGCGGCCATGCTCGGGCAGCCGATGTCGATGCTCATACCCCAGGTCATCGGCTTCCGCCTCCACGGCCGCCTGCCGGAGGGGGCGACGGCGACCGATCTCGTGCTCACCGTCACCAAGCAGCTGCGGGCCCACGGAGTGGTGGGGAAGTTCGTCGAGTTCTACGGCGGCGGCCTGGCCAACCTCCCGCTGGCCGACCGAGCGACCATCGGCAACATGTCCCCGGAGTTCGGCTCGACGTGCGCCATCTTCCCCATCGATCGGGAGACGCTGCGCTACCTCGAGCTCTCAGGCCGCCCGGCCGAGCAGGTCGAGCTCGTCGAGGCCTACGCCCGCACCCAGGGGCTGTGGCACGACGAGAACTCCCGGGCGCCGACCTATACCGAGGTGCTCGAGCTCGATCTGGCCAGCGTGGTGCCGAGCATCGCCGGGCCCAAGCGGCCCCAGGACCTGGTCACCCTGGCCGAGGCCAGGGGCGCGTTTCGGGGGATCCTCGCCCACTACCTGCCCGACCCGACCCACGAGCACCCTGACGCCGGAAAGTTCTCCTCCCAGGAGACCGGCTCGTGGATGTCGTTCCCCGCCTCGGACCCGCCGTCGAGCGCCGACCCCGGGGCCCCCGCCACGTGGATGGCCCGGGCGGCGGCCGGAGCCAACGGGGACGGTGAGGGGTTCGAGCCGATGGCGCCGCCGGAGCGCACCCGGGTGGGGCTGACCCTGGCCGACGGCCGCCGGACCGAGCTCAACCACGGACACGTGGTGATCGCCGCCATCACCAGCTGCACCAACACCTCGAACCCGTCGGTCATGGTGGCCGCCGGCCTTCTGGCCCGCAACGCCGTGGCCCGGGGCCTGCGCTCCAAGCCCTGGGTGAAGACGTCACTGGCCCCGGGGTCCAAGGTGGTGACCGAGTACCTCGACCGGGCAGGGCTGACCGAGCCGCTGGAGGCCCTCGGGTTTCACCTCGTCGGCTACGGCTGTACCACCTGCATCGGCAACTCCGGCCCCCTGGCCGGCGCGATCTCCGAGGCGGTCAACGACCACGACCTGGCCGTGGTCTCCGTCCTCTCGGGAAACCGGAACTTCGAGGGGCGGATCAACGCCGACGTGAAGCTCAACTACCTGGCCTCCCCACCGCTGTGCGTGGCCTACGCCCTGGCTGGGTCGATGGACTGCGACATCGTCAGCGAGCCGCTCGGCCAGGATGGGGAGGGCCGCTCGGTCTACCTGCGCGACATCTGGCCGACCGAGCGCGAGGTGGCCGAGACGGTCGAGGCGGCGGTCCACTCGGACATGTTCCGCAAGAGCTACGCCGAGGTGTTCGACGGCGACGACCGCTGGCGGGCGCTCGTCGTGCCCACCGGCGATCGCTTCGCCTGGGCCGAAGAGTCGACCTACGTCCGCCGGCCGCCGTTCTTCGAGACCCTGCGACCCGAGCCGGACGCCATGACCGACATCGCGGGCGCGCGGGCGCTCGCCGTCCTCGGTGACTCGGTGACCACCGACCACATCTCGCCGGCCGGCTCGATCAAGGCCGACGGTCCGGCCGGGCGCTACCTCCAGGAGCACGGGGTGGTGCCCGCCGAGTTCAACTCCTACGGGTCGCGGCGGGGCAACCACGAGGTGATGATGCGGGGGACCTTCGCCAACATCCGCCTGCGCAACCAGCTCGGCGGGGGAGACCCGCTGCCCGAGGGCGGCGTCACCCGCCATCTGCCCGACGGCGAGGTGATGTCGATCTACGACGCGGCCATGCGCTACCAGGCCGACGGGGTGCCGCTCGTCGTGCTCGGCGGCAAGGAGTACGGGTCGGGGTCCTCGCGCGACTGGGCCGCCAAGGGCACCACTCTGCTCGGGGTCCGGGCGGTGATCGCCGAGAGCTTCGAGCGCATCCACCGCTCGAACCTGGTCGGCATGGGGGTCCTGGCCCTCCAGTTCGCCGACGGCGAGACCGCGGCCTCGCTCGGGTTGACCGGAGAGGAGGAGTTCGCCATCAGTGGCGTAGCCGACGAGCTCGAGGCCGGTCGCCTCCCCGTCCACGCCGCCGTCCGCGCCGGCTCCTGCGAGTTTCAGGTCCGGGTGCGGATCGACACGCCGAAGGAGGCCGACTACTTCCGCCACGGCGGCATCCTCCGCTACGTCCTGCGCCAGCTCATGGCCTCGGGCTGACGCCGCCGGTAGCGCCCGGGCCTTGCCGGGGCCGAACACCCGTCCGCATTTCCGAGGCGGTGGTGGCGGCCGTCGCCGGTCGGCTCCGATGACACCGGGTGCCCGGACCGTGCGCCCGATCGGAGGAGATGATGGCTGGGAGGCGGGCGCTGCCGCGCCTGGCCGCCGGGGTGGCCGCCGTGGTCCTCCTCCTGGCCGGAGGGGCCGCCGCCGCCCCGCCGGCGGGTGCCGCCGCCCCCCATGCCCGGGCGGCGGCCAAGCACGGCCACCTCCACCCCGTGACTCATCACCGCCGGGCCCACCGCCGCCGGTCGACGGCGGCGAGCGCCTCCACTCCGGCGAGCGCCGGGCCGGCCCCGGCTGCGGTGGCTGCGACCGCTGGTGGGGTGGCGGCGAGCGGGGCCTGCGGCGATGGGGACCTCGTCCCCAGCCCGGCCAACCTCGACCGCGTCCGGACGGCCACCCTGTGCCTGGTCAACCAGCAGCGGACCGGCCACGGTCTGGCGCCGCTGGGCGAGAGCGCCGGACTCGACGCCGCGGCGCAGCGCCACTCCGATGACATGGTCTCCGGCAACTACTTCGCCCATGTCGGTCCCACGGGCGTCGGCCTGCTCGACCAGGTGGTGGCCGCCGGCTATGCCGTGGTCGGCCGGGTGCTCGACGTGGGCGAGAACATCGCCGCCGCCGACGGCTCCCTGGCCTCGCCGGCGGCGACCGTCGCCGGTTGGATGGACTCGCCCGAGCATCGGGCCAACATCCTCGACCCGGGCTACGGCGACACTGGAATCGGCATCGCCGCCGCCGCGCCCGGGCTCCTGGGGACCGGGGGGCGCGGCGCCACCTACACCGAGTGCTTCGGCGCCGCCGGCTGACGCTGCCTACTGGATGAGGAGGGGGGTGCCGACCTCGACCAGCCGGGAGAGGCGGAGGATGTCGGCGTTCCTCAGGCGGATGCAGCCGTGGGACGGGCGGCCGGGGACCAGCCCGGGCTGGTTGGTGCCGTGCATGCCGACCACGCCGCCGCCCGGCCAGTCGGTCAGCGAGGAGTAGGCGCTGGTCCCGAAGGCGAATGGGCCGTAGGCGCCGACGCCCTGCACGGGGAAGGCCTCACGGATCCAGAAGTGCCCGGCCGGCGTCGGCGTGGCGCGGGCGCCGATTCCGGCTGGCGCCACCAGCACCTGACGGCCGTCGCGCAGGAGCCGTATCCGCTGGGTGGCCCGGTTGAGGATGAGCTCGGTGGTCACGCGCTCGTAGAGGTCGAGCGACGGGCGGGGGACCCAGCCGGTGGTCCCGGCCGGCTTCGCCGGCACCCGCACCTGGGCCCAGGTCGCGCCCCCGACGATCCGCTGGCGCAGGACGATGTACACCTCGGGAAAGCCGTCCTCGGTGGATTGATGGAGGGTGGCCACCCGCGGCGACGAGGTCGACGGGTCGCGGCGCACCGGGCTGGCGGAGAGCATCGAGGTCCAGGTGGTGAAGGTGGTCTCGTTCGAGAGGATCTCGTCGCCGGGCGGCGCCGGGCAGGTGGCGGCGGCCGGATCGCAGGCCGCGGCCGGGGTGGAGGTATCGGCCGGGGCGGCCGCGGCGGCGGTGAAGCCGAGGAGCAGGGCGAGCACGGTGGCCGGCCCGGCCAGGTAGTGTGGTCTCAGGGGCATGTGCCCATGATAGGCGGCGCCCCCGACGGCGAACAGCAGCGGCGCAATATTCCCAGCGCCACAGTGATGCCGTTTGCCGGGCAGTGTATGCTCAGGGTCTAAGGATCTGGCAATTTTCTGGCGTCTGCGGCCTGGCCGCGCGGCGATATCGAGGGAGGACGGTTTCACATGAGACTTGGGAGGCTACGAACCCTTGCGTTGCCCTGCGTTCTACTGGGCGTGCTCGTAACCCTGGCGGTTTCGACCAGCGTTGGCCAGGCGGCACCGACGCCGGCCTGTACGCGGACGATCACCGGCACGGTGCGCGGCGCGATCATCGTCCGGCGAGGCCAGACCGTGTGCATCGTCAACGCGCGCGTGGTCGGCTCGGTCCTCGTCCTGCCGGGCGGCGGACTCTCGGTGACCAACTCGACGGTCGTCGGGTCGATCTTCACGAACGGGGCGACCTTCGTTACCATCTGCGGACCGTCGACCTCGCCGTACGCGCCAGCGGTTCGGACCGCTTTCGGGTCGGTCAGCATCGTCGGCACCACGGGTCGCGTCACCATCGGCGGAGCTCCGGGCAGCGGTTGCGCCCCCAATCAGATCGGTGGGGCCTTGATCCTGAGGAACAACCGCGGCGGTACGACGGCCTTCGGGAACACGGTCGGGGGCAGCACCTCGGCCACGAGCAACCTCAACGGCCTGCTCATCGGCGCCAACAGCATCAACGGGTCGCTGAGCTGCCACTTCAACGTGCCGCCTCCGACCAACGGCGGCGTGGCCAACAACGTGGTGGGCGCGAAGACCGGGCAGTGCGCCGGCCTCTGATCGCCTCGAGATAGCAGAGCGGAGGGCTGGACGGCGAGGTGCCGTCCAGCCCTCTTCTCGTTCTGGTGCCGTTCGGGCCGGGAGCCGGCGGCGGGCGTGACGCGAGCGACGGGCGGGCTCTCCGGTCTTTCCCGGTGTCCTTCGCCCTGCGTGGCCACGGTTGCGCCGACGGCGGACGGCCGATGCAGCGCCTCGCGCGGCCGGGACGCCCTGCTGGCCAGCGCACCGGCCGTGGGTCCGGTCGGCTCGGACTTCTCCGACGGGCCCTAGCTCGGGTCGCGCCGGCGGCGGCGGCGGAGCACCCCGAGGGCGACGGCGGCGACCAGGGCCCCGAGGAGGAGGATGGGGAGGACGAGGCCGAGACCGCCCTGGTCGGAGCCGCTGAGCACGCCGAGCACGGCACTGGTCGAGCCCGAGGCCTGCGGCACCGCCGCGGACGCGCTCGGCGCCGCCGAACCGCCGCCGGGCGTCCCCCCGCCTCGCGTGCCGGGGCCGGGGCCGGCGCCGGCCCCAGGGCGGGCGCCCGCCCCGGCGTGACCCGAGCGCGCCGGGGCCGTCGCCGCGGCCAGGGCGGCCGCGGCCTGCCCGTCGCGGCCGAAGCGCGCCAGCCCCCGCGCCCCGGGGGCGGACCCGGTGGATCCGCCGGAGGCCGGTGGGGTGCGATGGACGGCGAGGTTGCCGCCGGCGCCGGGCACGGTCTCGAAGTACTGGTCGACGCCCGAGTTCCCGGGTGGGGCGATCGTCTGCTGGGCGGGAGCGCCGCCGGCGAGGGCGAGCGCGAGGCAGCAGGTCACCGAGGCAACGAGCAGGCGCATGGTTCTCACCATAGCCCGCCGCCCCGGCCTCGGCGCCACCGGCTACCGCCTGAAGATGGCCGAGGTCGGGTTGAGCGCGCGGGCTCGCCGGAACTCGGACACCGCGAGGCCGGGCCGCCCGTCCTCGGCCGCGAGCCGCGAGGCCACGAGCCAGATCCGCCAGTTCGTCGGCTCGGCCCCGAGCGCCTGGCCGATCGCCCGGTTGGCGGCGGGGATGGCGCCGGCCTGCTCGTAGATGAGGGCCTGCTGGAGGCGGGGGCTGGCGGCCGCCGGCTCGAGTCGCCGCGCCGCCGAGAGGTCGGCGAGGGCGCGCCCGTAGTTGCCCGCCCGGGCCTCCGCCTGGCTCGAGCGGACGGCCACCGTGGTGGCCAGGGGTACGGCGATGGCCAGGAGGGCCGGCACCGCGGCCAGGCCGAGGACCGCCCGCGTCCGGGCTCCGACCGTCGCGCCGGTGCGCGGTCCGGCCAGCGCCCCGGCGGCGAGCAGCAGGCCGACGGTGGGGATCGCGGCGAACTGCCAGACCCAGTCGAAGCCGGCGGCCGCCGCGAAGCCGCCAAAGCCGGCGATCGAGGCCGCGAGGGCCGACCGGGTCACCGTGACGGCGCCCAGCGCTGCGCGCGCCCCGGCCACCAGGGTCACCATGATGAGGGCGGCGAGCAGGGCGAGGCCGACCACCCCGAGTTCGGCGAGCGTCTCGAAGTAGAGCGAGTGGGCGTTGCGGACGAACTCCGACAGTGAGTTGTGCTGGGCCCACCAGAACTCGAAGGTGCCGGGCCCGATCCCCCGCCACGGGCTCGAGTTCCAGGCGCTGACCGCCGCCTCCCAGTACTGGTAGCGGTGGCTGCCGCTGAGCGTCAACAGGCGGGAGTAGACGTCGCCGGCGCCCCTGACGTAGGGCTGCTGGAACTCGCGCCAGAGATGGTCGGCCTCGCCCGAGCCGACGAGCAGGACGATGACCAGGACCAGCCCGGCGGTGACCGCCACCCCGCCCGCCCGCGCCCGGGCCGGGGGGCGGCCAGGAGTCGTCGCCGTCCGGGCCGCGCCCGGCCGGCGACTGGCTCCCAGCCGGCGCAGACCATCCGCGACGGCGGCCACCGCCAGGCTCACCGCCGCCAGGATGCCCAGCATCTGGTGGCGCTCGGCACTGAGCGTCGGGCTTCGCTGGAGGCCGGCGCGGAGGCTGGGCCGGCTCAGGAGGGCCAGCACGGCGACGGCGCCGCCGGCGCCCGCCACCGCTCCCGAGACCAGCGCCGCCAGCCGCCTCGGGCACAGGGCGAAGAAGAGAGCGAGTCCGACCAGGCAGGCAAGGGCCCCGCCGCGCGAGACGCTCATGGTCACGCACAGGGCGATCGGGGGCAGCGCCGCCAGGGCGAGGGCCCGGCCGGCCCGGGTCCGCCCGGTGAGCGCGACATGAAGCAGCAGGGGAAGGCCGAGGGCGGCGAACTCGCCGACCGCGTCGGCGTAGTTGAACGGATAGACGAGGCGCGCGACCGGGACCAGGCCTCCGCCTGGGTCGGCGGGGAACCAGGCGGGCAGCAGGCGCGAGAGCGCGGCCAGCGCGGCCACCAGGCCGACGGCGCAGGCGAGGCCGTTGACCAGGCCGATCAGGTTGTCGCGGTCGACGAGGCCGAGGCCGAGGACGAGCACGCCGCCGTAGGCGGCGACCCGGCCGGCTTCGCTCAGCGACCGCTCGGCGCTGGTCGACCAGTCCGCCCCCAGCCAGGTCCAGAAGAGCAGTCCGGCGAACAGTGCCAGGACCCCCCAGGCCGCCGGACGCAGGGGCTGGCGGGGGAGGACGCCGACGATCACGCCGAGGAAGATCAGCCACCAGCAGAGGAGCCCGAGCTCGCTGCGCGTCACCACGTCGTAACCGCCGCCGTCGAGGGCGAGGAGGGCGGCCGGGGCGAAGCCGAGCACCCAGGCCCCGGCCATCGCCGGTTGCGGACGCCGGCTGCCGGTGGGAGCGATCGGGGGGGCGAGGGCGGCCATGACGAGGCGCGGCGGTTCCCCGGTGCGGAGCACGGGCGGCCGACCGCTGGGTAGTCTGACGCAATCGATCCCCGGGGACCCACCCTCCGCGGCCGGGCCTTGGCCGCCGTAGTCGCCGCGCTCTTCCTCGCCGCCGGGGTGCCATCCGCTGCCCGGGGCCAGAGCGTTCGGCCCCTGACCACCGGCTTCGCCGACGACGTCTACTTCGGTCCGGCGGCGCTCAGCGATCCGTGGTTCGAGCGCACCGTGGCCAGCGGGGCCAAGCTCGTCCTCCTCGACGTCGAGTGGGCCGGCATCGCCCCGGCCAACCGGCCGCCGGGCTTCGACCCGGCCAACCCCGGCGACCCGGCTTACAGCTGGGAGGGGGTCGACTCGGCGGTCAGGGCGGCGAGCCGGCGCGGCCTGTCGGTGGCCCTCCTGGTCAATCGCGCTCCGAGCTGGGCCGAGGGCCCGGGTCGACCGGCCGGGGCGGCGCCGGGGAGCTGGCGCCCGGACCCGGCGGCCTTCGGCCGCTTCGCCGCCGCCGCCGCCCGCCGGTACTCCGGCACCTACCCCGACCCCTTGGTCCCCGGGGCCACCCTGCCCCACGTCGGCTACTGGCAGGCGTGGGCCGAGCCCAACCTCGGGGTGCACCTCGCCCCCCAGTGGGTGGTCGGGCAAGGACGCTTCGTCCCCGCCAGTCCGGGCATCTACCGCGGCCTGCTGAACGCCTTCTACGACGCGGTCAAGGCCGTCGATCCGGCCAACCGGGTGATCACCGCCGGCACGGCGCCCTTCGGCGACCCCATCCCCGGCGGACCGCGGATGCCGCCGGCGCGCTTCGTGCGCGAGTTGCTGTGCCTGCGCGACGCGAGCCTCGCCCCCGCCCCGTGTCCCGACCCGGCCCACTTCGACATCCTCGCCCACCACCCCTACTCGGTGGGGGCCCCGCGCCGGGCGGCCCGCAACCGCGACGACGTCTCCCTGCCCGACCTGGGCAAGCTGACCCGCCCGCTGGCCGCCGCGCTCAGGCTGGGGCGGGCGCTGCCCCGAGCGCCCAAGCCGGTGTGGGTGACCGAGTTCTCCTACGACTCCAATCCACCCGACCCGGGCGGGGTACCCGCGCCCGAGCAGGCGCGCTGGCTCGAGGAGGCCTTCTACGTCCTCTGGTCCCAGGGCGTCGACACCGTGGCCTGGTACCTGATCCGCGACCAGCCGCCGGTTCCCAGCTACGCATCGAGCTACCAATCGGGGATCTACCTTCGCGACGGGCGCCCCAAGCCGGCTGCCCGTGCCTTCCGCTTCCCCTTCGTCGTCGAGCCGGCCGGACGTGGCCGGGTGGTGGCCTGGGGCAAGTCCCCGGTCGCCGGGGTCCTCTCCATCCAGTCGCGGCGGGGGGCCCGGTGGGTCTCGGTGGCCCACGTCCCGGTGACCGCCGGTGCTGTCTTCCTGCGCCGGCTGGCCCTGGCCGGGCATGCCGGCCTGCGGGCGACGGTGGGGGCCGAGACCAGCCTGATCTGGCAGACCTAGACGGCGGCCGCGTGTGTCAGGGCTCGCGGGTGCGCTAGGATCCGAAGCCAACCGAGGGGAGTGTGGCACCCCTGTTGAACCTGTGGGGGACCATGTTTCGACTTTCACCAGCCCGGCTTCGCGGGCACGGGGTGAAGCCCGCACCACCGGACCGCACCCCTTCGCAGCGCCGACGGGTCGACGCATGAGCGACGGGTCGACCGTCGCCCTCGCGCTCGCGGTCGCCGCCGGCGCCAGCTATGTGTTGTCCGGTCTCGCCACCCGGGCCGCAGTGGCCACCGGCTTCATCGATCATCCTGTCGGCTACAAGGGACATCTCGCCCCGACCCCCTACCTCGGCGGGGCGGCGGTCATCCTCTCGATCCTGGCGGTCACCCTGCTCCTCACCGGGACGGGCCGCTCGCTGAGTGCTGTGCTTGCCTGCGCGGCGGCGCTCTGCCTGGTGGGCACCGTTGACGACCGCGTGGCGGTGGCTCCCCGGTGGCGGGTGGCCGCCGAGATCCTCGCCGCCGGCATCCTCTTCTCCTTCGGCGTTCACTGGTCGCCCTTCGACGTCGGCGTGCTCGACTTCGCCGTGAGCGCGGCCTGGGTGGTCGGCGTGGTCAACGCCTTCAACCTGATGGACAACATGGACGGCGCCAACCCCACCGTCACCGGCGTCTCGGCCGCCTCGCTCGGGGTGATCGCCCTCTCCGGCGGCCAGACCCCCCTCGCCGTGGCCAGCTTCGCCGTGGCCGGCGCCTGCCTGGGCTTCCTGCCCCACAACCTGGCGGGGCCGGCGCGGATCTTCCTGGGCGACGGGGGCAGCATGCCGCTCGGGTTCCTCGTCGCCGCCCTGAGCATGGCCTCGCTCGACGCGGACTCACTCGCCGCCGGCGCCGACGCCGTGCTCGCCGGTGGCTTGGTGGCCGGCCTGCCCATTCTCGACACCGCCCTGGTGGTGGTCTCGCGGCGACGGCGGGGGGTGCCCTTCGTCACCGGAGGGCGCGATCACCTCACCCACCGACTGCTCGTCCGAGCAGGGTCGCCGCGGCGCGTAGCCCTCCTGCTCGCCCTCGGTCAGAGCGCTCTCGCCGCCCTGGCCGTCGGCGCCTTCGAGCTCGGCACGGGGTTCGGCGTCCCGGTTGCCATCGCCGTTGTCGCGGCCGGGATCGCCGCCGTGGCCGTGCTCGAGTCGCCGGCCTGGCGCACCGACCGTCCTGCCGAGGCCACTCCGGCGGGTGGGCAGGCCGCGCGCGGCGCGCCGACGACCGTCGACGCGGACCCGATGGCGCGGGCGAACATCATGGAGCCCCCGGTGCGTTACGCGACCTGCGGCGAGCACCCGGCGGCGCCGAGCGCGAGCCGGTCCTCGGACGACCGCTGAGCGAAGGCCGGTGCCCGACTGCGGCCGTCCGGTCCGGCTGGTCCGGATCATCGCCCGCCTGAACATCGGCGGTCCGGCCATCCAGGCCATCACCCTGACCCGGGAGCTCGACGCCCGCGGGTACGCGACCACCTTGGTCCGCGGGAGCGAGGCAGCGGACGAGGGCTCGATGGACGCTCTGGCCCGCGGCCTCGGCGTCGAGCCTGTCCGGGTGGCGGCCCTGCGCCGGGACCCCGGCCTCCACGATCTGCGCGCGCTCGCCGAGGTCTGGCTGATCCTTGCCCGCGAGCGTCCGCGGATCGTCCACACCCACGCCGCCAAGGGCGGGACGATCGGCCGGGCGGCGGCGCTCCTGCAGCCGCCGGGTCGCCGTCCGCTGCTGGTCCACACCTATCACGGACACTCCCTGACCGGATACTTCGGCCCGCGGGTGGAGCGCCTCTATACCGCCATCGAGCGGTTTCTGGCCGCCCGCACCGACCGTCTCGTCGCCGTCTCCCACGAGATCGGCGACGACCTCGCCGGGCTGGGAGTGGCCGGGCGCGAGCGCTTCGACGTCGTCCACCTCGGCTTCGACCTCGCGCCCTTCCTGGTCGACGAGCCGCGGCGCCGGGCCCAGGCCGCGCGCCTGCGCGACGAGCTCGGGGTGGCCGACGGGGCCAAGCTGGTCACCCTGATCGCCCGCCTCGTCCCCATCAAACGGGTCGACCGCTTCCTGCGCGTGGCCGGGCTCATCGACGATCCCCGGGCGCATTTCGCCGTGGTCGGCGACGGCGAGCTGCGCGAGGATCTGCACGGCTCCGACGCCGCTCGCGCCCTCGACGGCCGCCTGACCTGGGCGGGCTTCCGGACCGACATGGCGAGCGTCTGCTTCGCCAGCGACGTCGTCGTCCTCACCTCCGACAACGAGGGGACGCCGGTCAGCCTGATCGAGGCCCAGGCGGCCGGCCGCCCGGTGGTAAGCACCCGGGTGGGCGGAGTGGCGACCGTGGTCGAGCACGGCGAGACCGGGCTGCTGGTCGGCGTGGATGATGAGGGGAGCCTCGCCGAGGCGGTGGGCCGGATACTGGCCGACGCGCCGCTCGCGGCGCGGATGGGGACCTCCGGTCGGGAGCGCGCGCGCTCGATGTTCTCGCTCGAGCGCCTGGTCGATGACCTCGACCGCCTCTACGCCGGCATGCTGCTCGGCGACGACGCGAGCCGGTGACGGGGAGCCGGCGACCCGGCTCGCAACGGCGTCGCCGGGCGCGAGCCGTCGATCAGCCGGAGCTGGCGGCGCCGACCCAGGCGGCGAAGTCCGACATGGTCGTCACCTCCTCGGGGGCCGGACGCAAGCCGAGCCAGATATGGTCGGCCCGCTGGTCACCGCGCAGTCGCAGGCGGGCGGCCGCCGCCCGGCGAATCTCAGGATCCCCGAGCAGGCCCAGAGCCAGCACCCAGTCCTCGCCGTGCAGGAGGGCGAGGTTCTCGAGGCAGCCACGCGGGCTCAGCGAGCCCATCCGCCACGCGCGCAGCCAATCCCAGACCTGGCGGACGACGTAGTCGCCGCGGCTGATGCGCAGGCCCGCCGCCTGCGGGAAGTCCTCCTGGAGCAGGAGGAGCCAGCGGTACATGGCGGTCAGCAGCTCATTTCCCGGGAGCGCTCCCGGGAAGTCGATGTCGCTGTCGAGGTAGGCGAGACCGCGCGCGGTCTCACCGGAGAAGCTGTAGTGGCCGAAGGACTTCGGCGAGACCCCGATGACGAGCAGCTGGTCGGGCACGCATGCCCAGGAATCGGCGGTCATGAGCATGCCGTTGAGCGCGTAGTGGTCGGGGAACGGGGCTCGGAACAGCCCCCGGTGGAGGCGGGAGGCGGCGAGCCTGGAGAACGCCGTCGATTGGAGGTTGAGCGGGAGGCGGGGGCGGAAGCGGAACATGTCGGCCACGATCCCCGCCCGGGCCTCCGGGCCCAGGTGTCGCGCCGCGAGCAGGGCGGGCTCGATGCGGAAATGGGGATCGGCGTAGTGGGCGCGGGCGAGCCCGGTGATCGCCGCCGGGAGGACGAAGGCGTAGCACGAGTACGTCAGGCACTCGGGCCCGCCGCACTCCTCGAGTAACTGGCGCAGCCGCGCGAAGTAGCCGGGCAGCAGCAGGTCGTCGTCGCCGACCAGCACCATGTAGTCACCGCTGCTCGCCGCGTAGGCCGCATTCCAGTTCTCGGTCACGCTCAGCAGGCGGCTCTGGCGGATCACCTTCAAGCGGGCGTCCCCGGCCCGCGCGGCGAGGACGTCCGGCGTCTCGTCGGTGTTGGCGTTGTCGGAGACCACGAGCTCGACGTCGGCGTCGTCCTGATCGAGTA
>JAXDHJ010000078.1:0-9219 GCA_034664565.1 Solirubrobacteraceae bacterium
GGCGGCGGCGGCAAACCGGGCGCGGCGGCGGCCGAATAGCCTCACCTTCACGTCGAGCCTCCGAGGGGGCGTTTGCTGGCGATCCCGGGGCGACGGGGGAAGCGGGGCGGCGTGGGCATGACTTTCAGGTACACGTGGAGGTGATGGGCGACGCTGCCAGCATACGGTTCGCTTCGGACCGGACTCTGCGGCTCGAGACCCAGCTCGTCGCACGCCCGGGCGGCCGCCGCCTCCTCGGCTCGATCGCGCCGGCCACGCCAGGCCACAAGGACACCGCCTTCCCGCAGCAACGGTGCCCCGTATTCGCACAGAACGGCCAGCGGCGCCACCGCCCGGGCGGTGACCACATCCTGTTCGCCTTGGCCCTCGGCCCACGCCTCGGCTCTACACCCCACCACCGTGGCGTTCCCGACTCCGCCGGCCGACCGGGCCCGCTCGATGAACAGGCACTTGCGCGCCGCGCTCTCGATCAGCGCCACCCGGGCCGTCGGGCGGGCCACGGCCAAGGCCAGTCCCGGGAACCCCGGTCCCGAGCCGATGTCGGCGATGGTCTCCGCCGTGCGCACCAGCTCGAGCTCGAGCGCGGCTAGGGAGTCTGCGACGTGGATGTCCAGGGCCTCTCGCGGCGTCGTCACACTGGTCGGCGCGTGCGGATCGCTGGCCAGGACCTCCAGCAGGCATCGCAGCTGCCCGCCTTGCGCGGCACTCAGCGCGTAGCGGCGGCACAACTCGCCAAGGCGGGCCGCCACCCGGCCGTCGGCGCCGCTCACGTCCGCGCCCTGGCCCGGGCGATGAAGTCCGAATAGCGCTCACTCATTGCCGCCAGACGCCTCGCGGCGTGAGCGTCGAGCTCCTCGGTCAGCGTCTCCTCGAGTACCGGCAGCACATCCTCCACGAGCGCTGGGCCCCTTGCCATCCATTGGTAGTAGCTCCGGCCGTCGTGGCCGTAGGGACCGTAGAGCTTGCTGCGGGGGAAGCGAGCCACCAACCAATGGAAGAGCGCCTCGTGGCGCACGTGCATGCGCAGGGTGATCTGGGGCTGCTTCCCATCGCCGCCGAAGGAGCCCTCGCCGATGAGGATGCCGACGACGATTCCCTTCTCCAATGGCGTGAGCTTCGACACGGCGGCGATTGTCGCAGCCCCGCCCGACGTTGTTTCACCGTCATGAAAAACGTGAAACGCTCCCGGTCCGCCCGGCGGCGAGGAGGGTTGGGGTGACGTCGGCAGCGGACGCCAGCGCGGCGGTGGCCGGAGCGGCGGTGGCCGAAGCGGAGGTGCCGGCCCCGATCAGCCAGGCGGCGGGGCGACGACCAGCCGGCGCTCGGGCTCATCACCCTCGCTGTGGGTATCCACGTCTCCCCGCTCGCGCAGGTACTCGTGCACCACCCGCCGCTCTCCCGCCGGCATCGGCTCGAGGGTCACCGGGCGCCCGGTCTCCAGCGCCTCGTCGGCCGCCTCGTCGGCTTGGACGCGCAGCGCACCCTCCCGCCGCTTGCGATAGCCGGCAGCGTCGACCACCACCCGAGGCCCACCCCCGCCGCGCAGGACGATGCGCTGGGCCAGGTGCTGAACCGCCTCGATGGTCTGGCCGTGGCGGCCGATGAAGCGCCCGAGATCCTCCCCCTCGACGCTTCCGGTGAGGAGGTCCTCGGCCTCCTCGATCACCACCTCGGCGTCGAGGTCCATTGCCTCGAGCAGTGTCTCCAGCAGGTCGCGGAGCTCCTCGGCCGGGGTCAGCTCATCCTCGCGCACCATGTCAGCGTTGGTGGCCATCACCGTCGCCTTCCCGAACGCTTCTTCTTCTTGCGGGGCGGCGGCGGCGGGGCGGCGCCACGGGCCCGCGCGGCAGGCGCCGGCTTCTGCGCTCCGCCAGCCTCGTCCTTGGCGGCCGCCTCCTTGGCCACGCCCCGTCCATTGGACGCGGCCCCCGGGTCCTTCTTGGCCGCCGCCGTCGCGCCCGACCGACGCGCGGAGTCCCTCTTGGCCGGGGTGGCCACCGCTGTGGCGCCCTTGCCCCCCGCTCCGCCCTTCCCTGTCGCTGCAGCCTTCCCTGTGGCTGCACCCTTCCCTGTCGCTGCACCCTTCCCCGTCGCTGCGCCCTTGCCGGTAGCGCTCCCGCTCCCACTGGCCATGTTCGCCTTCGCCGCCGCCCGATCGGCCCAGCCACCGGTACCCCCGGCCTTCACTTCGGGGCTGGCCTTGGCGTCCCCGCCCCCGCGCTTCAACAGGCTCGCCAGTCCCAGGCCGCCCGCTCCCGCCACCATGTTCGGCGGTGGGAAGTACCGCCTGACGATGTACTGCTGGCCCACCGTCCACAGGTTGGTGGTGATCCAGTAGAGGATCAGGCCGGCCGGGAAGGAGATGATGAACACCGTGAACACGAACGGCAGGCCCAGGGCGATGAGCCGCTGGTTGCGGTCGACGGTCGCGGTCGTCATCAGGCTCGAGATCAACTGCGACCCGATGTAGAGGAAGATCAAGATGATCAGCACCCCGCCATGAGCGCTCGCCGTGATGTCGGGGATGAAGAGGAACTTGCCCGACCCCGGGGCAACCGACTGGCAGCTGGTGCTCTGGATCATCGAGTCGGAGACGATGTGATGGGCGTGGAGCTGAGCCCCGCAGATCTGGATCTTGAGGTCGCTGCGAAGCATGTAGAACAGCGAGAGGAAGACCGGGAGCTGGAGGACCAGGGGCAGGCAGGAGCTGAACGGGTTGACCTGGTTCTCCCGGTAGAACTTCATCATCTCCTCGTTCAGGCGCTGCTTGTCGTCCTTGTGGCGCGCCTGGAGCGCCTTGATGTCCGGCCCCAGGGCCTGAAGCTTCGCCATCGAGGAGAACTGCTTCACCGTCAGCGGCACCAACGCCGCCCGCACGACGATCGTCAGTCCGATGATCGCCAGGCCCCAACTGCCACCGGTGACGTTCCCGTGCAGGAACACCATGATCGCCTTGAACACGCTGATAAGCGGCGAGAACGCGTCCTGGATGAAGTTGGTGGCGATCATCGGCGGCATCAGCGTGGAGTGCGTTGCCCTCGGCGCCCAGGATCATCCGCTCGGGCGGGAAACAGGCCCTGGGCAGACACTGGGTCGAAGCCGCCAAGGCTGAACGGATTGCACCGCAGCAGCCGCCAGCCCGCCAGCAGCACTCCGCGCAGTATGCCGAACTCCCGCACCGCCTGCCCGGCGTAGTGCGAGCACGTCGGCTCGTATTTGCAGCGCCGCGGCAGCGCCGGCGAGATCACCCTCCGGTACACGGCGAGCGGCCCGAGAACCAGCCAACGTCCGCGGGTCATCGCGCTCCGGCGGGCGCGCGCATCCCGGCTTTCGCCAGCAACTCGCCCACTGCGTCAGAAATCCCCGACAGGCCCTTGGACGCGGCCAGCTCGCGCGCATCCGGGCGGGCTACCACCACGATGTCGTATCCCGGCGAAAGGTCGGACTCAGCCGCCCCGAACGCCTCCCGCAGGAGCCGCTTCACCAGGTTGCGCTCGACCGCCCCCCCCACCTTGCGGCCCACCGAAAGGCCCAGCCGCGGCGTCGTCTCCTCGCCGCCCCGGGGAAACGCGTAGAGCACGAGATATCGGTTCGCCACCGAACGGCCCTGACGGTAGACGCGGTCGAACTCGGCGCTCCGCGACAGCCGGCCCGCCGTGCGACGCGTGCTGGAGGCCTGGCGGCGCTCCAACACTCAGACCGTCAGGCGCTTGCGCCCCTTCGAGCGGCGCCGCTTGATCGTCATCTGTCCGGCCCGCGTCTGCATGCGGGCACGGAAGCCGTGCGCGCGGGCACGCTTGCGCTTCTTGGGCTGATACGTCCGCTTCATCAGGCAGGCTCCCTTACCGGCGGCTCTCTGAGGCCGCACCGAAGCCGGAAAGTATACGCGACGCCCACCTCCGGCCCGACTTCGACGCCCCCGGGGAATTTCCCGCCAAATGCGGGCTCGAGCCCGAGCGCCTCGCAGGCCCGTTGCTATATTCGGCCCCGCCCGGGGTCACGGCCCCTCTTGCCAGCAGAATCGACGTCGGACCCGCAGGGGGAGGCTCTCGCACGAGGTGTCCATGGAGCTTGACCATGCCTGGTCAGACATTCGCCGAGCTCTCCGCGCCACCGTCGGCGAGCGCACCTACGGACTCTGGCTCGAGCCCCTCCGCTGCGTTGCCCTCCAGAACGGAACCCTCCACCTCACCGGACCCCCCGAGGTCTGCAGTTGGGCCGCCGGACGCCTGGGCGCGGTCCTCCACACCTGCGCCCACGCCGTTCTCGGCCCCGACGTAACCGTCGACGTCAGCGCCCGCCCCGTCCCCCAGGCCCCGCCACCCGCCGCCCACGGACCAGCCCCCGGTTCGCTCAACCCGAAATACAACTTCGAGCAGTTCGTCATCGGCCCCTCCAATCGCCTCGCCCACGCCGCAGCCCTCTCCGTGGCCGAGAACCCGGCCGCCGCCTACAACCCGCTGTTCTTCTACGGCCCGCCCGGGCTCGGAAAGACCCACCTCCTCCACTCGATCGGCAACTACGTCGAGGCCTTCGGCGGCGGACTCGCCGTCCGCTACACCACCGTCGAGGCCTTCACCAACGAGTTCGTCTCATCCCTCGGTGGGCGCCCGACCGACAAGGACGCCTTCAAGCACCGCTTCCGCGGCGTCGACGTCCTCCTCATCGACGACATCCAGTTCCTCGAGCACAAGGCCAAGACCGAGCAGGAGCTCTTCCACACATTCAACGCCCTCTACGAGACGGGCAGCCAACTGGTCATCACCTCCGACCGCACCCCGGCCGATCTCGCCGAACTCGAGGAACGCCTACGCGAGCGTTTTCAATCCGGCCTCGTCACCGACATCGGTCGTCCCGACTATGCGACCCGCCTGACCATCCTGCGCAAGCGCGCGGCTCACGACGGCCTCGACATCGCCGACGACGCTCTCTCCCTCATTGCCAGCTCCGTCACCACCAACGTACGCGCCCTCGAGGGAGCCCTCATTCGCGTCGTTGCCTACGCCTCCCTAACCGTCCAGCCCCTCACCAGCGCCCTGGCCCAAGAGGTCATCGACCGCCTCGGACTCCGCACTCCGGCCCACGACCCGCCCTCCATCGCCACCATCCAGGACGCCGTCTGCACCCATTTTGCCATCTCCCGCGAGGAGCTCCTCTCACGCTCCCGAGCCCAGCGTCTCGCCTGGCCCCGCCACGTCGCCATGTACCTCGCCCGCGAGCTCACCGACCACTCGCTTCCCGTCATCGGACGCGAGTTCGGCGGCCGCGACCACTCGACCGTCCTCAACGCCTGTCGCCGCGCCGGCGAGCGTCTCGCCGCCGACCCCAAGGCATACAGTGCCGTCGAGCAGTTGACAGCCGACCTCGGCGCACCACCTTCATGACCGAACGCCGCTCCTCAGCCGCCGCTCTCCACACCACCTGCACAGGCTCCGTCCCCCTCTCCTGCAAGCATAGGCTCCCTATCCCCATCTCCACACGCTCTATGGCTCCTACCTTTCTCAGCCGGTAATCGTGAAAATCTCTCTCGCCACCTCCGAACTCGTCCGTCAGCTCCAGACCGCCGCTCGCGTGGCGTCCACCCGCAGCGCCATCCAAGCCCTCGCCGGCGTACGCATCGACGCCGGACCCGATGCAACCGAGATGCTGGCCACCGACATGGAGGTCGGGCTCCGGCTCCGGCTCGACGCCGACGTCCAGCGCCCCGGCACCGTCGTCCTTCCCGCCCGGTTGATGCTCGATGTCGCCCGAGCCCTCTCCGGCACGGCGGTCACCCTCGAGCTTCGCGACGCCGAGCACGACGTCGAGATCGTCTCCGGCTCGACCACCTTCCACCTGCGCACTCTGCGCACCGATGACTTTCCGCCCCTCGCCGCTGGCGGCGAGAGCGAGGAGACCAGCGTCCGCATCCCCGCCCAAGCCTTCGTCGACACCGTGGCCAAGGTCGCTCGCTCGGCCTCCCGCGACGAGACCCGCCCCATCCTCACCGGGATCCTCGTCTCGGCCTCCGACTCGGAGCTGCGCATGGTCGCCACCGACTCCTACCGTCTGAGCGTCAAGGAGACCGCGCTCGAGACGCCGCTGACCCAGCCCTTCGAAGCCAACGTCCCCGCCCGCGCCCTCCAGGAGCTCGCCCGCATCGTCGGTGCCGTCCAGGCCGAGACCATCACCGTGAGTCCGCGCCAGAACCAGATCGTCTTCGAGTTCGACGGAGTCGTCCTCTCCTCACGCCTGATCGATGGTCAATTCCCGAACTATCGTCAGCTGCTCCCCGAGACCTCGGAGCACGAGCTCCGCGTGGCCCGCGAGGAGCTGACCGAGGTGGTGCGCCGGATCAGCCTCATGGCCCAGAAGAACGCTCCCGTCCGGCTCGCCTTCAGCCCCGGCGAGCTCACCGTGTCCGCCCGCACCCCGGACATCGGCGAGGCCAGCGAAGCTCTGCCCATTCCCTTCCAGGGCGAGCCGTTCGACATCGGGTTCAACCCCGAGTTCCTCCGCGACGGCCTCGAGAGCGTGGAGTCTGAGGACCTCGTACTCAAGCTGACCAGCCCGCTCCGGCCCGGGCTGATCGAATCGGCCGACGGCAGCGGCTTCGTCTACCTGGTCATGCCCATCAGGTTGAACGTCTGAGCCGCTGCGATGCGGGTGACGCGCCTGCGGCTGCGCGACTTCCGCTGCTACGAGGAGGCGGACGTCGTCCTCGGGGCCGGCATGACCGTGATCCACGGCCCCAACGGCGCCGGTAAGACCAACCTCCTCGAGGCCCTCTACTTCGGCTGCACCGCCCGGTCCTGTCGCACCTCCAACGAGCGCGAGGTCGTCCGCTTCGGGGCCCGGGCCACCCGGGTGGTGGTGGACGGCGAGGACGCCGACGGGGGCCATGAGCTCGCGGTCGGCTTCCAGGCCGGCGAAGCCAAGCGGCTGACCGCCGACGGCGCCCCGGTCGAGCGGCTCCTCGACGCCCCCCACCGGCCCCTGATCTGCGTGTTCCTTCCCGATCGTCTCGAGCTCGTCAAAGGCGCTCCCGGGCTCCGCCGCGCCCATCTCGATCAGGTGGTGGCCGGCCTGTGGCCCGTGCGCTCCGCCACCCGCCGCGCCTACTCCCAGGCCCTCGCCCAGCGCAACGCCCTCATCGCCCGCGTGCGCGCCCAGGTCGCCGGGCGAGAGGCTCTCGCCGCCTGGGACCTCGAGCTCGCCCGCCACGGAGTCGCCCTGCGCGACGACCGGGCCGCCGCCGCCGCCCTGCTCGAGGAGCCCTTCGCCCGCCACGCCGAGGCCCTCGGCCTGCGGGGTCCGGCGAGCCTCACCTACCGCCCCCGTTCGACCGCGGCCTCACCAGGCGAGCTCGCCGCCGAGCTCGCCGAGCGCCTGCCGGTGGATCTCGACCGCGGGTTCACCAGCCACGGGCCCCACCGCGACGAGCTGCTCCTGCGCAGTCAGGACCGCGACCTGCGCTCATACGGCTCGCAGGGAGAGCAGCGCCTCGCCCTCCTCTCCCTGCTCCTCGCCGAGCGCGACGCCCTCGCCGCCGCCCGCGATCGCCCGCCAATGATGCTGCTCGACGATGTCATGAGCGAACTCGATCCCGAGCGTCGTCACCGCTTGGCCGGGGCGCTGCGCGCCGGGGGCCAAGCCGTCATCACCACCACCGACGCCGAGCACGTTCCCGGCGTCCACGACCCCGGGGTTACGCGGATCGCCGTCGCCCGCGGGCTGGTCCTCTCCGAGGTGGGGGCGGCATGAGGCGCCGGGCTCCCCGCCCGGTCGCCGACGGCCTCGCCGCCCTCCTCGCCCGCCTGACCCCGGCCAGCACCCTGGCCGCCGTCCAGGAAGTCTGGGGAGGCGCCGTCGGGGAGGTGGTGGCGGCGCACGCCGCCCCGGTCGCCGAGCGCGACGGCGTCCTCACCGTGTCCTGCGGCGAGGCGGTCTGGGCCCACGAGCTCGAGCTGATGGGTCCCGAGCTCGTCGAGCGGATCAACGCCGCGCTCGGGCGCGAGGCGCTGCACGGCCTGCGCTGCCGGGCGACCCCCTCCCCCTGACCGCCCGAGCCCCCGCCGGCGGCGCACGCGGCCTCCCAGCGGGCCGGAGCCGAGGCTGATGCGCCCGTGCGGCGCGGTCCCGGCCGACCCCCGACATCGCCGCCGCCCGCCGCCGGCCCCGGTCGGCCGCACCGGCTCCCGCCGCATCCCCGGCCGGTGCGGCCAAAAGGGCCCGATTTGCAGGGTTTTACCCTCCTGCCGAGGGCTCTTGGTGGCGGGGGCATGTGGTATCATTCCGGCAATCAGCAACACCCGCCCCGGGCCGCGTCAACCAGACACCGCCCGGGGCGTTCTCACGTAATCGGAGGATCCTTGGCAGACCAGAGCAACCGCGGCGCCGCCGACTACGGCGCCGGCGACATCACCGTCCTCGAGGGTCTCGAGGCGGTCCGCAAGCGGCCCGGCATGTACATCGGGTCGACCGGTGTCCGGGGCCTGCACCACCTCGTCTACGAGGTGGTCGACAACTCGGTCGACGAGGCCCTCGCCGGGTACGCCAACTCGGTCGAGGTGACGATCCACCCCGACAACTCGGTCACCGTCGTCGACGACGGCCGGGGCATCCCGGTCGGGATCATGGAGAAGGAGGGTCGGCCGGCGGTCGAGGTCGTGCTCACCGTCCTGCACTCCGGCGGCAAGTTCGGCGACGGCGGCGGCTACAAGGTCTCCGGCGGCCTGCACGGGGTCGGCGTGTCCGTGGTCAACGCGCTCTCCGAGAAGCTCCTCGTCGAGATCCGCGTCGAAGGGCACGTCTGGCGCCAGGAGTACGCCCGCGGCGCCCCGCAGCATCCGCTCGTCAAGGGGGAGCCGCTCGAGCCCGGCGCCGCGACCGGGACGACCATCACCTTCCACCCGGATCCCGAGATCTTCGACGAGCTCGAGTTCGACGTCCGCACGCTCGAGGAGCGCCTCCGGGAGACGGCGTTCCTGACCCGGGGACTACGGATCACACTCACCGACGAGCGCGACGCCGGGACATCGATCCAGTTCCAGTACGAGGGCGGGATCGAGGACTTCGTCCGCTACCTCAACCAGAACAAGGAGCCCGTCGGACGCAAGGTCATCTTCTTCGCCGGCGAGAGCGACGAGGGCGCCGTCGAGGTCGCGATGCAGTGGAACGCCTCCTACCAGGAGTCGATCTTCTCCTTCGCCAACAACATCAACACCCACGAGGGCGGCA
>JAXDHJ010000079.1:0-14816 GCA_034664565.1 Solirubrobacteraceae bacterium
GCCGGCCGAGCACCGAGGCGCTCGGCCGGCGCGGCGCGGCCGCCTCCCCGGCCCAGGTCAAGCGCCTGGTCCGGGAGCTGCCGGTCACCTACGTGATCTTCGACCTCCTCTGGCTCGACGGCCATTCACTCCTCGAGCGGCCCTACGCCGCGCGTCGGGAGCGCCTGGCCGCCCTCGACCTCGCCGGCGAGCGCTGGCAGACCCCGGCCCACGTCGTCGGCCACGGCGCGGAGGTTCTCGAGGCCGGCGCCGGGCACGGCCTGCGGGGCATCGTGGCCAAGCGCCTTGACTCCGAATACCGCCCCGGGCGCCGCTCGCCGGCCTGGGTGGAGGTCGGCGCCGGCGCGCCGCCGAGCGCCGGCGAGCTCCTCCCCGCCGGCGAGACCGGGGCCCGCGCCGCCCTGCGCATCGAGGGGCGCGCGCTCGAGCTCTCCAACCTCGAGAAGGTCCTCTATCCGAAGACGGGGACCACCAAGCGCGAGGTGATCAACTACTACGCGGCGATCGCCCCCGTCCTCCTCGCCCACCTCGGCGGCCGGGCCCTGACCGTCAAGCGCTGGCCCGACGGGGTCGACGGCAAGTCCTTCTACCAGAAGCAGTCCCCGGCCCACCGCCCCGACTGGGTGCGCACGGCCCGCCTGGGCAGCGCGGCCAAGCCCATCGACTTCACCCTGGCCGAGGACCTCCCCACCCTCCTCTGGCTGGCGAACCTCGCCGCCCTCGAGCTCCACGCCCCCCTCGCCCTGGCCGCGACCCCCACCCGGCCGACGGCGGTGGTCTTCGATCTCGACCCCGGCGCCCCGGCCACCGTCATCGAGTGCTGCGAGGTCGCCGTGCGCCTGCACGGCATGTTCGACCACTTCGGTCTCCAGAGCTTCGCCAAGACCTCGGGCTCCAAGGGCCTCCAGGTCTACCTGCCGCTCGGCGGCGAGGAGGTCACCTTCGGCCAGACCAAGGCGTTCGCCAAGCTGGTGGCCGAGCTCCTCGCCGGCGACGAGCCCGAGCTGGTGGTGGCCCGGGTCACGCCGGCCCTCCGCACCGGCCGGGTGTTCGTCGACTGGAACCAGAACGACGAGTCAAAGACCACGGTGTCCGCCTACTCCCTGCGCGCGCGCCCCCACCCCACCGTCTCGACCCCGCTCGACTGGGAGGAGGTCGACGGCGCCCTGCGCTCCGGGGACCCAGCCGACCTCGCCTTCGAGGCCGGGCAGGTGCTCGAGCGGGTGGCCGAGCACGGGGATCTCTTCGCCCCCGTGCTCTCCCTCCCGCAGGAGCTGCCCCGGCTCTGAGCTCCTAGGCGGCTTCCCGGAGGGCGGCCAGCATCGGCTGGTCGCCGAGGCTGGCCATCGCCGCCTCCTCGAGCTGGCGGGCCCGCTCGCGGGACACCCCGAGCTCCCGGCTCGTCGCCTCGATCGTCCGCTGGCGCCCGTCGCGCAGCCCGAAGCGCAGCTCGACCACGTCGCGCTCGGCCACCGGCAGGGCCTGGACGGCGGCGGCCACCGTGCGCTCGTACTCCGAGGTCTCGACCTCGACGCTCGGGTCGGGGCGATCGCTGGCGATGAAGTCGCCGACGCTGCTCTCGCTGTCGTCGCTCACCGGCACGTCGAGGCTCGTCACCGACCGCCGCGCCGCCCGGAGGGTGAGGACGTCGGGGACGGTCATCTCCGCCGCCTCGGCCACCTCCTCGTCAGTCGGGTCGTGGGGGAGCTTGGCCGCCAGCTCGCGCTCCACGCGAGCCAGCTTGCGCTCGCGCTGCTCGATGTGGACGGGCAGGCGGATCGGCCGCGAGGTGTTGGCCAGCCCCCGCTGGATGCTCTGGCGGATCCACAGGGTGGCGTAGGTCGAGAACTTGAAGCCCTTGCGCCAGTCGAATTTCTCCGACGCGCGAATCAGCCCGAAGGTCCCCTCCTGCACCAGGTCGCCCATGGACAGCCCGAGGCCCTGGTAGCGCCGCGCCTGGGAGACGACGAGGCGCAGGTTGGAGTTGATCAACCGGTCCTTGGCCTCCATGTCCCCCCGCTCGATGCGCTTGGCCAGGACCACCTCCTCGGCGGCGTTGAGCAGCGGGTAGCGCGAGGCCTGGTTGAGGAAGATCTGCAGCGAATCCGTGGTGGCCTCGGTCTGGGCCCGCCGCTGCGCGCGGGCACCGTCGGCGGCCGTCGAGCGGCGCCGGGTCTGCTTGTTGGCTGGAGCGCTGTGCTCGCCGCGCCGGCGGCTCGCGCTCGTTCGTGTCGTCCTGTCCATTGGCTTCCTTTCGCGCTCGTCTTGCGGTTCGCCCGCTCCGCCGCACCGTCGGCTCGCACCCGCGGGCGGGACGAGACGGAGCTTTGGGAGAGGAGCAGTCGGGCGATCCCGGCGGGCTCATAACCCGCCATGAGAGAAGAGTATCAAATAGTTGTGCGCACAACAGGCTGGGCCGACGGGGGGGCGGGTCCGGGCCTCCGGTGTCGAGCGTAGCCTCGGGGTCGGCGGGCTTCGTCAGACGATGTCAGCAGGATTCACGCCGTTCGACGCCTCTTCGAGCTCACCGACACGCTGCACGCCCTGCCGTTCACGCTTCCACTCCCCGCAGGTCGGGTCTAAGGGCCGCCGCTCGGGCGCCCGGCGCGAACAATCCGTGTCGCCGCGATTGGGTGCGGGGTACACCTTCCACGAACCCGACTATCGCCCGCAGCTGCGACGAGGCGAAGGTCGTCGACCTCATCGAAGCGATCTCACCCGGTAAGGAGGCAGACAATGGCAAAGGATCACGGACCGTCAGTGAAGGACGACAAGCAGTACGAGGGCCTGCGCCAGAAGGGAATGAGCAAGTCCCGCGCCGCAGCGATCGCCAACTCGCCGGGCGCGTCAAAGAAGGGCGGCGAGAACAGCCACGGCGAAGGCAACGGCCAGTCGAGCAAGAACCGCGGCGCGGGATCAGGCGGCAACCGAGCTCAGAAAAAGGCGGCCGGGCGTAAAGGCGGCAAAGCCACCGCCAAGAAGGACTGACGCGAATCCAACCAGGCCGCCGTTGTCGGCGGGCAAGGAGTTGCCCAGCGCCGGGTCCGATCTGAGAGGATCGCCGGGCTGATGGCGGTGCATCCCTCCGGCGAGCAGTTCGAGATCACCGACGGCGAGCAGCGGGCGACGGTGGTCGAGGTCGGCGGTGGCCTGCGGGAGTACGCGGTCGCCGGCCGGCCCGTCCTCGACCCCTACCCGGCGGAGGCGATGTGCGACGGCGGCCACGGCGCCCCCCTCATCCCCTGGCCCAACCGCCTGGCCGACGGCCGCTATCGCTTCGACGGAGCCGACCACCAGGTGGCCCTGACCGAGCCGGCCAAGCACAACGCCATCCACGGCTTCCTGCGCTGGCGCCCGTGGCGGGCGCTCGAGCGCGGGCCCGACCGGGTGGTGGTGGGCACCCGCCTCTACCCACTCTCCGGTTACCCCTTCACCCTCGAGCTGAGCATCCTCTACCAGCTCGGCCCCGGCGGCCTCGAGGTGTCGACCACCGCCGCCAACCTCGGCGACCGGGCCGCCCCCTACGGCTGCGGTCAGCACCCCTACCTCTCTCCCGGCGCGGGCCTCATCGACGCCTGCCGGCTCGAGGTCCCTGCCGCCACCAGGATCACCACCGACGAGGAGCGCCAACTCCCGACCGGCACCGAGCCGGTCGAGGGGACCCCCTACGACTTCCGCTCGCCACGGCCGATCGGCTCCCAGCCCATCGACTTCGCCTTCACCGACCTGCACCGTGACGCCGACGGCCGGGCCGTCACCCGCCTCTGCGCCCCCGACGGGCGCACCGCCGAGCTGTGGGTCGATGAGCACTATCCGATCTTCGAGATCTTCACCGGCGACACCCTCAGCCCGACCCGCCGGCGGCGGGGCCTCGGCGTCGAGCCCATGACCTGCCCTCCCAACGCCCTGGCCACCGGCGACGGGGTCATCCGCCTCGAGCCCGGACAAACCGTGTGCACCCGGTGGGGAGCCCGGCTGGCCTGACCTTGACGCCGCCGTCCGCCCCGCCGCTGCGGCTCCTCGCCCTGGCCGGGCTCATCGCCGGGACGGCCCTCGCCCTCCTGCTCACCACCCGCACCGACGGGGCGGCCAAGCCCAGCCTCGACAACCCGCTGCGCGCCGCTCGCCTCGACGCCTGCGTCCGTCCCCGCCGGCCCGCCGGCATCCCGGCCTACACCGCGGACGGAGCCCTCCTCCCCTTCACCGTGGCCGCCGGCCACGAGCCCGGGACCCGCCCCCCCTGCCCTCCCGGCGCCCTGCGCATCCTGCGCCTCTCGGCGCTGACCATCCACGGCCAGCTCGCCTACGTGCGCCGCGGCGGCTGCCGGACGCCGTGCCGGGTGCGCCAGCCCACGGTGCACCTGCTCGCCGGCGAGCTGGCCGGCCCGGTCCCCCTCCTGCCCGTGCGCGCGCGAAACGGCGATGGCGCCCCCGCGCCCGGCTGCCGGGAGCCCGCCCGCGCCGCTCCGGCGCTGGCGGCCGGCGACCTCGGGCGGATGTACTACAAGACACCGCTCGAGCTGCGGGGCACCCACCGGCGCACCGGCGTGATCGGCGCCGGCGCCCGGTGGTCGAACTACGGCGATCCCGGCCGGCGCTTCCCGTCCCCCACCGGCATCAGGGCCGACTACACCTATCTGCTCTGGAACCTGCCGCGACGAGCCTCGGGCGGCCTGCTCCCCGGGGGCGGCATCGTCGAGGCCCTGCTCGAGCAGGGTGCGGCGGTGCGGCTGTGCTCGGGGCTGCGCCTCTCCCTGCCCTCCTATGACCAGCAGGGCGCCGGCAACGGCTACGTCGTCTTCGCCTACGCCGCCGCCGGCGGGCCCCCCCAGATCCACGGCTGGCTCCTCCTCGGCTACCGCTTCCGCGACCGGCCGTTTCGCCCCACCGTCCTGCCCTAGCCGCCTCGCGCTCCCGGCCCCCGTAGCATGGGCCCATGTCCGTACCGGTGGCCCTCGACGATCTTCCCGGCCAGGTCCGGCGCTTCGGGCTCGGCCCGTATCTCGTCACCGTGTCCGGCGATCTCACTCCCCGCGCCACCTCGGTGAAGGTCAGCTGGAGCGGCGACACGCTAACCGCCGGGCTCGGCCACCGCACCGCGGCCAACGTCCGCGGCAACGGCGCCGTCACCCTGCTCTGGCCCGCCCCGGCCCGCGGGGATCACGCGCTCATCGTCGACGGCACCGCCTCGGTCGAGGAGATCCCCGACGCCGGGCTGATGGTGCGCATCCGGCCCCTCAAGGCGGTGCTCCACGTGACCCGCGACGGACCTGAGTCCGGCTGAGGCTCGCACCACGACCCCCGCTCGTTGCGCTACCTCCGCCTCAACGCGCCCGCACCCGGGCCCGGATCAGGCCGAGGAGCAGCGGGGCCAGGGCGTCGGCGATCCGGCGGTAGCCGGCCCGCGTCGGGTGGCTGCCGTCGACCAGGGTCAGGCCGTCGCGCACCGCGGTGGCCGCCTTCCACAGCCTCCCAAGGACGGGGGTGTGCAGGCACCCGAGGCTCCGCGCCGTGCGCCGGTTGATGGCGGCGAAGCGCGCCAGGACGGCCGGCGGGAGGGGCACCGGCGAGCTGTCGGCGATCAGGCACAGGCCGCCGTAGTCGCGCACCCGCAGGACGTGGGCGCGCAGCGCCCGGGCGTAGGCCAGCTCGAAGCGGGCACCGTGGCCCGGGTCGGCGTAGCGGGCCGAGTACTGGTAGATGTACTCGGCCAGGAACACCGAGACGTCGAAGCGCTGGTCGAGCAGCGACTGCCCGATGCGCGGCGCCGAGTCGTCGTCCAGGGTGTGGCCCATATGGCCGAGGTTCTCCATCTCGATCTGGACGCGCCCCGGCGCCACCGGGCGGCGGGCGATCACCCCGTCGAACACCAGCACTCCCGAGCTCGGGCCGTGGACGGTGATGGACGCCGCCCCCGGCGGCATGGTCAGCCACACCTCACTCGGCGCCGGCGGGCCGCTCGAGCGGGCGTCGATGGTCCAGCTAGAGGTCCCGGCGGTCACCGTGAACAGCCCCGAACCGGCGAACTTGGTGAAGAGCACGGCCACGCTCGGCGCGTCGATCGGCGCCGTCGCGCTCGCCCGCGGCGAGGAGGCCAGCCCGCTGTAGCCGCTCGGCCCGTCGAGGCCGTGTGACGCGTACCCGGCGAGAACCCACCCGTCGGGGTCGGGCGGCGCCCCCCCGAACACCGTGTAGCGGCTCAGACGCCAGCGGAACGGGGTCACCGGGATCAGCCCGCTGCCCCCCAGCTCGAAGCCGCCCTCCCGGACCAGGGTGGCCCCGAGGGCCGGCACCAGGCCGTTGTGGAGGAAGTCGGGAACGGTGTAGCCCTCGACGATCGAGTCGCCGTAGACCGCGACCGTCACCCGCGGGCCCACGGCGGCGATCGCCGCCGGCGCACCGGCAAGGAGCACCCCCCAGACCACCGTGAGCGTCGCGAGGAGTCGCCCCCGCCTGCCTTTCGCCCTCACCGTCGGCGGAGGATAGCCGGCCACCGACCCGTCCCCGCCCCACCGGCGCCGCCCCGCCCGGCGCCGCCCGCACCGGCGGGCGCCACCGGCACTGCTACGTTGCTCCTCGTGCGCCCTCGACGACGCGGCACCGGGCGCGTCCTCGCCGCCCTCCTCACCCTGGTCCTCTCCCTCACCCTCGGTGGCGCCCGGGCCGCGGCGGTGATCGTCCACGCCGGCGGGGACGCCAGGACGATCAGCATCCAGCCCCGGCACGTCGCCGCCACCCCCCACCGCTTCGACGCGTTCTTCTCGAACCTCGACTACAGCGGCGGTCCGGTGATGCACGCCAACGCCAACTACACCTTCTACTGGGAGCCGCCCACCGCCCCGGCGGCGTTTCCCGCCGACTACGCGGCCGGCATCGACCGCTACTTCACCGACCTCGCTCACGACAGCGGCGGCGACCAGAACGTCGAGTCGGTGGCCGCCCAGTACGGCGACGGCGCCGGCAACGCCGCCTACAACTCGAGCTTCGCCGGACGCCTCCTCGACACCACCCCCTACCCGGTGGACGGCTGCCCGACCACCGCCGAGGTCCCGGTCTGCCTGACCGACGACCAGATCGTGGCCGAGCTCGGTCGCTACCTGATCGCCCGGGGGCTGCCCCGCGACCTCACCCACGCCTACTACGTCCTCCTCCCGCCCACCGTCGGCACGTGCATCGACGCCGCGGCCGCCGACTGCTCGGCCGCCTTCGGCTCGGCCGCCAACGCCACGTTCTGCGCCTACCACTCCAACAGCACCACCAGCCCCGCCTTCCTCTACGCCCTCGACGGTTACGTGACCGACAACCCCGGCTGCGACGACGGCCAGCATCCCAACGCGAGCACCGCCGACGGCGCCATCGAGGGCGGGCTCAGCCACGAGCACCTGGAGATGGTCACCGACCCCTTTCCCGCCTCGGCCTGGAACGACTACGTGAACGGAGCGAGCACCGGTACCGAGATCGGGGACAAGTGCGACCCGCAGACCGGCCCCGCCATCGGCACCGCCAACGGCGTCCCCTACAACCAGCTCATCAACGGCCACCCCTACCGCTACCAGGAGGAGTGGAGCAACCAGGGGCACACCTGCCTCCAGCGCTTCACCCCCAACGCCACCGCGGTGACCGCGTCGTTCACGGCGCAGACCGGCGCGGGCAACACGGTGAACGTCGACGCCGGGGCGTCGACCGGGGCGACCCGCTTCAGCTGGTCCTACGGCGAGGATCCCAACAACCCCACCTTCCACGAGACCACCGTTCCCACCGACACCTTCACCTTCGCCGCCCCCGGGACCTACACCATCGCCCTCACCGCCTTCGCCCCCGACGGCACCAGCGCCCCCGCGTCCCTCGAGGTCACCGCCGACGAGCGCCCGACCGGCGACTTCTCGCTCACCACCGCCGCGCCCACCGCCGGTCGACCCGCCGCCTTCACCGCCGCCGTCGAGGACCCGGACGGAGCGATCTCCGCCTATCGCTGGGACTTCGGCGACGCCACCGCGGCCGGCGCCGGCCCCGCCCCCTCCCACACCTACGCCTCACCCGGTGTGTTCACCGTGACCCTGACCGCCACCGACAGCTCGGGCCAGAGCCTGACCGTCGCCCACGCCGTCGCCGTCGACGAGCCTCCGGCCGGTGACTTCACGCTGACCCCCGCCGCGCCCACCGCCGGCCAGGCCACCGCCTTCAGCGCCACCGCCGGCGATCCCGACGGAGCGATCGCCGGCTACGCGTGGAGCTTCGGCGACGGCTCGGCTCCCGGCGCCGGCCCCGGGCCCTCCCACACCTACGCCGCCGCGGGCAGCTACACGGCGACGCTGACCGCCACCGACACCGACGGCGCCACCGTCACCGTCAGCCACCAGGTGGTGGTCAGCGCCCCGGTGACAGTGCCCGACGAGCCCCCGACCGGGGACTTCACGGTGACCACCCGATCGCCGGCGGCGGGGCGACCGACCCTGTTCAGCGCCACCGCCGCCGATCCCGATGGGGCCATCTCCGCCTTTGCCTGGAGCTTCGGCGACGGCTCGCCCGCCGGGAGCGGCCCCGCCCCGGCCCATACCTACGCGCGATCGGGAACGTTCAAGGTGACCATGACCGCCACCGACAGCTCCGGCGCCGCGGTCAGCGTCACCCACGCCCTGGCCGTCGCCGCCGCCGCCAGCACCTTCCACGTGATCGCCGTGGCCCTCGCCGGGGACGGCACGGCGACCATCCGCGTGAGCCTGCCCAGCGCCGGGACCATCGGCGCGGCCCAGAAGCGCCAGGCCAAGCCGCGGCCGGCCCAGATCCGAGCCGTCGCCCTCACCGTCAAGGCCCCGGCCACCGTGACCCTCCACATCACCCCCACCGCCGCCGCCCGCCGCCTCCTCTTCGCCCGGCGGACGCTCGCCGTCAACGTCCTGCTCACCTACGCGCCGCTCGGCGGCACCCCCTCGGCCCAGACGCGGACGCTCAGGCTCCGCCGGGGCGCGACGGCCAAGAAGCGCTAGCCGGCCTCCGGCGCCCGGCCGCGGGCCTTCGCTCAGCCGCGGCCCGAGACCCGGCGCCACAGGTTGGCGCTCAGATCGTCGAGGGCCTGGAGCGGGGTGCTCGGACGAGCCACCGGGTCAGACGAGGGCGGCGGCAGCGCCCGGCAGTCCGCCGCGTCGAGGCGCAGCACCACCGCCCGCTCGCGGATCTCCGCCACGACGTCGGCGACCACCACCACGTCGCCGGCGTCGGTGTCCACCAGCAGGCCGTGGAAGACGTCCTGGGCCGGGGCGGCCAGCACCCGCCGCACGCGGCCGATGACCAGCCCGTCGGCGCTCACCACCGGCGTGCGCCGTCCCAGGGTCAGGTAGGAGACCGGGGCCCCCGGATCGAGCCCTCCGCTCGTTCCGCCCCCCCTCACCGCGGACCGCCGCCCCCGCCCGCCGGCGCAACCCCGCCGGCCGCCGCCCCCGCCGCCAGCCGCGCGCCCCCGGCCAGGGCTGCGCCCGGGCCGATCGCCGCCCGTGGACCCACGGTGGCGCCGGTACCGACCCGCACCGGAGCGCCGCGCACCCCCTGGACGCGGATCGGCCGGTCGGGGTCGGCCACGACGGGAGCGAAGTCGATCACGCTGACCCCGTCGCCGAACACGCTCCCGGCGCCGATGGCGATCCCCGCCACCGCGATCAGGGTGCAGCCGTCCCCGAGGCTGACTCCCTCCTCGATGAGGATCGTCCCCGCCGCCGCCACCAGGCGCGAGCGCTCGCCGACCCGGCACCCAGCGGCCAGCTCGATGGCGCCCCCCCGCGCCTCCAGGCGCGTGCCGCGCCCGATCCGGGCGCCCGCCCCGACCACCACCCGCCCGCCCGGGGCCACGGTCAAGCGCACCCCCCGGCCCAGCCGGGCCCCCGGGGCCACCCGGGCCACGCCGCGGAGCGAGCGCGCCGCCACCACTCCTCGCAGACGCCCGAGGACGCTCAGCGCACCCATCGCCCGGCCCGCTCGCGCAGCCGGCGGGCGCCTTCCCGCGCGCGGGCGACCGCCGGTTCGGGGACCGTGCCCTGGACCCACCGCACCTGGCTCTCGCGCGCGCGGCGCACGCGATCGCGGGCGACCGCCACCGCGTACCCCGAGAGCGCGTACCGGGCGCTGGCCCCGGGCCCACTCCCGACGGCGACGAGCGTCGCCGGGCTCGGGGCCCCGAGGGCCGCCGCCGCCCGGGCGGCCAGGTGGAGCTGGCCCAGGGCGGTCAGGTGGACGGCGTCGGGGAGCACGAGCTTCCACCCCCGCAGGTCGCTCAGGTCGACCACCGCCGCCCCGGCCGCTCCGGCCAGCTCGACGATCGCCCGGTTGGCCTCGGCGATCCGCGCCGGCGGCGCCGGCGGGCGACCCAGATCGTGGGGGATGCTCGCCACCACCAGCCGCCCCGCCTGGCGCCCCACCGCCTCGAGCACCGCGCCGAGGCAGGCGCGGTAGGCGGCGGCCTCGAAGTCGTCGCGGCGCACGTCGTTGACCCCCGCGTAGACGCAGGCCACCGCGTAGGGGCCGCGCAGCCGCGGCACCTGGCGGGCCAGCACGTCGGCGGCCACCGCCCCGTTCTCGGCCAGGCCGGTGTAGGGCAGGTCGAGGGCCCCGGCCAGCCACTGCGCCCACGACTGGCAGCGCACCCCGAGCATGGGGTGGCCCTCGCCGTTGGTGATGCTGTCCCCCAGGGCGACCAGCCCCTGCCCCGGCGCGGGCCCCCCGCCCCCCGCCGGCCCGGGCCCGGGCCCGGACGGCGCCGGCACCGGCGGGCTCACGCCAGCCGTCCCGCCTGCTCGCTGGCCGCCCGCAGGCGGCCGGCCAGGGCCGGGGTGAGCATGCCCTCGCCCAGGCCCCAGCGCCAGTTCCCACCCGGGCGCCCGGGCACGTTCATCCGTCCCTCGCTCCCCAGCCCGAGAACGTCCTGGACCTGGACCATGGCGATGTCCGAGGGGGCGGCGAAGGCCAGGGCGATGAGGGCCCATTCGACCTCGCCGCCCAGGGCGATGCCCTCCCGAGCCAGCGCCGCCCGCACCCGGGCCATGGTCTCGCCGTCGAGGTCTCGCCACCAGCCGAGGATGGTGTCCTGGTCGTGGGTGCTGGTGTAGGTCACGCTGTTGGCCCGATGCGGCTGGCCGCCCCCCCGGCCGAAGTCGAACTGGAGGATGACCATCCCCGGAAAGCCGAGCTCGTCGCGCAGGCGGTGGACCGGCGGGGTGATCACCCCCAGGTCCTCGGCGATGACCGCCAGCGGCCCGAGCTCGCCCCGGGCCGCCTGGAACGGGGCCCCCAGCGGCCCCCGCCGCCAGCTCCCCGACCGGGCGTCGGGCGCGTTCTCGGGAATCGACCAGTAGGCGACGAAGCCACGGAAGTGGTCGATGCGCATCACGTCGAAGAGCTCGAAGCTCCGCCGCAGCCGCTCGATCCACCAGCGATAGCCCCGCCGCTGGAGCGCCGGCCAGTCGTAGAGGGGGTTGCCCCAGTGCTGGCCATGGGGGGCGAAGTCGTCGGGCGGGGCCCCGGCCACCGCCCCCGGCTTGAACAGCTCCGGGTGGCTGCGGTGGTCGACGCTGCCCGGGGCGACGTAGATCGGCAGGTCGCCGATCAGGCGCACCCCGAGCCCGGCGGCGTACTCGCGCAGGCGCCCCCACTCCCGGTCGAAGCGGACCTGGTCGCGCAGGGCCCGGCGCCCGCCGGCCAGGCGCTCCCAGTCCCCCACCCAGTAGGCCTGGCGCTGGCGGAAGTCGTCCTCCTCGCCCACCGAGACCGCCGCCTCGGGCTCGGCGAGCAGCCCCGACGAGCAGGCGAAGGCCGACCGCGCCTTGTAAGGTGAGCGGTGCCGGTCGGGAGGTCCGAGCGGCAGCATCTGCCACCAGCTCTGGCCGGCCGCCGCCAGCCAGTCGACGAAGCGGTAGGCATCGGCGCCCAGGCGCCCGGACGGCAGCGAGGTCGGGTGGAGCTGGACGCCGCTTGATCTCGGGAAGTTCACAGAGTCGATTGGAAAGCCGCAAACCGGAAAGGAGAAGCCTGTCATGCCCGCCCTCCCCACGCAGGGCCCTCCCCCCCGGATCCGCGTCGAGGACCTGGCGCCGGATGTCGACTGCGGCGCCTTTCGCCCCAAGCGCTGCCTCGGCGACGAGCTCGAGGTCGGGGCGACGATCTTCCGCGACGGCCACGACGTCCTGCGCGCCGTCGCCCGCTACCGTCCGCCGCAGGAGCGCGCCTGGCGCGAGGTCGTCATGCGCCGTCCCCACCCCGAGAGCGAGCCCGACCGCTGGCACGCCGCCTTCCCGCTCGACGCCGAGGGCCGCTGGCGCTGGCACGTGGAGGCATGGAGCGACGACTTCGCCACCTGGCGCAGCGAGCTCGAGCGCAAGGTGGCCGCCGGCCAGGCCGATCTCGAGCCCGAGCTGGCCGAGGGCCTGGTCATCCTCCGCGCCGCCCGCGACCGGGCACCCGGCCGCCCCGCCCAGCGGCAGCTGGGGAGCGCGGTACGCGCGCTCGAGGAAGCCACCGCCCCGGCCGAATCCCGGATCGCCGCCGTCCTCGACCCCGAGCTCGCCGCCCTGTGTGAACTGCTCCCAGAAAGCACAGGGCGAAACGAGCCGGCTCGGGTGCTCGAGGTCGACGTCGAGCGCCCCCGGGCCCGCTTCGGCTCCTGGTATGAGCTCTTTCCGCGCTCGTGGGGCGGCTTTGACGGGGTGCGTGAGCAGCTGCCGCTCCTCGCCGCCCTCGGCTTCGACGTCATCTACCTCCCGCCCATCCACCCCATCGGCCTGACCAACCGCAAGGGGCGCAACGACGCCCTGCGCGCCGCCCCCGGCGATCCCGGCAGCCCCTGGGCGATCGGCTCGGCCGAGGGCGGCCACACCGCCGTCCACCCCGGGCTGGGCACCATCGAGGACTTCGACCGCCTCGTCGCCGCCGCCGCCGAGCACGACCTCGAGCTCGCCCTCGACTTCGCCATCCAATGCTCGGCCGACCACCCCTGGCTCACCGAGCACCCCGACTGGTTCTACCGCCGCCCCGACGGCACCCTCAAGTACGCCGAGAACCCGCCCAAGCGCTACCAGGACATCTACAACGTCGACTTCGGCTGCCGGGACTGGCGCGCCCTATGGGAGGCCCTGCGCGACATCGTCCTCTACTGGCTCGGTCACGGTGTGCGCATCTTCCGGGTCGACAACCCCCACACCAAGCCGGTGGCCTTCTGGGAGTGGTTGATCGGGGAGGTCCACGCCCAGGACCCCGGGGTCATCTTCCTGGCCGAGGCGTTCACCCGGGCGGCGATGATGCGCCAGCTGGCCAAGGTCGGCTTCAGCCAGTCCTACACCTACTTCACCTGGAAGAACCACCGGGCCGAGCTCACCGAGTACGTCGAGGAGCTCGCCGCCTCACCCATGCGCGAGTACTTCCGCCCCAACTTCTTCGTCAACACCCCCGACATCCTCAGCGAGTACCTCCAGACCGGCGGGACCGCCGCCTTCGCCATCCGCCTCACCCTGGCCGCCACCCTCTCCCCGACCTACGGCATCTACTCGGGGTTCGAGCACTTCGAGGCCGTCCCCCGCCATCCCGGCTCCGAGGAGTACCTCAATTCGGAGAAGTACGAGATCAAGCAGCGCCGCCTCGACGGCCCGCTCCTGCCCTTCATCACCATGCTCAACGGCCTGCGCCGCGACCATCCGGCCCTCCAGCGCCTGGAGAACGTCACCTTCCTGGAGACCGAGAACGACCGGCTGATGGCCTTCGTCAAGCAGACCGCGGCCGAGACCCTGATCGTCGTGGTCACCCTCGACCCCCGCCAGGCCCAGGAGGGCGTCACCATCATCCCCATGCAGACCGGCCTGCCCCCCGCCTTCACCGTGGTCGACCTCCTGAGCCGGGAGAACTTCGACTGGCGCCTCGGGCGCAACTACGTACGGCTGGATCCGACCCGCCGGGTCGCCCACATCCTCGAGGTCGTGCGACCCTGATGGCCATGAACCTCGCCCACACCGCCTCGACCACCCAGTGGTTCGAGTCGAACCCCGTGTGGTTCAAGACGGCGATCTTCTACGAGATCCACGTCCGCGGCTTCTACGACGGCAACGCCGACGGGTCGGGCGACTTCCGCGGCCTGACCGAGAAGCTCGACTACCTCGAGTGGCTCGGCATCGACTGCGTCTGGCTGCTGCCCATGTACCAGTCGCCCCTGCGCGACGGCGGCTACGACATCTCCGACTACAAGGCCATCCACCAGGACTACGGCACCCTCGAGGACGTCCGCACCTTCATCGACGCCGCCCACCAGCGCGGCATCCGGGTGATCGCCGACCTGGTGATGAACCACACCTCGAGCGAGCATCCCTGGTTCCAGGAGTCGCGCTCGTCCCCCGACTCGGCCAAGCGCAACTGGTACGTCTGGTCGGAGACCGCCGAGCCCTACCGGGAGGCCCGGATCATCTTCATCGACACCGAAACCTCGAACTGGTCGTGGGACGAGCGGGCCGGCGCCTACTACTGGCACCGCTTCTTCTGCCACCAGCCGGACCTCAACTATGACGAGCCGGCGGTCCAGGAGGCGCTGCTCGACACGCTGCGCTTCTGGCTCGACCTCGGCCTCGACGGCTTCCGCCTCGACGCCGTGCCCTACCTGTTCGAGCGCGACGGCACCAACGGCGAGAACCTGCCGGAGACGCACGAGTACCTGCGCCGCATCCGCGCCGAGATCGACGCCAACTACCAGGACCGCGTGCTGCTCGCGGAGGCGAACCAGTGGCCCGCGGACGTCGTCGCGTACTTCGGCGACGGCAACGAGTGCCACATGGCGTTCCACTTCCCGGTCA
>JAXDHJ010000080.1:0-35256 GCA_034664565.1 Solirubrobacteraceae bacterium
CGCGAGCAGGTCGAGCTCGCCAAGCGGGTCGAGCGCGGCGATCTCGACGCCAAGGCGCGGATGATCGAATCCAACTTGCGCCTCGTCGTCTCGCTGGCCAAGCCGTTCGGCAAGCAGGGTCTTCCGCTGCTCGACCTGATCCAGGAGGGAACCATCGGTCTCGTCCGGGCGGTCGAGAAGTTCGATCACCGCAAGGGCTACAAGTTCTCGACCTACGCCACGCCCATGATCCGCCAGGCGATGACCCGGGCCATCGCCGAGAAGTCGCGCACCATCCGCCTCTCGGCCGGCGTCCTCACCAAGCTCAACACCATCTACGAGGCCGAGCAGGCCCTGGCCGCCAAGCTCCAACGCGACCCGACGACAGCCGAGATCGCCACCGCCACCGGCCTCACCGAGGCGGAGGTCGAGGCCATCAAGCGCTGGGCCCAGGCCCCGGTCTCCATCGAGCACCCGGCCGCCGAGGACGAGCGCCACCGGGCCGAGCAGGATCGCCGGCGCGCCGATGAGGACCAGGCGGCCGATCGGCCCGAGTCGAGCGATGCGGGCGGACTCGATCTCGGGCTGCTGACCGAGCGGGAACGGCGCGTGCTCGAGCTTCGCCATGGCATCGGCGGCGACGAGCCCCATCCGATCGCCGAGGTCGCCCGCCTGCTCGGCCTCGCCGCCGACGAGGTCCGCCAGATCGAGACCGACGGCATCGCCAAGCTCCAGCGCCACCGCGCCGCCGGGTAGCCAGAGCCCGCCACCCCCACCGCGGATGCCGTCGAGCCACCCGCCCCCGGGCCTCCCCCCGCACGAAAAAAGGCCCTGCTGAGCAGGGCCCTTCTCATAGCGGGGGCGGGATTCGAACCCGCGACCTTCGGGTTATGAGCCCGACGAGCTACCAGACTGCTCCACCCCGCGGCGTGTGAACGAAGCTTAGCAACCCCCGGCCGGCCCACCGGCGCTCCCCAGCAAGATTCCCCGCATCCGGGGGCCCGGCGGCCTCGCCCGCGAAGATCACCGGACATGCCCGGCCCCGAGCCTCCCCCCAGCGACCACACCCGGGTCGCCGTCGTCGACATCGGGACCAACTCGACTCGCCTGCTCATCGCCGACGTCGGGCCCGAGGGCCGGATTCGCGAGCTCCGCCGCCACTCCGGGGTCACCCGCCTCGGCGAGGGCGTCGACCACGACCGCCGCCTCAAGGACGCCGCCATTGACCGGGTGTGCCGCGCCCTCGACGAGTACTCGAAGCTCATCGCCGCCGAAGCCCCCGACCTGGCCACGGCGGTGATGACCAGCGCCGTCCGGGATGCGGCCAACGGTCCCGAGTTCGCCGCCCTGGTCGCCGAGCGCTACGGGCTCGACGCCCACCTGATCCCCGGCGAGGACGAGGCCCGGCTGACCTTCCTCGGCGCTACCAGCGAGCGCGATCCCGACCACCGCGCGGCGACCCTGGTCCTCGACATCGGCGGCGGGTCGACCGAGCTCATCCGCGGCAGCGGCCGCGAGGCCATCTTCCACGTCTCCCTCCAGGCCGGCGTGGTGCGCCAGACCGAGCGCCACCTCACGAGCGATCCGCCGACCCGGACCGAGCTCACCCGCCTGCGGGCCGACGTCCGCGCCCTGATCGAGCGTCACGTACCCGCCGCCGAGCGCCGCCTCCCCTGCCAGGCCATCGCCGTCGCCGGGACCGCCACCTCATGTGCCGCCATCGACCAGGGACTCCATCCCTACGACTCGGCCCGCGTCCACGGCTACCACCTCGACCTCACCACCTGCCGCCTCATCCTCGCCCGCCTCGCCGGTCTCCCCCTGGCCGAGCGCCGTCGCGTCCGCGGCCTCCACCCCGACCGGGCCCCCACCATCATCGCCGGCGTGGCCATGCTCATCGAGATCCTCGAGGCCTTCGACCTCCCCGGCTTCGAGACCTCCGAGCACGACCTCCTCCGCGGCGTCGCCCTCGACCGCGCCGGCTTCGGCCCACCCGTCCGGACCCCTCCCGCCCCGCCGGTCCCGGCACCGGGCCACTGACCCGACGCCCGCCCCGGACGGGCCCCGGACGGCCGCCCCGGACCGGCCGCGCCGGCAGCCGACGAACCCCCGCCGGGTCAAGCCGCAGCGGAGCGCGCTCCGGGGAGCCGGCCGCCGACCGACGAAGTCGGGCCCGCGGACGGCGAGACGGAGCGCGCTCCGCTGCCTGCCTGCCTATCCGTCGAGCCCACGGCGACAACACGCGACCCTCGGCCGGACCGGGCCGATCACCTCCGGGAAGTCCCAAAATATCGCCACTTTCCCGAGAAGGGCAAACCCGTCGTGAGGCGGGGACGCAAAGCCAACGGTGCCACCACTTTCGTGGCGGTAGGCCGGGTTACCGAAGGATGGGTGGTGGCGGTCCTAGCAGGAGGTCGCCACCGTGCCCATCCACGTCGTACGCCCATGCCGTCTTCTTCTCACCGTCGTCCTCGCCGCCGTCATCGCCCTCGCCGCCATGCCGGCGAGCCGGGCCCTGGCCGCCGCCGGCAAGCCCACGGCCCACGCCGCCGCCCACCATCACCGCCACGCCGCCACCCCCAGCCCAAGTGCGCAGGCCTCGAACTCGGCCGCCTGCGCCGACACCTACCTCCTCCCCACCGCCGCCGACCTCGACCGGGTGGCCGCCGCCACCCTCTGCCTGATCAACCGTGAGCGCACGACCCGCGGCCTGCGCGCCCTGCGCGCCGACCCGGCCATGACCGGCGCCGCCGCCGCCCACTCGCAGGACATGGTCGCCCGCCGCTACTTCGACCACGTCACCCCGACCGGCCAGGACCCGCTCCAGCGCCTGCGCACCGCCGGCTACGTCCGCCCGGGCCGCGGCTTCGTCCTCGCCGAGAACATCGCCGCCGCCTCCGGCAGCCTGGCCAGCCCGGCCGCCACCGTCCGCATGTGGATGGGCTCCCCCGCCCACCGGGTCAACATCCTCGACCCCGCATACCGCGACACCGGGATCGGCGTGGCCGCCGGCGCGGCCAGCCTCAGCCCTTCGGGCGCCACCTACACCGAGGACTTCGGCACCACCTCCTAGCTCCGCATCGATCATCCGCCTGCATTTCCGCTCCGAAGGCATCGGCCGCCCCCACCGGGCCGATGTCTTCGGGATGACCGGCTACGCCGTCAATCCGGCCTCCGTCGTCCTCGCCGCCGTCTTCGCCGTAGCCGTCGACCTGGCCGTCCTGCCCACCGCTCCGGCGGCGGCCGCCGCCCACCGCAGGCGGCCCGCGCCCGCCGCCGTCCACCATCGCCACCACCGTCCCGCCAAGCCGAGCCCCGCCAAGCCGAGCACACCGCCCCCCGGCCTTGCCGCCGTCTGCCCCGACACCGGGCTCACCCCCACCCCGGACGACGTCAGCGCCGTCGCCGCCGCCGTCCTGTGCCTGATCAACAAGCAGCGGGCGGCCGGCGGCCTCCGGCTCCTCGAGCCCAACCCGGCCCTGGCCGCCGCCGCCCGGGCCCACTCGAGCGACATGGTCGCCGGCGACTACTTCGACCACGTCAGCCCCTCCGGCGACGGCCCACTCGAGCGCCTGCGCCACTCCGGCTATCTGACTCCGGGCGTCGGCTTCGTCGCCGGTGAGAACATCGCCGCCGCGCTCGGCGACCGGGCGACGCCGGCGGCGACGGTGGCCCGGTGGATGGGCTCGCCCGAGCACCGCGCCAACATCCTCAGCCCCGCCTTCCGCGACACCGGGATCGGCGTCGCTCCCGCCGCCCCGGCCAGCCTCGGGTCCGGCCCCGGGGCCACCTACACCGAGGAGTTCGGCTCGCTCAACTAGGCGAGGTTCGATCGCCGGGGATAGGCCACCCCCGGATCGGTGAGGACGTTGACCAGCGCCGGCCCACCGGCTTCCAGGGCCGCCACCAGCGCCGGGCGCAGCTGGGCCGGACGCTCGACCAGCTCGCCCCGGCACCCGAGGGCCTCGGCCAGCAGGTCATAGCGAGTCCCGGGACGCAGGTCGGCGGCCACGCTGTAGCCGTAGAGCCACTCCATCGGGTGCTTCTCGAGGCCCCAGATCCCGTTGTTGCCCACCACCACCACCACGCCCACCCCGTGCCGGGCCAGGGTGTCGAGCTCCATCCCGGCGAAGCCGAACGCCCCGTCGCCGACCAGGAGGACGACCTGGCGCTCCGGGTGGGCGAGCTTCGCCCCCAGGGCGTAGCCCAGCCCGCTCCCCAGGCAGCCGAACGGGCCCGAGTCGATCCAGCAGCCGGGCTGGTAGGACTCGATCAGCCGGCCGGCGTAGGAGACGAAGTCCCCGCCGTCGCCGACGACGATGGCGTCCCGGTCGAGCAGCCCGGCCAGCTCCCCGTAGACCCGCATCGGATGCAGGGGGGCCCGCTCGTCGGAGAGCTCAGCCGCCTCCCCCGCCCGGGCCTCGGTCTCCGCCGCGCGCAGCACGTCTAACCACGCCTCCCTCGGCGCACCCCGTTCGGGGCACGGACGGCGTTCGCCCCCCCCGAGTCGCAGCCCGGTCAGCGTCGCCCGCAGAGATCCATAGAGCTCCGCCGCCACCTTCCTCGGATGCGCCCGCCCCGGGTCGCACCGGTCGACGACGATGATCTCCGTCGCCTCCCCGAACACCGCCCCGAAGCCGAGGCGGAAGTCCATCGGCGCACCGATCACCACCGCCACGTCCGCCTCCCCGAGGGCCTGCCGGCGCGCCCGGGAGAAGAACAGCTCGTGGTCGGCCGGGACGCACCCCCGGGCCAGGCCGTTGAGGAACACGGGGATGCGCAGGTCGCAGGCCAGCTCGAGCAGCGCCGCCTCGCCATGGCCCCAATAGAGGTTGGTCCCCGCCATGATCACCGGCCGCCGCGCCCCCCGCAGGAGGCCGACCGCTCGCTGGAGGGCCGACCCGTCGGCGGCGCACGACACCGGCTCGATCGACTCGGTCGCCGGTGCCGGCTCGGCGGCCACCGAGAACACGTGGTCGAGGGGGAAGTCGAGGAACACCGGCCCCGACGGCGGCGCCATCGCCGCCGCCAGGGCCCGGTCGACCAGCCCGGGGATCTCGCCCGCGCTCCCGGCGGTGGCCGCCAGCTTGGTCAGCGGGCGCACCAGGGGCACGTGGTCGAGCTCCTGGAGGGAGCCCTGGCCCCAGCGCCCGGCCGGAGCCCGGCCGCCGAGGACGAGCAGTGGCGAGTTGTTGAGCTGGGCGGCGGCCAGCGCCGTGATCCCGTTGGTCACCCCCGGGCCGGCGGTCAGGGCCGCCACCCCCGGGGCGCGAGTGACCTTGGCGACGCCCTCGGCGGCGAAGGCGGCCGTCGCCTCGTGGCGCACGTCGACGAGCTCGATCCCCTCCGTCCGGCACCCGTCGAAGATGGAGAACAGGTGGCCGCCGGAGAGGGTGAACACCCGCTCGACCCCGTGGGCGCGCAGGCGCCGGGCGATCAGCCGCCCGCCGTGGAACTCGCTCGGCGCCTCCGGCTCGCTCGGCATCGGTAGGCGGCGAGTCTAGGGGTTGTAGTTGGCGGGATCGACGTGGGGGAAGGCCATGGCTCCGCCGTTGAACGCGGGCGGGGTGGCCACGAAGCAGCCGGGGCTGCCGAGGAGGGGGTTGATGCTCTCGTTGGGGAGGACCTCCCCGCCCGAGGGCCGGCAGTCGAAGTTGGGGAAGATCAGGTGCTTGGCCGACGCGGGCGAAGCGGCCAGCCCGACCGGGGCGAGGTAGGCGTTACCCCGGTTGTTGGGGGCCCGGTTGGGATAGATGGCCAGGGTCTCCGGCCCGAGGGGGGTGTACTGGCGCAGGTAGTGGCCGACCTCCTGCGAGGTGGACGGGGTGGTGGTCGCCGCCAGGGTGCCGGCGTCGTTGGAGATGAAGTCGCCGACGGTGTACTGGTTGAGCTCGAGCCACTGGAGGATGGGGTTGAGCTGCTCGAGGAAGGGGTCGAGGCTGGAGAACAGGGGCTGGAGGGCCCGGAGGATGTCGCGCAGCGCCGGGAGGCCGGTCTTCGAGGCGGTGATCAGGGGGTCGAGCTTCTGGAAGGTCCGGCGCAGGTCGGGAGCCAGGACCCGCACGTCGTGGAGGGTGGGGGCGAGGTCGCGGGCGGCGGGGCGCAGGTCGCGGATCAGGGGTCGGGTGTCGACGGCGAAGGTCTGGAGGCGGGCCAGGGTGGCCTTGGTCTCGTCGAGGAAGGTGGGGAGGATGCTGATCGACTGGGCCAGGGCCCGCTGCTCGGAGGCGGTGGCGGCGAAGGTGGCGTCGGCCCCGACGATGAGGTTGTGGAGCTGGGCGCGGTCGCGGCTGACCGCGTCGAACACCACCCCGGTGTTGCGCACCAGGCGGCTGACGGCGGCCGACTGGGCGTTGAGGACATCGAGCACGTCGCCGGCCCCGGCCACGAAGCCGGGGAGGTTGCCGAGGGCGTCGTTGAGGCTCTGGCCCCGGCCCCGCGACCCGCGGGCGAGATCCTGCTGCCAGTTGCGAAACGCCTGGCGGGTGACCGGGTCGAAGGCCTGGACGACCTGGTCGAGGGTTACCGCCCGGCCGATCCGGCTGTCGGCGAGGAGGCCGCCCTCGGGGATGGTGGGGCTGGCGGCGGTGCCGGGGGTGAGCTCGACGTAGGTCTCCCCGAGCAGGGTCTTCTGGCGCAGGATGGCCCGGGCGTCGACGTGGAGGGGGGCGAAGCGGGAGTCGAGCTCGATGGTGGCCAGGGTGCGGTTGCCGCCGGCGGCGAGACCCTCGGCCACCACCTTGCCGACGCTGATCCCGGCGATCCGGACGTCGGCCTGGTCGGAGAGGGCGACGGCCTGGGGGAAGGCGGCGTGGAAGCGGTAGCCCTTGGGCTTGAGGGGGATCGACCCGCCGAAGGAGACCCAGAGGAAGAGGAGCAGGCCGAAGCAGGAGAAGGCAAAGCCGGCGATCACGGCCAGGCGGCCGAGGGTCGGGCGCTCATGGTTCACGGCGCGCTCCTCGGCGCTCGGTCATCCGGCGCCTTCATCCGCAGAGGGCGGGGTTGGTGAGGACGCCGGCCAGGTTGCCGAGGAAGGGGAGCTGGGGGAGCTGGCTGACGATCGCCCGCAGGGTGGTGCAGGTGGTGGTCTGGGTCAGCGCCCGGAACGGGCCGTTGGCGTCGCTGGAGGCGAACACGGCGTCGCCGTTGTGGCCGAGCCAGGCCAGCCAGAACAGGTAGTTCCCGTTCTTGGTGGCGTCGTAGCGGTCGCCGCCGTAGGGGTTGTAGGCCAGCAGGTTGAACAGGTGGTTGAGCACGGTGAACGACCCGGTGAGGTCGGGCGCCGCCGCCGCCAGGGACTGGGCCGCGGGGGTCAGGTCGCGGACGACGGGGCGGGCGCTGCGCACGAAGGGACGGATCTGGTTGGCGACGATCGGCGTGGTCTCCCGCAGGAAGGGGACCAGGGCGCGGTTGGCCCGGGTCAGGGAGGTGGCCACCGGGGCGAGGGCGACCGCCGTGGGGTGGAGGACGTTGGCGAAGGTCTCGACCTTGCCGAGGGCCCGGGTGGTGGCCCGAAGCGATCCCGGGAGCTGGTGGATGGCCGCGCCGAGGCTGGCCTGCTCGGAGCCGATCGCACCGAAGGCCTGGGAGGCCGAGCTGACCAGGGTCCTGATCTGGGGTCCCCGGGTGGCCAGCTCCTGGTCGAGGAGGCTGAGCGAGTGGACGAGGTGGGCGAGGTTGTCGTGGCGGGCGCCGACCAGGGTGGTCACGGCGGCCAGGTCGCGGTGGGTGGGGGCGAAGCGGGCGAAGACGTCCTGGAGATGCACGCCACCGCCGCGGAGACCTTGGCCGGCGCCGGAGACGAGGAGCTTGAGGTAGTCGCGGGTGTCCTGGTCGAGGGCGGCGAGGATCTCGTCGGGGTTGACGTCGGGGAGGGTGTTGGCCAGGGGGATGGTGAAGCCGGCGGCGGCGACCGGGGCCCGGCGGCTGCCGGGGACGATCTCGACGAACATGTCCTTGAGCCCGGTCTTCGGCCGCAGGAGGGCGGTGGCGTCGGTGTGGACGAGGCCCTTGAACTTCTCGTCGACCGCCATGGAGACGACGGCCCGGTCGCCGTGGAGGGCGACGCCGCTGATGTCGCCGATCCGCACCCCCGAGACCCGGACAGTCTGGCCCTGGCCGGGGGTGACGGCCTGGGCGGTGGAGAACTCGGCCTTGAGGGTGAACGGGGCCGCCTCGAAGAGGGGGAAGCGGAGGCGCTCCATGTGGAGGACGTAGACGCCGACGAGGGCGGCGATCACCCCGAGGACGACGATGGCCGCGAAGTCGCGGGCGTGCTTGGCGATCGCCCGTCTCATCGACCGCCCCCCGGCAGGCGCCCGAGCGAGCCGAGCTGGGGGACGAGGCTCGCCGCCAGGGGGGCGGCGGTGACCCGCAACGAGCGGGTCAGGTGCTCGACCTTGAGCTGGTGGGCGGTCGCCTTGAGAGCGAGCTTCTCCGAGCGGGCGTAGAGCTTCTGGCCGGCCGGGTTCAGGGGCGCCGAGCGGGCGCTGATCTGGCCGCCGGGGGCGAGCCCGGGCGTCGAGTCGAGGTTCGGCGCCTGCTGGGTCTCGCAAGGAGCGGTTTCGTCGAACGCCGGCTTGCCCGCCGGCTTGACCGGGTTGCTCCCGGCGATGGGGAAGTTCGACAGGGTGAGCTGGCCCGGACTCGACGGGAAGGCGACGTTGCCGAGCCCGGCGAGGACCCGGAACCAGATGCCGTTGGCGTCGCCCTCGCGGCTGTCCCCGCCGAGGCCGACGAGGCTCTTGGGGAACTCCTGGAACACCGGCCCGGCGGCGGGGAAGTTGGTGTCCTCTATGGTCTGCTGCGACCAGGGGAGAATCACCGAGTTCTGGCACGAGGAGGCGGCCCGGACCTGGCCGAGGAGGGCCACGCTCTCGATGTTCAGGCGGGTGAGGGCGGCCACCGTCGGGCGCAGGTCGCTGACCAGCCCCCGGAGCTCGGGCTTGGCGACGAGGCGGCGGACCTGGCGGGCGAAGGGGATGCCGGCTACGAGGACGGGGAGGGTCGAGCGGACGGCCGGGCGCAGCTCGGCGACCAGGGTCCGCAGCGACGGGAAGGAGGCGTCGAGGGCGTCGAGGGCGGGGATCCCGGCCCGCAGCGTGCGGGGGAGCTCGGCGATGGCCGCCGCCAGGGCCCGGTTCTCGCGGGCCAGGGGGGTGACGGTGCGGTCGAGGTTGGTGACCAGGGCACGCAGGGCCCGGGGGTCGGCGTCGGCGGCCGAGGCCACCTGGCCCATGCCGGCGATGAGCTTGGAGAGGTCGTGGGGACTCGTCCCCTGGAGGGCGTCGGTGACCAGGGCGGTGCCCTTGTAGGCCGGTGCCCAGAAGGGGATCGAGCGGTTGAACCCGGCGCCGCCCCGCCCGCTCAGGGCGATCGAGAGCTCGTGGAGGAGGACCTTGAGGTCGCTGCGGGTGCTCGAGTCGAGGGTGGCCAGTACCTGGTCGAGCTGGACCGGGGCCGCGGTCTGCTGGATGGACACGGTGTCGCCGTCGTGGAGCAGGGGCGCCGAGGGCGAGCCGGGATGGACGTCGAGGAAGAAGTTGCCCTCGAGGAAGATCCGCGGCCTGATGGTCATCGTCGCGTCGGCGTGGAGGGGCAGGCCGGCGGAGTCGATCCGCAGATCGACGATCGCCCCCTGCCCGCCGCCGGAGATGTGGTGGACCCCGGTGACCTTTCCGACGTCGACCCCGGCGATGCGGACCGGCGAGCTCGGCTTGATGTTGTTGGCGCTCTTGAACGCCGCGTGGATGGTGAAGTGGTGGCGGAAGGGGATCGACTTGGCGAAGGCGAGGTAGCCGGCGAGGGCGACGACGACGATGAGGACGATGCCGGTGGCGAACGGGGTCAGCCCCCGCCCCGTCCGGTTGGACCCGGGCCGCCTCACGGGGCCAGGAGGTAGTCGAGGAGCTGCTTCTGTGAGCGCTGGCTCGAGCGCTCGGTCTGCCCCGGGGTGAGCAGGTTGCCGAGGGTCTGGGGGAGCTTGGGCAGGCTGGCCACCACGTTGCCCACCAACTGGTCGAGGGCGGGCAGGCCGGGCGGGGTGCCGGCGGCGGCTCCGCCCCCCGGCGTGCCCGTCCCCGGGCCGGCGCCGGGGTTCGCGCCGGGGGGGGACGGGGCGGCCGGGGCGGGAGCGCCGGGCGCCGGGTGCGCGGCGGCAGCGGGCGGCGCCGGGGTGCGCGCCCGCGGGGCGCCGGCGGCGGTGGCGGTGGGGTCGGGGGTGGTGATGCCGGGCTGGGAGGGGCCGAGCCAGGAGCGGCACTTGCTGATCGGGTTGGCGCCCGGGTCCTTGGCCGCGGCGGCCACCACCTGGGGATCGGGATAGGGCGAGCAGGTGAGGCTGGCGAAGAGGGCGACGTTGAGCAGGTGGTTGTTGGCGTCGAACAGGGTGGTCGAGGTCGCCTGGTAGAAGACGTAGTTGAGCAGCGCCTCGAGGCCGGTGTAGCCCTGGCCGCCGGGGCTGCGCGGGTCCTTCTCGACGGCGAAGGAGCGGTCGTCGAGGTGCTGGAGGACGATGTTCAGGTTCTTGGCCAGCTCCGGGGTGGGGGTGGCGAAGGCCCGGAGCAGGCTGACGGTGGGGCCGGCGGCCCGGAGCGCCCGGCTCCCGGTGACCGAGGCCCGTCCGAGGGCGCGGAAGGCGGGGCGCGAGACGGTGGCGAAGGGCCCGAGGCGGTCGAGGAGGGCCTTGAGCTGGCCGGCCGAGGCGTCGAGGTTCTGGAGGGCGGGGGTGAGGTTCCCGGCGACGTCGCCGAGGGCGGACATCGCGGGGCGCAACTCGGCGAGGAAGCCGGGGAGGCGGCGAATCCCCGCGGCCAGGGCGGCCCGGTGCTGGGCGGCGACGGCGGTGGTGCGCCCGGCGGCGTCGACGAAGCGGGCGACGTCGCGTCGGTTGGCGGCCAGCGCCCCGAGCACCCGGTCGCCGTCGCGGGCCAGGGCGGCGAGCGTGCGGTTCTGGCGGGCGAGGATGGCGAGCACGCGATCGGTGTTGCTCAGGGCCGGGCTCGCCCGGCGGAGCGCCGCCCGCAGGTTCGCGGCGTTGCCGGCGGCTCCGGCACCGAGCTCGTTGATGATGATGGCCAGGCGCTGGCGGTAGGGCAGGCGGAAGACGTCGGTGACCAGGTCGGGGGCCACCGTGGAGCTGGTGCGCCCGACGGGAATGACCGATCCCGGCCTGATCCGGGTGGGGGAGCTGCCGGGCAGGCAGTCGAGGTAGTACTCGCCGATCAGCGACTGCGGGCGGGTCTCGCACCTGACGTCGGCCCGCAGCGAGCCGAAGCCGTTCTGGGTGACCTGGAACTCGACGAGGGCGCGCAGCGTGCGGCGGTCGAGGTCGAGGGCGGTGATCCGCCCGGCCCGGACCCCGGCCACCTTCATGTCGCCGCCCTGGACGAGGCCGAAGGCGTTGTCGAGCTCGACCCAGTACTTCGGCGCCGCGCCGCCGCCGCTGCCGCCGCCGGCGCAGGCGGCGAGGAGGACGACGGCGGCGAGCAGGCCGGCGGCGGCGGCGGCGCGCCTCATTGGCCGGGGGGAACCTGGGTCGGGTCGCAGGGGAAGCCCGGCGGGTGGTAGGGGTTCGAGCCGTCGGGGCCCGGGTGCTCGCTGGCGCCAGGGCAGCGGTTGCGCTGGCCGGTGGTCAGGGTCGCCCCGAGGGCGAGCTGGCGAAGCTCGGGCGGAATCGGGGTGAGGAGGCCGTTGACCAGGGCCAGGGGGTTGGCGAAGATCGCCACCCGGCTGGCCCCCCCGAGGGCGTCGTAGACCCCGGAGTGGCCGAAGCTGTTGAACCAGCTGGTGAGCTCGGGCGCGTAGGGGCGGGCGAAGCCGAGCTCGGGGGTGGCGGTGGCCAGGGCGTCGGTGGTCGCCGGGAGGGCGCCGGGCCGGCTCTTGCCGTTGGCCTCGACGGGGCCGACGGCGACGGCCCGCACGGGGACGGTGGTGCGCACCAGGGAGAGGAGGTCGGCGTTGGGCCTACGGGGGTTCTGGATCAGCTGCTGGAGGATGCGCAGGGTGGGGCGGGCGTCGCGGGCCAGGGGGCGCAGGACGTGGAGGAAGGGGCGCAACTGGCGGGCCACCGGCTTGGCGTCCTCGACCAGGCGGCTGACGTCGTCGAGGGTGGCCCGGAGGTTGACGAACGTGGTGTCGCCCCGGCGCAGGAACCCCGGCAGCTGGTGGATGGCGTCGGCCAGGGCGGCGCGCTGGCCGGCGATGGCGGTGGTGGCGGTGGCCAGGTGATCGACGACCCCGGCCAGGTTCTCGCGGCGGGCGGCGAGGTCGGTGACGAGCTTGGAGGTGGCGGCGACGAAGCGGGTGAGCAGGGGGGTGTCGCGGTCGAGCTCGGCGAACAGGTCGCTCGAGGAGGCGAGAGCCGGGCTGAGGTAGAGGTAGCCACGGGAGAGGGCGGCGCTGCGCCCGCCGTAGATGGTCGAGAGCCCGCGGATCACCCCGCTGAGGTCATGGCGGGTGGTGGGATCGAAGGTGTCGAAGAGCTGGTCGAGGTCGACGGCGCTGTTGGTCTGGGCCTCGGAGATGCGGCCGCCGTCGGGGATGTCGGCGGCGCCGGCGGGGGCGAGCCGGAGGTCGACGTAGCGGTTGGCGATGCCGGAGAGCGAGGCCTGGCGGACGGTGGCGATCGTCCCCTGGCGCAGCGGCCAGTAGGAGCCGTCGCCGATGTCGAGGGTGACGTCGGCCCGACCGTCCGGGGTCAGGCGCAGGTCGGAGACGGTCCCGACGGGGGCGCCGGCCACCTGGACGAGGTTGCCCTTGACGAGCTGGCTGGCGTTCTCGAAGACGGCGTGGACCCGGTGGTGGGTGCCGACGGCGCCGAGGAGGAAGGCGACGAGGACGGCGACGACGATGACCGCGGCACCGAGCACGACGACCCTGCCGAACCTCCGCGAAACACCCAAAGCACGCCTCCCTGGCGATAACCATGCCGGGGGGACCCGACGTGGTTCACTCGCCGACGCTACAAGCCGATTTCCGGGGTGTCAATCGTCAAGGCGCGCACGCTGGGTGCGCGCCGGCGCCGGCGGGACGGCCGGCGACCCGAGCCGAGCGGGGTGGCGCCGGGTGGGTCAGACCGGCTTGGCGGCGGCGAGCGCCTCGGAGAGGACGGGATCGAGGGTGGCGTCCATGAAGTCCTTGACCGTGAAGCTGCCGGCCCAGCCGGGGGTCGGCTTGTGAACGGTGATGACCATCGGCGTCTTGGAGCGCAGGGCGGCGATCAACGGGGGGCCGGAGCGGAGATCGACGGCGAGATCCTCGAGGGTGGGGACGAGCTCGCCGGCGCGGGTCTGGGGATCCTCGCCGCGGAGGGCCTCGGAGAAGCGGTGGCCGACCTGGTTGAGGAACATCCGCACCAGGGGCGAGCCGATCCGCTCGGACTCGTCGAAGGTCGGGGCGGCGCCGTGGACCTTGATGGCGATCTGGTCGAGGGTGGCGCCGTAGCCGATGAGCACGCGGTAGAAGAGGTCGCCGTAGGGGCCCTGGGGCAGCTTGCTCCCGGCGAGGACGAGCCGGGAGTGGGAGACGATGTGGGCGAGCGCGGCGAGGTCGGCGGCCGGGGGACCGTGGGTGAGGTCGACGTCGACCATGGTCTGGGCGACGAGGATCTCGAAGTCGAGGCCCTTGCCGAGGGGCAGGAGCTTGCTCTTGTAGAAGGCGGGCCGGCAGTCGCCGACGTAGGCGAAGAGCTCGCCGACGGCGAGGCCGTCGGGCAGCTCGAGGACGCGGGCGATCGCCGCCTCGAGCTCGGCTTCGGAAACGAGGGCGGGCATTGCCCCGAGCCTATGCCATCCCGGGGCCGGGAAGACGGGCCGGACGCCCGGCGGGCCGCGCCCGGCGGAGGCCGGGGGACGGGCGCGGAAGTATCATGGGTCCATAGCTGGCGACATGGATGCGATGACAGCTCCCCCCAACCACGGTGGCGTCGGCTGATGGGCCGCGAGCACGCCTCCGGCCCCGATGGTCACGGGGCTCACGCCGGACACGGACACGCTGGCCATTCGCACGGGGTCTCGGCCGACGCCGACCGGGGCAAGCTCACCGTCGCCCTCGGGCTGATCGTGGGATTCATGGTCTTCGAGGTCGTGGTCGGCGCCGTCGTTCACTCGTTGGCGCTGCTCTCGGACGCCGCCCACATGCTCACCGACGCCGCCGCCCTCGGCCTCTCCCTGGTGGCCATCCGGCTGGCGGCCAAGCCGGCTCGGGGGGCGATGACCTTCGGCTTCAAGCGGGCCGAGATCCTCTCGGCCCAGTTCAACGGGGCGACCCTCCTGGTGCTCGGCCTGCTCATCGTCGTCGAGGGCATCCGCGGCCTGTTCCGCCCGCCGGACGTCGGCGGCACCGCCGTCCTGGTGGTGGCCCTGGTCGGCATGGTGGTGAACCTGGCGGCGTCGTTCACCCTCTCGCGCGCCAACCGCCGGTCGCTGAACGTCGAGGGCGCCTTCCAGCACCTGCTCACCGACCTCGCCGCCTTCGCCTTCACCGCCGTGGCCGGGGCGGTGATCGTCACCACCGGCTTCCGCCGGGCCGACAGCATCGCCTCCCTGATCATCGCCACCATCATGCTCCGGGCCGCCTACGGGCTCCTGCGCGACTCGGGCCGGGTGTTCCTCGAGGCGGCGCCGAAGGGCCTCGACGTGGACGCCATCGGCAACGCCATGGCCGGCCGGGCCGGGGTCAGCGAGGTCCACGACCTCCACATCTGGGAGGTGACCTCGGGCTTCCCCGCCCTCTCGGCCCACGTCCTCGTCGGACCGGGCAGCGACTGCCATGAGCTTCGCCACGAGCTCCAGCGGCTCCTCCAGGAGACCTACGCCATCGAGCACATCACCCTCCAGGTGGACCACGAGGTCGAGGATCTGATCCAGATCGGGCTCCCCACGCCCGATCGACGGCACTGAGCCGCGGGTGAAACCGCCTAGAAGATGCGGAAGTTCGTGGTGAACGACCCGGTGGCGGCGTTGCCGGCGGAGTCGAGCAGGGTGGTGGCCGGGACGTAGACCATTCCCGTACCGGAACCGGTGCTGTTGACCAGGTTCAGACATAGGCCGCAGGACCCAGTGATGGTGATCGTCTTGTTGGCGTTGCTCAGCGCGCTCGTGCCCGAGAAGGTGACCGAGGTGAGCGGGAGCAGGAGGTAGTCGGCGGACATCATGTCGAGCGAGCCGAGGGCGAAGCCGGGAATCGTCAGCGTCGCGTTGCCGGTGGCGGGCCTCGATTCGGTGATGGCAGGCGAGGACGGCAGTCCGCTGGCGATCGGCTCGCTGAACGTCGCGCTGATGGTGTCGCCGGCTTGGAGCAGCCCGTCGAACGAACCGCTGGTGTCGGTTACCGACACCGGGACCGGCGGCGCGTCGTCGGTGGGGGCGGTGGCGGCAAAGGAGGCCTGGTTGCCGGCGGCGTCGCGGATGCCGGCGGCGTTGGCGGCGAGGGCGAGGGTGAACGAGCCGACGGCGGTGTTGGCGCTGCCCCCGGTGAGGGTGAGGGTGGCAACGGTCGCGCTGGTCGACACCGAGGCGAGCGTAACGGCGCCGGGCGGGCTGACCAGCGTCCATTGGCTCGTGTTGGTGGAGGAGGCGAGGGTCTCGTTGAAGGTGGCGGTGACCTGGTCGACCTTGCCGTTGTGGTCGGTGTCGAGCATGCTCATGCTCACCAGCGCCGGGGCGGTGTGGTCGATGGTGTATGCCTGGCCGGTGAAGCTGCCGTTCCCGGCGCCGGCCCCGCCGAGGGAATTGCCGGCGAGATCCTTGATCGTGTCGTCATCGACGAGGTTGAGGCCGAGCGTACCGTCGCCGGTGACCGTGGCCGAGGTCACCGTGTAGGTGGTGCCGCTCCCCGAGACCGAGACCGTGCTCCCGGCGGCGCTGCCGGTGTGGACGAGGACGAAGTCGCCGCTGTCGACCCCGGTCACCGCCTCGCTGAAAGTAACCGTCCAGCTCAGCGACCCAAGATTGGTCGGCGTCGGACCGACCCGACCGATCGACGCCACCGTCGGCGGCGTGTGGTCGATGGTGAACGTCTGGCCGGTGAGGCTGCCGTTGCCGGCCCCGGTCCCGCCGAGCGAATTGCCGCCGAGGTCCTTGATCCTGTCGTCATCGACGAGGTTCAGGCCGAGCGTTCCGTCGCCGGTGACCGTGGCCGAGGTCACCGTGTAGCTGGCGCCGCTCCCCGACACCGAGACCGCGCTCCCGGCGGCACTGCCCGTATGGACGAGGACGAAATCGCCGCTGTCGACCCCGGTCACCGCCTCGCTGAAGGCAACCGTCCAGCTCACCGACCCGGCATTGGTCGGCGAGGCGCCCACCCGACCGATCGACACCACCGCCGGCGGGACGGTGTCGAGAAGGAAGGAGACCGGCCCGGCCTCGGCCGACGTGGCTGTCCACGTGTGGTAGGTGGCGACGGCGCGGTAGCTGTAGGTGCCGGTGGCCGGCGGCGCGTCGAGGCAGCTGGTCGTGCCCTGGGCCTTGGCGCCGGAGCAGCCGCCGGTGGATACGGCGGCGAACGACCCCCCGGCGAGCTTGCGCTCGACCGAGTAGGTGATGGCGCTGCTGCTCGAGGACGCCGGCGCAAGGGCCGCCTGCTGGCTCCAGGTGACCGTGACCGAGTTGATACCGGATCCCGGCGCGGCGATGGCGGCCGCGGCAAGCGACCCGCTGACCGCCGAGTTGCTCCCCGTGCCGTGGGCGCTCCAGAAAGCCCACGCGCCCACCGCCGAAGCGGCCAGGGCGAGGATCAAGACCAGGGTTGCCCGCCGCCGGCGACAACCGCCGCGCGCCATGGCCCGCGGGTGTCGCATGGGATGGCTGCCCGAACCTCGGGGAGGGCGAGCGAGCTCGTCCTCCCCGACTCCGATCTCCTCGCCGCCCGCGCTAGTTGCTCGCGTAGGTCAGTGGCACGGTCGCGCCCTTGCAGCCGTCCTGGTTTGATCCGGTATCCAGCATCTGGATCGAGGCTCCGGTCCAGGTGCCTCCGCTGGTGGCAGGAACCTCGGCGTCTACGGTGACCGGGAAGCCGTTGATCTGGTAATCGGTGGCCAGGCACGGGTGGGTGCCGTCGATGTTGGGGCCGGTGGGGGTCCCGATGGTTGCTGTGATCTGATGGACGTAGACCTTGCCGGCGTTGGTGTTGGTGAACGAGCCGGCCAGGGACGCGGTCGGGCCGCCGGGGTAGAGACCCGAGGGGGTGGTGGTCTGGGTGACGGTGATCCCCACGTTGGTGCCGGTGGCGGCGCTACCGCTGCCGGTGCCGGAGTTGGTCCAGTAGGCGTAGGCGGCGCCGGCGGCGACGACGGCGAGAAGGCCGCCGACGACGAGCGCGGCCTTGTGGTTGCGGATGCGGGACATGTAGACCTCCCGGGGAAGCTCGGACAGAAAACCGTCCCTCCACACGAGTGTCCCCGGGGGCGGCTTGCGAGCCGAAGATCGAATGGACTCATCGGGCGCTACATCATCTGTCGGCCTACGACGTAAATGCTAAAGCCCACATTCGTCCATGGCAGCGCTCGGCGACGCCGGCCGGCGGCTGGGCCGCGACCAGGCGGCGGGGGTCCTTGCGCCCGTCGAGCAGGGCCGGGTGGCCGTCCGATTGCGAGCGCGCCATGCCCGGGGTGGGTCTCGAACCCACATGCCCTCACGGGCAGCCGATTTTAAGTCGGCCGCGTATACCGTTCCGCCACCCGGGCCAGGGCCATTCTTGCGCGTGGGCGCTCCGGAGGCCGACCGGCGGTGGAGGAGCACCGCCAGACTGCCGATGAGACCCGATCGCCCGCCGAGCGCCGCCTGCGGCCATGGGCTGGGCGGATTGCCGCAACTCGACCGTTGCTACGGTGTCGGTGAGGTATGCCGACGGTATAGCCAGATGGAGTCATCCGTCATCAAGAACACGTCGCTCCCGGGGCTCCGCGGCCCGTCCGCGCTGCTTCGCCTCGCCCCCGACGAGCGGCTGATCGCCCTGGTGCGCCGCGGCCAGCATGCCGCCTTTGAGACCATCGTCTCCCGCTACCAGTCGCGCCTGCTCGCCTTCTGCCGCCACATGCTGGCCTCGCGCGAGGACGCCGAGGACGTCCTCCAGGAGGTCTTCGCCGCCGCCTTCAACGCCATCCTCGCCGACCGGCGCGACATCAACGTCCGGCCGTGGCTCTACCGGATCGCCCGCAACCGCTGCCTCAACCACCTCCGCCGCCAGACGGCGATCGGCGTCGACTCGATGGATGTCCACTTCGCCGACGCCGGCCAGTCGACGGTGGAGAAGGCGGCCGGCCGCGAGGACTTCCGCCTGCTCATGTCGGACATCCGCCGCCTTCCCGAGACCCAGCGCACGGCGCTCCTGCTCCGGGAGATGGACGCCCTCTCCTACGAGCAGATCGCCGAGGCCATGGAGACCACGGTGCCCGGCGTCAAGTCGCTGCTCGTTCGCGCCCGGGTCTCCCTCGGCGAGGCCTCCGAGGCCCGCAAGCTGACCTGCGCCGAGGTCCGCCTCGAGCTCGGGGCGATCGCCGAGGGCCTGAGCTCGACCACCGCCCCGGTCCGCCGCCACGTCAAGGACTGCCAGCGCTGCAAGGACTTCCGCACCCACCTGCGGGCCAACAACCGGGTCCTGGCCGCCGCCCTCCCGGTCGGGCCGCTCCTGCTCATGAAGAAGGTGCTGCTCACCAAGCTCGGCCTCTCCGCCGGAGCCGGCGGCGGCGGCGGCGCCGCGGCCGGCGCCGGTGCCGCCACCGCCGTCGGGGGGGCGGCCACCGCCGCGGGCGGGGCCGGCGCGGCCGGCGGCGGATTCGCCGGGGCGCTGACCGCCGGGACCCTGGCCACCAAGGCGGTGGCCGGGCTCGCCGCCGCCGCCCTGGTCACCGCCGGCGCCGCGGTCGAGGTCCGGCACGCTCCGGCTCACCACTCGCCGCGGGTGGCCTCCATCGCCCGGGTCGAGCCCCGCGACTTCGTGCCCGCGGTCGCCGCCTCCGCCCCTCAGCCGACCACCACCGTCCGCCTCGGTCGCCCGCCGGCGCCGGTCGCCCGTCCGGCCAGGGCAGCGACGCCCGCCGCCGCGACCAAGGTCCCGCCGCCCGTCCTCGCCGCCGCCCCAGCCGCCCCGGCGACCCCGGCGGCCCCGGCCGCCGCCGCCGTCCAGGCACCGCTGCCGCCGCCGCCGACCGTCCAGGAGATCTCCAACTCCTCGGTCCTCCCGCCCCAGCCCCAGGCGTCCGAGCCGGCCGCCGCCGCGCCGAGCCCGCCGGTCCAGGTCATCGTCCAGTCCACCGCCGACCCCACCCCGCCCGCCCCGGCACCTGCCGCCCCGTCCGCGCCGGCCCCGATCCCGGCGGCGCCCCCGGCGGCGACGGTGAGCGCCCCGCCGGCCACCGCCGACACCGTGATCGCCTCGACCACCGTCCTCACCGGCGACGCCTCGAGCCGCCCACCCGCCTAGGTCCCGAAGCGGAAGCTCCGCAGCGGCACCTGCAGCACGTCGTTGGCCGCCACCTGGTCGGGCCCGGGAACCAGGGCGCTGGGCACGGTGCCCATGCTCAGGACGACGCCGTCGCGGGCGCCGGAGAGCGCGGGGACGAGCATGACCACCCGACCCAGCATGGGACGGGCCCCGGACGGGGCGGCGGCGTAGGTGAAGGTGTAGCCGGGGTTGAGGTTGACCCGGGTCTTGGTCTCGCTCTGGAGCAGGAAGCCTGGGGTGCGGGCGGCGAGGGCGGCGACGTAGTTGCTGGTGTACACCGGCAGCGCCCCGCTGATCTCCCCGCGGAACGCCGGCAGGCGGAGGGGGTCGATCTCGAACCAGCGCAGGAGCCGCCCGGCGGCGTCGCGCTGCTCGATGCGGGCGTAGGCGCCGGGCGGGGCCGCCACCCGGTGGAGGGTGCGGGGGTAGCGCAGGTTGAAGGTCACCGCGCGTCCGTGGTAGAGGACCCAGCCGTCGCGGGGATAGAGGACGACGAGGGCAGCGGCGGCGAGGACGAGGATGGCCACGGCGGCGAGGAGGCGACGCCGGGCGGCGGTCGAGGCCCGGCGCCAGCGTGGGGCCACCAGCTCGGGCAGGGTGGGCCCGAACTGGGCTCTGACCGCCGGGGAGCGAACCGCCGGCCTACTCGCCGATCGAGAACATCGCGTCGAGGTCGTGCTTGGAGAAGACCTCGAAGGCGACCATGGTCTGGGTGCGCGAGACGCCGGAGAGCTGGCCGATGCCGGCGGTGACGATGTCGGCCAACTGCTCGTGACGAGGGACCCGGACGATGACCACGAAGTCCCAATCCCCGGTCACCGAGTAGGCCTCGGCCACCCCGGGGAGCTCGGCCAGGGCGCCGCCCAGGGTTTGCAGGGCGTCGCGCTCGGCTTCGATGAGGACCACGGCATGGGTCATCGGGCATCTCCGTCCGCCGGACCGGGGTCGCCGCCCTCGAGCTCGCGGGAGAGCTGGAAGCCGACGGCGACCCCGACGAGCATGCCGACCCGGGTCTGCTCGACGACGAGCCGCTCGACCGCCTGGCAGCGCTCGACGAGGCCGCCGCCCTCGGCGGCCCGGCGCACCTGATCGTCGTGCGCCGGTCCGAACCAGCCGCCCTCGGCCAGGGCGGCGTCGAGCACGGCGGCCAGGCTCGGCGCGGCGTGAGTGACGACTTCGGACGCGTGGGCCAGGCGGCCGGGATCAGCCAGGCGCTGGACGGCGGCGTCGACTTCCTCGGCGGTGTAGGCACGCTGATCCACGCCGGTTCATCATACGGGCGTGGCCGTACGCCTCACCTCGCTCTCCCACGGCGCCGGCTGCGGCTGCAAGCTGCCGGCGAGCGCCCTCCACGCCATCCTTCGCGGGCTTCCCGCCGTCGAGGATCCCGACGTCCTGGTCGGGGCGGCGGGGGCCGACGACGCCGCCGTCTACCGCCTGAGCGCCGACCTGGCCGTGGTCCAGACCGTCGACTTCTTCACCCCCATCGTCGATGACCCCTACGACTTCGGGCGCATCGCCGCCACCAACGCCCTCTCCGACGTCTACGCCATGGGCGCCCGCCCGATCATGGCCCTCAACCTCGTCGCCTTCCCCCTCGAGACCCTGGGCGGCGCCGTGCTCGAGCAGATCATGCGCGGCGCCCACGACGCCGTCCGCCTCGCCGGGGCGACCATCGCCGGCGGCCACTCGATCGACGACCCCGAGCCGAAGTTCGGCCTCGCCGTCACCGGGGTCGTCCACCCCGAGGAGATCCTCACCAACGCCGGAGGCCGCCCCGGGGACGTGCTCGTCCTCTCCAAGCCCCTCGGAGCCGGGGTGGTGGCCACCGCCGCCAAGCGCGGCCTGGCCGACGACGCCCTGGTGGCCCGGGCCACGGCGGTGATGTGCGAGCTCAACCGCGACGCCTCGCTCGCCGCCCGCGACGCCGGCGCCCACGCCCTGACCGACGTGACCGGCTTCGGCCTCCTCGGCCATCTCCACGAGATGGCCCTGGCCAGCGGGCTGGCGGCCGAGGTCGACGCCGCCGCTGTCCCCGCCATCGACGGGGTCCTCGACCTGCTGCGGGCCGGCGCCGAGGTGGTGGCCGGCGGAACGCGGCGAAACCGGGCCTACGCCGAGACGTTCACCGTCTTCGCCGACGGTGTCGCCGAGGCCGAGCGCTGGCTGGTGTGCGACGCCATGACCTCGGGCGGCCTGCTCGCCGCCGTGGCGCCGGGCAGCGCCGGCGCCGCCCGCGGCGCGGTGATCGGCCGGCTGGCCGGCGGGCCTCCCGGCCGGATCACGGTGAGCTAGCGCCGGGCGGCGAAGCGGGCCAGCCCGAGCCCGAGGAGGTACCCGACGAGGACGCCGACGCCGCCGGCCACCGCGCTCGCCTCGGGCCGGGCGATGGGCATGGCCAGGAGCACCAGGGCGAAGGCCCCGGTCCCCAGGAGATCGCCGTCGTAGTCCTCGCCCCGGCGGCGGGCCAGGAGGTCGGGGACCGCCCAGGCGCACACCAGGGCCAGGGCGCCGCCGTTGGCGCCGGCGACCACCACCTGGGCGTCGATGGCGCTCGCCGCCAAGGCGCCACCCACCCCGCCGAGGAGGAAGATGACGGCGGTGACGAGGCCGCCGTGGCGGCGCTCGAGCAGCCAGCCGAAGACCGCCACCGCGAGCAGGGTGACGAACTGGTAGATCCCGGTCCCGGTCAGCGAGGCGCCGGTGGTGTAGAAGTAGGTGAACTGGGCGGTGAGCAGGCGCCACCACTCGCCGTGGAGGGGGCCGCCGACCACGAGGTTGGCGGCGTCGAGGTAGCCGCCGCGGGTGGCGACCCAGACCAGGCAGGTGGCGAGGACGATCGCCCCGGTGGCATAGGGCGGGGAGTCGGCGCGGATGCCGGGGATCTCGTCGCGGCGCAGGCGGCCCAGCGACGGGGCGGTCAGCCGCTGCGGGCGCCCGGGACGCGGCCGGGCCTTCTCGAGCTTGGGCGCCCGCTTGCGCAGCCGCGAGCCGCAGTAGGGACATTCGGTGATGTAGGGACTCACCTCGGCCCCGCACTCGGGGTTCTTGCAGACGACGAACAGATCGGCCCGGGCCATCACCGTGATTCTAGGGACTCGGGCGCCCGCTCGGCCAGGCCTCGCCACCGGGCGATCGTCCCGCCGCACGCGCCCGGTCGCGGCGGCGAGGCCGGACGGCGGAAGGGCCGTCCGGCGGCCCGGGTCGAGCGGTGAACCCCGGCCGGATGGCGGCCGGCCGGCGCCCTGCCTGGCGACCGGGGCCGGCTTCCTGATTATGGAGTCCGAAGTCGGCTAGGCTCTGTCGTCGATGCGGATGCGGCAGAGCCTGGCCCAGCTCGAGCGGGCCTTCGTGGAGGAGATCCACCAGGATCGCGACCGTCGGGAGTCCCTGCGCCGGGCCGCCGCCCAGCGCGCCCGCCAGCGCCGGTTCCAGCGGGAGACCAAGCGCAGCTCCCTGCGCTTCGCCCTGCTCTCCCTGACCTTGATCGCCACGGCGGTGATCGTCACCGTGGCGATGTTCAAGGCGCTCTACCTGGTCATGGGCTGAGCGCCGGCCGGCCGAGCGCCGGCCACCGCGGTCACCAGCGCCTAGGCTCCGTCCGCCGCGAGCTGCTCCGAATTCTCCCGCTGGATCTCCAGGTACACCTCTCGACGGAACACAGGCACCTCGCGGGGCGCCTGGATGCCGATGCGCACCTTGTCACCCATGACCGACAGGATGGAAATCTCGATCTCGTCCCCGATCATGATGCTCTGGTTCGACTTGCGCGTCAGGACCAGCACTCAGGCACCTCCCTTTGCCGCATGGACACACATTAAGCCTGTTGGTGGCGCGGAATGCAAGCGCGGGAGGTGGAGCGGGCGCTTTCCGCTAGTCTCCCGGCCGCCTGTGGCACGCAAGTCCCTTCGACCCCATCTCAATCAGATCCGCGCCTGGACCCGGCAGGGCCGGACCGACGCGTGGGTCGCCCACCAGCTCGAGGTGAGCGTGCAGCAGATCCAGGTCTTCAAGCGGGAGAATGGCCTCGAGGGCGACGGCGAGTCCTCCGACGCCGGCACCGGCGAGCTCTACTTCGAGGACGAGATCGATCTGCGGGCCGAGGACGACGCGGCCATCGCCGCCGAGCTCGAGGCCGCCGAGGCCCAGCGCGCGGCCGAAGCCCAAGCCGCGGCTGCCGCCCAGGACGAGGCCGACGCCCAGGCTGAGAACGGCGACGAGGATGGCGGCGGCGAGGTCATCCGCCGGCGGCGGGGACGGCGGGGCGGCCGCGGACGGCGGACCCGCTCGGGCGGCGGCCCGCTCGAGGGCACCTTCGACCACGGCGAGGAGGGCTACGGCCTGTGGCTCGACGCGGCGATCGTCGACGACCGCATCTACGCCGAGCACTGGGCCGGGCACCGGCCGGTCGAGGTCACCATCGAGGAGGACCAGATCGTCATCCGCCGGGTCGGCGAGCCGGCGGCCGAGAACGCGGCCGACGCCGTCGCCGACGCCGACCCCGCCGACGGCTAGCCGTCGAGGCGCCCCCCGGCGTAGTCGTAGGCCTCGCGCAGGTAGCGATGGAAGGCGGCGTCAGCCACCCTGGCGTCCCACGCCCACGGGGACTCCGGGGCGGCGGTGGCGGCGAGCTGGAGGTACCAGTCGACCCCCGACTCGTAGAGCTCGACCAGCTCGCGGGCGCTGAAGGAGCCGCCGAGGCGCCGGCGGAGCTCCCGGTAGATGTGCTCACACACCGCCTCCAAGGTCACTCGCCGCTCGGGCGGGGCGTCACGGAGGCTGCGCTCGCCGTCCTGCCAGCGGTGGAGGGCGGTCTCGAGGCTCACCACGCCCCCGCCGGCCGGGGCGGCCCGGTCAGTTGGCCGGGAGGCCGAAGACGACGAACGGCTTCTCGCCGGGCCGGACCAGTCCGAGGTTGCGGGCGTCGCGCTCGCGGGTGGACGGGGTGGCCAGGGCCGCGCGCTCGGCCCGCAGCTGGAGGTTGGTCCGGGTCAGGCTGGCCACGTCGGCCTGGCGGCGTCCCGACTCCGAGACGGCGCCGACCAGCGAGCGGACCGGGCTGATGTAGAGGTAGAGCAGGACGCAGAGGACGACGAGCATGACCACCCGCCCGAGACGATCCCAGCGCACCCGCGTCCGCGCGACCGGGGCCGAGGCCGCGGCCGAGGCGGGCCGGGTCCGGGGGCGCGAGCGGGGACGGGCCGGGGCGCTCTGGACGGAGGACATCCCCCGCCTTTCGCCCCGCCCCCACCGATTCCTCCTCCCCTTCGCTGCCGGGCATGGGCGGTCAGGACCTTAGCTTCGGAACACCGAGCGCCCGGGGAAGCTGGCCCGCTCGGCGAGCTGCTCCTCGATGCGCAGGAGCTGGTTGTATTTGGCCACCCGATCCGAGCGCGACGGGGCCCCGGTCTTGATCTGACCGCACCCCGTGGCCACCGCCAGGTCGGCGATGGTCACATCCTCGGTCTCGCCCGAGCGGTGTGACATGACCGCGGTGTAGCCGGCCGCCCGGGCCATGCTGATGGCGGCCAAGGTCTCGGTGAGGGTGCCGATCTGGTTGACCTTGATGAGGATCGAGTTGGCCACCCCGGCCTTGATGCCCCGGTCGAGGCGCTCGGTGTTGGTGACGAACAGGTCGTCGCCGACCAGCTGGACCCGATCGCCGATCCGGTCGGTCAGCGTCTTCCAGCCGTCCCAGTCCTCCTCGTCCATGCCGTCCTCGATGGAGACGATCGGGTAGCGCCGGGCGAGGTCGGCCCAGTAGTCGGTGAGGGCGGCCGAGTCGAGGCTGCGGCCCTCGTGCTCGAGCACGTAGGTTCCGTCCTCGTGGATCTCGCTGGTCGCCGGGTCGAGGGCGATGGCCACCTCGTCGCCCGGGCGGTAGCCGGCGGACTCGATGGCCGCCACCAGGATCTCCAGCGCCGCCTCGTTGGACTCGAGGTCGGGGGCGAACCCCCCCTCGTCGCCGACGGTGGTGCCGAGACCGGCCTGGTGGAGGGTGGCCTTGAGGTGGTGGAACACCTCGGTCCCCATGCGCAGGCACGCCGAGAAGCTCGACGCCCCGCAGGGGACGATCATGAACTCCTGGAAGTCGACCTTGTTGCTGGCGTGGGCGCCGCCGTTGAGGACGTTCATCATCGGTACCGGCAGGGTCGGCGGCTCGGCCCCGGCCAGGTGGCGCCAGAGGGGGAGCCCGCGTTCGCAGGCGTTGGCGTGGGCGGCGGCCAGGGACACCCCGAGCACGGCGTTGGCCCCGAGGCGGGACTTGGTCGGCGTGCCGTCGAGCTCGATCAGGCGGCGGTCGAGCGCCTCCTGGTCGGCGGCCTCGCTCCCGCCGAGGGCCTGGTCGATCTCCTCGTTGACGTTGGCCACCGCCCGGGTGACCCCCCGGCCGAGGTAGGCGTCGCCGCCGTCGCGCAGCTCGGTGGCTTCGAACTCGCCGGTCGAGGCCCCGGACGGCACCGCCGCCCGGCCGCGGGCGCCGCTGGCCAGGGTCAACTCGACCTCGACGGTCGGATTGCCGCGGCTGTCGAGGATCTGCCGGGCGTGGACGGTGTCGATCTTGCTCATTGCCCTCCTGCGGGTGTGCTCGGGTTCGCGGACGACTCGCGCAGACGGGCGCGGGCATAGTGCTCGAGCTGGCGCTCGAGGGGGAGCTCGGACCAGCGCTCGCCGGCCCCGGCGGCCTCGGCCTCGGCCCCGTCGACCCGGGCGCAGAAGCGGGCGGTGGCGGCGCGGAGGGCGAGCTCGGGATCGACGCTCAGCTTGCGGGCGAGGTTGGTGGCGGCGAAGAGGACATCGCCCACCTCGTGGAAGCGCTCCTCCCGGCCGCCGGCCGCCTCGAGCTCGGCGAGCTCGTCGCGCACCGACTCGGCGGCGCGGTCGACGCCGGGGAAGTCGAAGCCGGTGGCCGCCACCCGCCGCTGGGCCTTGCGAGCCCGGGAGAGGGCCGGAAGGTTCTCGGGCAGGTCGCCGAACAGGGGGTCGCGCCCCTCGACCGTCCGCTTGATCTCATCCCAGTTGCGCCGCACCTCGCCGGCATCGGCGGCCTCGACCTCGCCGAACACGTGCGGGTGGCGCCGGATCAATTTTTCGGAGCAGTGGTCGGCAACGGCGGCCAGCGATCCGGCGTCGCGCTCCTCGAGCAGGAGGGCGAGGAAGTGGACCTGGAAGAGGACGTCGCCGAGCTCGTCGAGGAGCTTGGCGTCGTCACCGGAATGGGCGGCGTCGGCCAGCTCGTAGGCCTCCTCGACGGTGTGGGGGACGATCGAGCGCTCGTCCTGCTCGCGGTCCCACGGGCACTCGCGCCGCAGGCGCCGGGTCAGCTCGTCGAGGCCGAGGACGGCCGCCTCGGTCCGTCGGTCGGGCGCCGCCATGCCCGGGCCGCCCTGCCTACGGGGTGGGCGTCGGGGCCTGCGTGGTGCCCTGCTGCGCGGTCCCCGTGCCCTGCTGCGCGGTCCCCCCCGCCGGGGCCGGCGTAGCGCTCGGCTTGGGGCCGTTCTTGCAGTCGGAGACGACGTAGCCCTTGGCGCAGATGGTGCGGCTGCGCCACTTGGCCTCGAAGTGCTTGACGAAGCTGGTCAGGGTGTCCTGCTGGCGCTGGGCGGTGATCAGCTGGCGGATCAGCGGCGTGGCCTGGGCCAGGGTCTGCTTCTTGGCCGGGGTGATCTTCTGGACGCGGAAGATCTCGTAGCCGAACGGCGTCTTCACCGGCCCGGTCAGCCGTCCGAGGGGGGCGCTGAAGATGGCGGCGTCGAGGGTCTTGTCCTGCTGGCCTCGCACCACGCCGATCAGGGCGCCGCCCTGGGCCTTGGTCGCCTGGTCGACGGAGAACTGCTTGGCCACCTTGGCGATGCTCTGGCCGGCGCCGAGCAGGGCCCGTACGTGCGCGGCCTGGGCGGCCGTCTTGACCAGGACGATGCGCAGGTCACGGGTCTCGGCTGAGCCGAAGCGGCTGGCGTTCTTCGCGTAGTAGGTGCTGATGTCGGCCGGGGTGATCGTCACCTTGGCCCCGGTGACCTTCTGGCGCAGCTTGTTGGAGAGGGTGTCGATGCGCACCCGGAAGAGGAGATCGGCGGTGGTCTCGCCCGAGCTGGTCAGGAACTGCTGGAGCTGGGCGGGCGTCGGGAAGCGCTGGGCCTCGATCGTCTTGAGCATCTTGGCCACCTCGGCGTCGGTGGTCTTGACCCCCTGGTCGGCGGCCTCCCCTTGGAGCCAGTCGGCGGTGACGAGGAAGGGGACGACCTGGTCGCGGGCGGCGCCGTACTGCTGCGCGCACAGCGACTTGAGCTGAGCCGGGGTGGTGTTGGGCTGGCCCTTGGGCGGCTTGGGATCGGTGCGCTGGTGGTAGGCGACGCAGGCCGTGTAGTTGGGCGGATCCAGCGGCGCCGGCTTGGCGGCACCGGGGCTCGAGGCGGCCGCCGAGTTCTGGGCCACGGTCAGCCAGTGGTTGAACGCCGCCTTGGAGATGGTGACGTTTCCGACCTTGGCCACCGCGTTGCCGGGCACGCTGTCGCCGCACGAGGCGAGGACGCCGCCGCACAGGATCAGGGCGCCGAGCGCCGGGAAGAATCGAATCGAGCGGGCCACGCGGCGCGGATGCTAGCGGTTTCAGGCCGCCGCACGCGCGGCCGCGAGGACGGCGTCGGCCGCGGCGAGAACGGCCGGGAAGCGCTTCGCCGGGTCCTCGGAGACCCGCAGCGAGACCTGGGAGCGCCCGGATTCATAGACCGCCTCCGGCAGCTCGGCCCGCAGGGCGCGGGCCCGGACCGAGTCGAGCTCGATCGGCACGATGGTCAGCCGGCCGCCCCGGAAGGTGACCGTCCGCGCCCCGGCCTGGCCGAGCTTGATCCGCGCCCGCTGAAGGGCGAGGAGGTTGGCCACCGGCTCGGGCACCGGCCCGAACCGGTCCTCGAGCTCGTCGCGCAGCGTCTCGAGCGCGGCGACCTCGAGGGCCCCGGCGATCCGCCGGTGGACATCGATCTTGGCCTGCTCGTAGGGGACGTAGTCGGCCGGGACGTAGGCGTCGACGTCGACGTCGAGGCGGACCGGCTCCCACTCGGGCCCGTCGGCGTCGTGGGGGCCGGCGGCGGTGACCGCCTCGTCGAGCATCTGCATGTAGAGCTCGAAGCCGAGGGCCGCCACATGGCCCGACTGCTCGTCGCCGAGCAGGTTTCCCGCCCCCCGCAGCTCGAGGTCGCGCATGGCGATCTGGAAGCCGGCGCCGAGCTCGGTGAAGTCCGAGAGGGCGGCCAGCCGCTGGGCGGCCGGCGGGGTCAGGGCGGCGGCCGAGTCGAAGAGCAGGTAGGCGAAGGCCCGCTCGCGGCTGCGGCCCACCCGGCCGCGGATCTGGTAGAGCTGGGAGAGGCCGAAGGTGTCGGCCCGCTCGACGATCAGGGTGTTGGCCTGGGGGATGTCGATTCCCGACTCGATGATCGAGGTGCACACCAGAACGTCGGCCTCGCCGCGCAGGTAGCCGAGCATCACCTTCTCGAGCTCGGTCTCCCCCATCTGCCCGTGCCCGACCACGAAGCGCACGTCCGGACAGAGGCCGCGCAGCCGCGCCGCCGTCTCCTCGATCGTCTCCACCCGGTTGTGGAGGAAGAACGCCTGGCCGCCGCGCTCGTGCTCGCGGATGATCGCCTGGCGCACCAGGTTCTCGTCATACTCGCCGACGAAGGTCTTGACCGGCCGGCGGCCCTCGGGCGGGGTCTCGATCACCGAGATGTCGCGCAGGCCGGCCAGCGACATCTGGAGGGTCCGGGGGATCGGCGTGGCCGACATGGCGATCACGTCGACCTGGAGGCGCAGCTGGCGCAGGAGCTCCTTCTGCTTGACCCCGAAGCGCTGCTCCTCGTCGAGGATCAGCAGGCCGAGGTCCTTGGCCCGCACGTCGCGGGAAAGCAGGCGGTGGGTGCCGATGAGGATGTCGACCCGGCCCTGGCGGAAGCCCTCGATCGCCTCGCGCTGGGCGGCCGGGCTGCGAAAGCGGGAGACGTGCTCGACGGTGAACGGATAGTCGGCCAGGCGCTCGCTGAAGGTGCCGAAGTGCTGCTGGGCGAGGATCGTCGTCGGCACCAGCATCAGCACCTGGCGCCCGTCGGCCGCCGCCTTGAACGCCGCCCGCAGGGCGACCTCGGTCTTGCCGTAGCCGACGTCGCCACAGATCAGGCGGTCCATCGGCCGCGGCGCCTCCATGTCCCCCTTGACCGCCTCGATGGCGTCGCGCTGGTCCGGGGTCTCGGTGAAGGCGAAGCGCTGCTCGAAGTCCCGCTGCCAGTCGCCGTCGGGCGCGAAGGCGTGACCGGCGCGGCGCCGGCGCTCGGCGTAGAGCTGGAGGAGCTCGCCGGCCAGCTCCTGCGCGGCATGGCGGGCCCGCGCCTTCATGGTGTCCCAGCGCGTGCCCCCGAGCTTGGACAGCGGCGGATGGTCGCCCCCGGCGCCCACGTAGCGGGAGATCCGGGCCAGCTGATCGGTGGGGACGTAGACCCGGTCGTCGCCCTGGTATTCGAGGTAGAGGTAGTCGCGGGTGACCCCGGCCACCGTCCGGGTGTCGAATCCGGCGAAGCGGGCGATCCCGTGGGCCTCGTGGACGACGATGTCGCCGGTGCGCAGGTCGGCGAACGACCGCAGCGCCCCCCGGCGCCCGACCGACGGACCGGCCTGCTGGGCGCGGCGGCGGCGGTAGAGGCGGTGCTCGGGGATGACCGCCAGGCCGAAGCCGGCCGCCACGAAACCCTCGCGCAGGGTGGCGTGGGCGAAGGTCAGTCCCGGGGCCGGCGATCCCCGGCCCCCGCCCTGGGCATCGAGCCAGCCGGCGCTCAGGCGGGCCAGGTTGTGGGCCGCTCGCTCGCCCTCGCCCCGCCGCGGCCAGGTGACCACCGTGCGGTAATCCGAGCGCAGGAGCTTCTCGAGGCCGGCCTCGGCCTCGGCCAGCGAACGGGCGACGCTGCCCGCCGCCTGGGCGTGGAACTCGACCGGGGCGGAGCCGCTGGTCGCGTGCAGGCGCACGTGGGCGCGCTCGGCCAGGGCGCCCTCGACGACCTCGGGGGCCACGTAGAGGTGGTGGGCGTCGGCGTCGTGGAAGGCGGCGCAGACGTCGGTCCAGTGATCGCGCAGGGTGGGGCCGAGCTCCTCGGCGGCGGCGAGGAGGATGGTGGTGGTGGCCGGGACGAGGTCGAGCAGGGCGCTGAAGCGCTCGACCGGGAGGAGCTCGGCGATGTCCGGGCGCTCCTCGCCGTCCTCCCCGAAGGCGGCGGCGTCCATCCGGTGGGCGAGGGCGAGCTCGGCCGCCGGGGCGATCTCCACCGCCTCGAGCGAGTCGAGCGACCGCTGGGTGAAGGTCGAGAAGGTGCGCAGCGACTCGATCTCGATGTCGAAGAGCTCGACCCGTACCGCTCGATCCCCGGTCGCCGGGTAGACATCGAGGATCCCGCCGCGCACGGCGAACTGCCCCCGGTCCTCGACCTGGGGGGCGCGCTCGTAGCCGCAGTCGACCAGGGCCTGGCTGCACTCGTCGAGGTCGAGGAGCTCGCCGAGGCGCAGCTCGAAGGAGTGGGGGCGCAGCACCGGGTCGGGGACCTTCTCGGCCAGGGCGGGCGCCGAGACCACCACCACCGGGGCCCCGGTCCCGGCGTGGCCGTCCCCGGAGTCCTCCCCGGCGGCGTCCCCGGCGGCGAGCAGGGCGTCGAGAGCGGCGATGCGCAGGCCGACCAGGTGGGGCGGGGGGGCGAGGTGCGACTCGTAGGTGACCCCGCGGGAGGGGTAGTAGCGCACCGGCCGCGGGCCCAGCCAGCTCGCCAGGTCGCCGGCCAGGTCGCGGGCCGCGCGATCGTCGGGGGCGACGACGATGGCCGGCCCGTGGTGGCCCGGGGCCCCCGGTACCCCGTCGAGCAGGGCGGCGATGAGGAACGGGCGCAGGGCCCCGGCGCAGAAGGCGTCGCCGCCCGAGCGAGCGAGGGCGACGGCGGCGTCGTCGCGGGCCACGTGTCCGAGCAGATCGCGCAGGGACATGGGCAGGGCGGGGGCGCCGGCCTTCAGAGCGATCGCTCGCCGCGGACGATGGCCGCCACCGTGTCGCTGGCCCGCTCGACCAGGGCCCGGACCTCGTCGGCCGGCTCGGCGAAGCGTCCGAGCACGTGGGCGGAGACGATCTCCGGATCGGTCGAGTCCGGCCGCCCGACGCCCAGGCGCACCCGGGCGAAGTCGGGGCTGCCGAGCTCCCGCCGTAGCGACTTCAGGCCGTTGTGACCGGCCAACCCGCCTCCCAGCCGGGCCCGGACCTCGCCGAAGGGGAGGTCGATCTCGTCGTGGACGACGAGCACCCGGTCGAGGTCGACCCGCAGCGCGCCGCGAGCCGGGCCGACCGACCGGCCGGCCTCATTCATGAAGGTCTGGGGCTGGAGGAGGGCGACCCGGGAGCCGCCCGGTCCGGCGCGGCCCTCGCGCAGGTGACCAGCGAAGCGGGTCCGCCCGCGCCCGAGCTCCCACCGGCGAGCGAGCTCGTCGACCACCACGAAGCCCAGGTTGTGGCGGGTGCCCTCGTAGGCCCGGCCCGGGTTGCCGAGGCCGACCACCAGCCAGTCGATCGGGGCGCCGCGCTTGAGGATCAAGGGTTCGCCTCCCTGTGCAGGCTCGCCCGCCAACCCGGCGCGGGTCCCGGCCGGGCCATCGCGCCGGGCGACGGCTAGGCGTCGTCGTCGGCGGCGTCGCCGGCGGAGGCCTCGCCGACCCGCTCGGTCTCGCCCTCGATCTCCGGCTCGGCGTCGGTCTGCAGGCGCGGCGGGGAGAGGGTGGCGATGGTCAGCTCGGGGTCGTCGATGAGCTTCACGCCCTCGGGGGCGGTGACGGCGTCCAGGGTGACGGTGTCGTTGATGTCCATGGCCGAGACGTCATGGGTGATGAGCTCGGGGATCGAGGTCGGCAGCGCCTCGACGCTCAGCTCATGGGTGATCTGCTCGAGCACCCCGCCCTCCTTGACCCCGGGCGAGTCGTCGCCGCCGGTCAACTCGAGGGGGACCATGGCGTGGATCACCCGGTCGAGCCGGACCCGGACGAGGTCGACGTGGAGGGTCTGGCCGCGGACCGCGTCGCGCTGGTAGTCCTTGAGCACGGCCGGGGTCGGGGGAGCCCCGTCGATGCTGAGGTCGAGCACGGCGCCGTGCCCGGCCAGCGCCTGGCGCAGCGTGCGGGCGCCGACCTCGAAGGCGATCGGCTCGGCCTCGCCGCCGTAGAGGACGCCCGGGACCAGTCCCGCCCGGCGCAGGCGGCGCACCGCGCGCGAGCCGGAGCTCTGGCGGCTTGTCACTTCGAGCCTGGTGGTCTGACTGGTGGCCATGGGGCTGCGCATGGTACCGCAGGCCGGCTCGCCCCCGCCCGCCGACCCGGCCCGGCGGTGGGGCGCGGCCGGCCCCGGCGGATGGCGGGGAGGCCGCGCCGCCGTTGGCAGAGCCAGGTGGGCTCGGGCCCCCGGGCTTGGCCGATCGCAGGCGGCTCGCTGGCGGCCCGGGTCAGCAGTCGGCCGTGCCGTCGATCGGGGCGCTCAGGCTGAGGAGCGTGACCTGCAGGCCGCGCAGGACGCTGCCCCGGCGGCGCACGAGGACGCACTGGACCACCGGGAGGCGGTTGGGGAGCTTCCAGGCGATGCGGGTCTTCCCGGTGGCCCCCCCCAGCGAGTAGGCGGTGGCCGACTTGTCGTTGAGGATGGTCACCTGGCCGGGCCCGCGGAGCGAGCCGGCGTTGACGCGAACCACCTGGGGACAGGTGTCCCGGCAGTCGCGCAGGGTGGCCAGCATGGCGGCGGCGTCGCCCCGGGCCTGGGCGCGGAGCAGGCCGAGCACGGCATCGCGCTCGACGTTCTCGACGGCGAGGAAGCGGGCGAGGAGAAAGCTGACGAGGAGGAAGAGGACGACGCCGGCGCTGATCAGCGAGATGCGAAGCCGCCGGGACATGGGCCGGGAGCCTAGCCGCCGCCCCAGCGCCGGGCGGCGGGGTCGCCGGCCGGCGGGCGGACGGCCGGGCCGGGAGGTCCGGGTGTGGCCGGCCCTCGCCGGGGGGCTACCGGCGGTTGGCCGGCACGACGTAGAACTCGACGCCGCTGCTCAGGAAGCGCAGCGAGCCCGAGCCGTCGAGCGAGCTCTCGGCCTCGGTGAACTCGGCCTGGCTGAGGTTGATCCGGACCTCGGCCCCGGCCAGGGTGAACACGGCCCACCCGTCGCCGCCGTCCTCGGCGTGGAGGGGTCCTGTGGTCTCCAGGGCCACGGTCTCGTTTCCCGGGGTGCCGAGCTGCAGGCGTACGGTTCGCCCCTGGAGGGCGCTCAGCGCGGTGACCAGCTCATCGAAGTCCACTGGACGCGAGCCTACGCCATGAGGCTCGGCCGGGCCCCGGCCGGAGAGCCGGCTCGGCGGGCGAGCCCGGAACCGGCTCCGGCGGCCGAGCCCGCAAGCAGGAGCCGGCTCGGGCGGCCGTGCCCGGGTGCCCGGACCGAGGCGCCGCCCGGCGCAGGCGTGGTCAGTCGCTGAGCTCGAGGAAGCGCCGGATCGAGGCCTCCTGGTGATCGAGCTGCTCGGCCAGCGTGCGGGCGTGCTCGGCGGTGAGGTCGAGGAAGTCCTCCAGGCAGCGCTCGGGGTCGTCGGGGAGGGGATAGACCCGAGCCACGTCCTGCTGGGCGCAGGCGATGCCGAGAGGCGGTCGGCCCTCGGCGAGGGTGCGGGCCCCGCACACCGGGGTGACGGTGAGCCGGCGCTCGGGGGCGACCAGGGCGATGGGCATGAGGCGAGCCGCGGGGAGCCGGGTGTTGAGGGCGATGGATCGGTCGACGTCGATCTCGCCTCCGAACAGGGCCTCGAGGGGCTCGCGCCAGACGGCGAGGACGGTGTCGGCGGCGAGCAGGGCGTCGCGCATGGCGGCGGCCTGGCTGGCATAGAGGTGCTCGGCGTCCTGGCGATCGGCGGCGTCTGCGAGGTCGATGTCGCACGGCACCCGCAGGAGCTCGTCGGGGCCGAGGGCGGAGCCGGCGCCGCGGCCGCCGTGGGCGACGTAGGTCTGGATGGTCCCGAGGTCGCGGCGCCCGTGGAAGACGACGGTCAGGGCATCGCAAAGGGAGAGCCCGCCGACCCGCAGGGCCACCGCCACCGAGCCGTCGGCATCGAGCAGAGCCCGGCGTAGGAGCTCCTCCGCGTCGTCGTCCCTATCTCGGCCCTGAGCGTCCACCTGGCCTCCTTCGTCCACCACCGGTGACCCTTCCTACCGACTCTCGAGATGGTATTCGGCCAGACGGGCGGAATGCTAGAGCCCGGTGGTAGGAGCCTCGTCACCCGTCGGTAGGCCGCGGCGAGCGCTACGCCGGTCGGGAACCCCCGCCGCGCAGGACGAGGCCGCGTTCGACCAGGGTGGCCAGGGCGTCCTCGAAGCCGGCGAAGTCGCCGGCCAGGAGCAGGGCGATGGGACGCCCGGCCGGTCCGTCGGCGCGCAGCCAGCGGCGCAGGAGGGGCTCGCCGACCCGCTCGGCGGCGGCGTCGCTCAGCGAGAGGAGGATGCCGAGCTCGGGCCGGTGGGCGAGATCGCCGGAGATGGCGCTGAGGGGATCGACCTCGAAGACGCTCAGCGCCTCCTCGTCGCTCAGCCCGAGGCGGTCCATGAGCACGGCGATGGGGCTGGCCACGGGAGGGGTCAGAAGAGCTGGTTCTCGCCGCCGAACACCTCGCTGACCGAGCCGTCGGTGAAGATGCGCCGGATCGAGTCGGTGAGGAGCTCGGCGAGGGGGAGGACGACCACGTTGGCCGGGGCTTCCCGGCGGGCGGGGATGCTGTCGGTGACGACGATCTGCTCGAAGG